>CAJGCU010000015.1 GCA_904501945.1 uncultured Bacteroidaceae bacterium
GTAGAAATCTCAGAACTCCTGTCACGCATGCTTTCCATGCGCAAGATACCACACCAGGTGCTCAATGCAAAGCTCCATCAGAAAGAAGCTGATATTGTGGCATTGGCAGGTCAGAGCACATTGGGAGAAGTGATCAACGAGGACGGAACTAAGGAGGAAAAACTCTTGGGTGCAGTGACTATTGCTACCAATATGGCAGGCCGTGGAACCGACATCAAACTTTCTGACGAAGTGAAAGCAGCTGGCGGACTTGCCATCATTGGTACAGAGCGTCATGAGAGTCGCCGTGTGGACCGCCAGCTTCGTGGACGTTCTGGACGTCAGGGTGATCCAGGCTCATCCATTTTCTACGTTTCTCTTGAGGATAAGCTCATGCGCCTCTTCGCCAGTGACCGCATCTCCAAAGTCATGGACCGTCTTGGATTCGAAGATGGAGAAATGATAGAGCATAAGATGATTAACCAGTCTATTGAACGTGCCCAGAAGAAGGTCGAGGAGAACAACTTTGGCATTCGTAAGCGCTTGCTTGAATACGACGACGTGATGAACAAGCAGCGAAAAGTCATCTATGAGCGCCGTCGCCATGCTCTCATGGGAGAACGCATAGGCATGGACATTGCCAACATAATTTGGGATCGTGTCGTGAAAATCCTTGGCAACGGCGACTACGAAAGCTGCCGCGAAGACTTCTTACGCATCTTTGCAATGGAACTTCCTTTCGACATGGAGAAATTTGATAACACCAGCCGTACTAAGCTCGAAGATGAAGCGTTCGACATCGTTATCGACTCTTTCAAGAAAAGAACAGCTCGCCTCGCCTCTGTAGCCTATCCAGTCATCAAAGATGTGTACGAAACCAAAGGACATATGTACGAAAACATTCTTGTCCCCATCACAGACGGACGTCGCATCTATCAGATAAGCATTCCCCTCAAGGAAGCATATGAGACAGAAGGCAACTCGATCCTGATAGCTTTCGAGAAAGCCATACTCCTTCACACGATTGACGACGCATGGAAAGAGAATCTGCGCGAGCTCGACGAACTCAAGCATTCTGTACAAAATGCGTCATACGAGCAGAAAGATCCATTGCTCATCTTCAAGCTCGAATCTGTAAACCTCTTCGACAAGATGGTCAACGACATCAACAATGGCACCATCTCAGTGCTCATGCGCTGCTCCATTCCTATTGCAGAAGAGCAAGACGTGAAGCAAGCTCCACAAACTCCTATAGAAGAGCCTGTTCAGAACCTCAAAGAGACACACCAGAACCTCGACGAGCCATCTGAAACACAGCGTCAGCAAGCACAAGCTGCGCAGACAGACACGCGTGCGCGCCAGCCCATGACACCCGTTGTCAATAACGGCCCTAAAATTGGACGTAATGATCCTTGCCCGTGTGGTTCTGGAAAAAAATACAAAAACTGTCATGGTAAAATGCAATAATTCAACATTTTACAATTAATACTACAATTAAAGTGAGAACTGCTTCCTTTTTGGTACGGTTCTCACTTTTTTGTATTCTAAACAAAATAGAAAGGTCGAATTTTATTGTATAGTACTTTGTGAAATCGAATGGTGCTGGAACATTCAAATGTTGTGCTCTCCATCACAATTACGCTCAGCCCTTTATTGTAGTTACGATACAGGGGGTATCTTAATTTCAATAGTTCTGCAATTAAAATCTGGCAAACTTTATAATCATAAAAAAGAGAGGAGCAATGCCTATTGCAAATCCTCTCTTTTCTTTATTGTGATTGTAGTTGTCAACCTTGTTTGTGGTTGATGCAGATGCCCTTCAAGTACCATTCGTAAAGGCGATGGACACCTTCTTCAATTTCGATGGCGTGATGCCATCCAAGGCGATGGAGCTTGTCAACATTTGTCAGTTTCTTCATTGTGCCATCTGGTTTAGAAGAATCCCAACGGAGTTCCCCTTTGAAGCCAATTTCCTGCATGATTTTCTTGGCCACTTCCTTGATGGAGATTTCCTTGCCTGTGCCTACATTGATGTGGCAGTTGCGAATTTCTTTGATCCCGTCTCTGTTTACAACAAAATCACTCTTTTCTATTACGTCTTGGAAATCGACATTTAATAGGCAATGAACGGAGGCGTCTGCCATTTCCTCGCTCCAGAGGAATTCGCGCATAGGCGCTCCAGTCCCCCATAGAGTGACTGCTTCTGGAGTTATGCCATAATGACGTAGCACTTGAAGAATGGTGTAATCATCGCTCATCGCTGTTGCTATAATTGTTTGTGACGCCTTTGATTCTGCCTCGTCTTGTGCGCCTTGCCCATCTACCATCTTAGGCACCTTCATGGAAACGGGACGTAGCTGCAGGTCTTTGCGGACAGCATCCCAATTCCCTTCATTCAAGCACTTGGCCAGATGAATCTTTCGAATCATGGCAGGAAGCACATGGGAGTTCTCAAGATGAAAATTGTCATTAGGGCCATACAAGTTGGTTGGCATTACGGCGATGTAATTTGTACCATACTGAAGATTGAATGATTCACACATCTTCAATCCTGCAATCTTGGCGATGGCATAAGGTTCGTTGGTATATTCGAGTGGCGATGTGAGCAAGCAGTCTTCTGGCATTGGCTGTGGCGCCTCCCCTGGATAAATGCAGGTTGAACCAAGAAATAAGAGCTTTTTCACCCCGTGTTTCCATGCTTCTCCAATTACATTTTGCTGTATTTGAAGATTCTTATAAATGAAATCTGCACGGTATTGCAGGTTTGCCATAATACCTCCTACGTGTGCAGCGGCTAATACTACGGCATCTGGCTGTTCTTCGTCAAAGAACGTTTTTACAGCAACAGGGTCAAGCAAATCCAGTTCAGCATGCGATTTTCCAACGAGATTGTCATAGCCTCGTGCCTTGAGGTTGTTCCAGATGGCGGAACCAACCAGGCCATTGTGGCCTGCTACAAAAATTTTTGAACTCTTATCTAATGACATGATATGCTTATTTTACAAGTCCTTTTTCGAGATACTCTGCCAAGTTCGTTCTCATGACTGATGCCACGTGGTCGGCAGCCACCTTCTCCATGTCATGTTTCACCATAATAGAAACAAGCTGTTCGAAAGAAGTTGTCTGAGGATTCCATCCAAGTTTCTCTTTTGCCTTGGTTGGGTCGCCCCAGAGGTTAACCACGTCTGTTGGACGGTAGAAGTCTTCTGAAACCTCGACCAGTGTCTTGCCGATGAGATTGTCTGGTCCTGCTACGCAGATGCCCTTCTCGTTCATGTCTTCGCCTTCAAACTTCAGTTCGATGCCTGCAGCCTTGAATGCATAGTAGGCAAATTCACGGACAGAGTGCTGTACGCCTGTGGCGATGACAAAGTCTTCTGGCTTTTCCTGCTGGAGAATGAGCCACATGCACTCCACGTAGTCCTTGGCATAGCCCCAGTCGCGAAGAGAAGAAAGGTTGCCCAAATAAAGTTTATCCTGCTTGCCTTGTGCAATACGCGCTGCTGCAAGGGTTATTTTTCGTGTCACGAAAGTTTCGCCACGGCGTTCTGACTCATGGTTGAAAAGGATGCCTGAGCAGCAGTACATGTTGTAGGCCTCACGGTATTCTTTCACAATCCAGAAGCCGTAGAGCTTTGCCACAGCATAAGGTGAATATGGGTGGAATGGTGTGTTTTCGTTCTGTGGAACTTCTTCCACCTTGCCATACAGCTCAGACGTAGATGCCTGGTAGATGCGGCAGCTGTCGGCCAGGCCGCAAAGGCGAACAGCTTCCAGTACACGGAGAACGCCTACTGCGTCAACGTCAGCTGTGAACTCAGGAGAGTCGAAGCTGACCTGCACGTGTGACTGTGCTGCCAGGTTGTAAATTTCGGTAGGCTTCACCTTGCTGACAACCTGAAGAATAGACATGGAGTCTCCCAGGTCTGCATAATGCAGGTGGAAGTTGGGAGTGCCTTCAAGATGAGCGATGCGCTCGCGATAGTCAACTGAAGAACGGCGTATGGTACCATGTACTTCATAACCCTTCGCCAAAAGGAACTCGGATAGGTATGAACCGTCCTGGCCGGTGATACCTGTGATTAATGCAACTTTTCTTTCCATAATGATAATTAATATATTGATTAAAATTTCATATGTTCACTTCTTCAAGAGTGATGAGCTTGTTCACAATAGCATAGATTGTAATGCCTGCAGGAGAATGAATTCGCAACTTTTTGGCAATGTTACGCCGATGTGTGGTTACTGTGTTGACGGACAGGAAAAGCGTGTCTGCAATTTCCTTGTTCGACAAGCCTTTTGCTACGCAAATAACGATCTCCTTTTCTCGTTCTGAAAGTAATTCTTCTGATGTTGCAGATGCAGAAAATAGTCCAGTTCCATTTGCTGGTATACGAGTTTCTGTCAAATGCTCCAAACGGCGTACAGAAGGCAAGAATATATTGTCTTCAATCATACAATGTGTACTCAATTCTTCTTCAGCCTGATAGATGGAGATGATGGCCGCATTCAGTTTTTCATTATTCTCCTTCTGAGGATAATACTGCATGAAGAGGCTTTTTAGTTCTTTCAGCTTAGACTCAATCGCTTCATGATGGCGAGACAGCAATTGATTTTTTTCTATCGCAATGAAATCACCATTTATGAGTTTCTCCACATAGACAAAAATTGTCGATTCCTCAAACTCCATGTGCTTGCGCACTTCTTCCACATATTCATCATAAAACTTCAGCATCAGAAAGGCTATCTCATTTTGTACAGAACAATCAATAGCATTCAGCAAGTGAAAACGGATGCTAGGAAGCAGATATTCTAAAAAATAGGAGTGGCTTCTTTTCAAATAGCTCAAAACCGATGCTGCATTGACGGAAGTTACATTTTGTAGCTTGTTCTCTGCCCCATTTTTTACATAATTGATAATGGTAAGAAATGTCTCAGTATCAACTGCATATTGGCTGCAAACTTCTGCAATTGTCTTTTCTCCAAATCCTAAAGAAATACCAAAACGACTCATTATTTGCAATAAGCGGTAGTCGTTTGCAAGAACCCAGCTTAGTTTGTCTGCTCGTTTATAATTATTCTCCATTCTTTTTCGATGTTAGGGCCTTCAAGCACTCTTTTTTAATAGAATTATAATCTACAAAGACTGATTTGCAATTAGATTGCAAAGATAATGAAAAAAAACAAGATGGGGTTTATTTTCAGGATGAATAATATGCTAAATACTAAAAAATGAGTATTGTATAGTTGCATGAAAGGTTGTAACTTTGCAAAAAAAAATAAAGACTTGTCTATTTATAACTAAAGAATAAGGAATGAAACTTTCAGAATTGCAAACAGGGAAAAAGGGCGTAATAGTTCGCGTGAAAGGGCATGGAGGATTTCGCAAGCGCATCATCGAGATGGGATTCATCAAAGGCCAAAGTGTTGAGGTGCTTCTCAATGCTCCTTTACATGACCCTGTGAAATACAAAATCATGGATTACGAGGTGAGTCTGCGTAAAGCAGAGGCAGAACTTGTTGAAATTGTAAATGAAGAGGAAGCAAGAGAATGGGAGGCATTACATTTGTTGCCACAAGGAATGCCTGCTGATAATTGCGACGACATTATACATAGGGTTGCCAGAGAGAAAGAAAAAGAATTAGATGTTGTATTTGTCGGAAATCCCAATTGTGGTAAAACAACACTCTTCAATGTGGCTTGTGGGGCTCATGAACGTGTGGGCAACTACTCAGGCGTGACTGTTGACGCTAAAGTGGGAAGTTTTGATTTTGGAGGCTATCATTTCAATCTTGTCGATTTGCCAGGAACGTACTCTCTTTCTGCTTACACGCCAGAGGAATTGTATGTCAGAAAATACATCATAGAGAAGCATCCTGATATTATTGTTAATGTCATTGATGCCAGCAACATCGAGCGAAATCTATATCTCACAACGCAATTGATAGACATGGATGTCCCCATGATTATCGCCTTAAACATGTATGACGAACTGCGCGAGAGTGGCAACACGCTGAACATTGAGCAGCTGGGAACTTTGCTGGGAACTCCAATTGTTCCAACCGTAGGGAAAACTGGAGAAGGGGTCAAGGAACTGTTTCATCAAACTATTGAAATGATAGAGGGTAAACAGAAGATATTTAGACATATACATATAAATCATGGAGTTTTACTTGAAGATAATATCTTGCAGATAGAACACCTCATTCGAAAAAATCCAGAACCACATCAAAACTATTCAGCACGTTTTCTTGCCATCAAATTATTGGAGAACGACAGGCAAGTTGAAGGTATCATTCGACAGTTGGATAACAGCCGTGATATTCTTTTGCAAAGAGACATATGCCAAAAAAATATCTTTAAAGAAATCAACGAAGACAGCGAATCTACAGTTACTGATGCCAAATATGGATTTGTTCAGGGAGCATTAAAGGAGACTTTCAAAAAAGCAAACAAAAACAAGAGGCTCATGACTAAAAAGATTGACGCCGTAGTAACCCATCAACTGTGGGGATATCCCATATTCCTCCTCCTTATGTACATCATGTTTTTCTGTACATTCAATATCGGACAATATCCAATGGACTGGATTGATTCAGCTATCGGATGGGTAGGAGATTTAATTGGAGAATGGATGCCGGACGGTCCGCTAAAAGCGCTTGTTATAGATGGAATTATTGGTGGGGTTGGAGGCGTTATTGTCTTTTTGCCTAACATATTGATTCTCTATGCTTTCATATCTTGGATGGAAGATAGTGGATACATGGCGCGTGCAGCTTTTATTATGGATAAAATAATGCACCACATGGGGTTGCATGGAAAATCTTTTATACCGATGATTATGGGATTTGGCTGTAACATTCCAGCTATTATGGCTACACGGACCATTGAAGACAGGAAGTCGCGCCTTATCACAATGCTTATCCTTCCTCTCATGTCCTGTTCTG
Source organism: uncultured Bacteroidaceae bacterium (assembly GCA_904501945.1). GTDB lineage: Bacteria > Bacteroidota > Bacteroidia > Bacteroidales > Bacteroidaceae > Minthosoma. The sequence goes on from CAJGCU010000015.1 coordinate 6,928, forward strand.
CACGCCTTCCCGTCTACATCATCGTCATAGGCGCATTCTTCCCAAAAAAGTCAGCTTTTGTTTTATTTGCCTTGTATCTGATGGGCATTTTATTTAGTATTTTAATGGCAAAAATCTTCAGCCGCTTTTTAATTAAAGGAGAGAGCAGTCCTTTTGTGATGGAACTCCCCCCTTATCGAATGCCCTCCGTGAAAAGCGTTAGCCGACACACCTGGGAGAAAGGAAAGCAATATCTCAAGAAAATGGGAACAACCATACTTGTTGCAAGCATCGCGATTTGGGCATTGAGCTATTTCCCCCATCATGCAGAAGCAACAGAGGGGCAGCAGATGGAACTCAGCTACATAGGCCAGATTGGCAAATTTATAGAGCCAATTATAGAACCTTGTGGATTGCAATGGAAAGAAGGAGTAGCTCTCATTACTGGTATAGGAGCCAAAGAAATTGTTGCCAGCACCATGTCTGTTCTATATCATGGCGATATTTCTACAAGTGGCATGAGTTCTTTGTCTGCATTTTGTTTCCTGATATTTGTTCTTCTCTATATGCCTTGTTTTGCAACTTGCATAGGCATTAAAAATGAATCTGGCAAATGGGGATGGGCAATCTTTACCGCATTTTACACCACCCTTCTTGCCTGGCTTACGTCAACATTTATATATCAGATAGGCAGTTTCATTACTGGTGCCGTATAATTCTAATTAAGTATTATGCAAGAACTCATCGTGTATATCATTATCGCTTATGTGGCAATAGCCATTATCCGTTATTTTTACCGTCAAGCTAAAAGCAAAACCAAATGCTGTAACTCTTGCAATTCTTGTCCTATGCAGAAAGGCGAAAACTGTCATTGCCATAATAATGTCTCCAAATAAAATTCTAATAATAGGACGTTACTTTCTCTCGTGATAATATAAAGGAAAGTGACGTCTAGATTCCTGAGATATTTCTCATTGTTGCAAGCCAGTTTTGCAAAACAAGAATTTAATCCCGACCTACTCACCGTGTTCATAATATCTTAAACACCATGTTTGGAATATTTCGTACACGGTGAGTAAAATATTATATAGGCGGCAGAAACAAAAATTACGTCGTAGATAGTTATCCCCAAGACATACAAATTCTAAAAAGACATTTGAAGTTCTGTAGCGAACCAATGCTGGTCTGTAAAGCGAACCGACATCGGGTTATGAAGCGAACCTTCTTTCATAAATAAAGTGAACCTTCTTTCATGTGCTTGTTTCTTGAGAAAACATTGTTGATTCTTGCTGTTAGCGCGTGAAGATTTCGTTAATTTGATTACGTCTGCTCCTTTTCTGTACGGCCGATTTGTTTTATCCTTTTTTGACTATACAGAGACCTCTGCAAAAGTTTGACAGACTTTCGCAGAGGTCTCGTTCCTTGAAGAAATATTTTATTAAGAATCTTTTAATTATATTCTACAATATTGTTTTCACTGCCTCATACATACCTTTTTCTTGAATGAGATCAAGATATCTCTTAACAAGTTCAGTCAAACCTGGCACGGTAATATTGAGGTTCTCTTTCCAGATGTATTCTGCAGCAAGGACACCTTCTGCAACTTTCCGAGTGTCTCCTGTGGCCCATAGTTCCTTAAGCAATTGTACGATTTCTGGCGCATCATTAGGTTCGATTGGTGCCCCGTCTGCACGTTTTCCTCCTTTGTAATATGTGATAATTGCCGCTAGCCCAAAGACTAAGCCTTGTGGTAATTCCCCTTTTCTTTCGAGATACACTTTTACGCCCGGCAAATCGCGAGTTTCATATTTGGGGAAAGAGTTCAGCATGATGCTGGTCACCTGATGGTCAACATAGGGATTGTTGAAACGCTCCAATACATCTGTGGCAAATTGCTGCAGCTCTTCCATTGGAAGGTTTAGTGTCTGCATGAGCTCGTCAAATTGTACTTTGTGAATATATTTGCCGACAACTTCGTCGTTGCAAGCATCGCGTACAATATTAATGCCACTGAGATATGCAACAGGAGAAAGTACAGTGTGAGGACCGTTAAGCAATGTGACTTTTCTTTCGTGATAAGGCTTCTCGCTTGGAGCAATCAACACATTGAGGCCTGCTTTTTCTGCTGGAAATTCCTCCTTTAATGATTCAATGCTCATGTTCTCAGGCTTTTCTATCACCCAGAGATGGAAAGCTTCACCCTGCACGACAAGATTGTCAGCATAGCATATTTTTTGCTGAATGTCGGCAATTTCTTTTCTAGGGAATCCTGGCACGATACGGTCAACCAGTGTCGCACACACATAATTGTATTTAGTAAACCACTCCTTGAACGCTTCGTAATCAACTCCAAAGTCGCCTTTCCAATGTTCGATGTATTTGTAAATGCACTCTTTCAAATAGTGGCCGTTGAGGAATATCAATTCGCAAGGCATAATGATAAGTCCCTTGTCTGCTGCTCCGTTAAATGCCTTAAAGCGCCTGTATAACATTTGGGTGAGTTTTCCTGGATAAGAAGACGCCGGCGCATCGGACAATTTGCAGTTGGCGTCAAATGCTATACCTGCTTCTGTTGTGTTGGAAATCACAAATCGTATCTCTGACTGTTCAGCCAATGCCATAAAAGCATGATATTGGCTGTATGGATTGAGGGCTCTGCTGATGCAGTCGATGCGAGTAAGAGAATTTACCTTCTCGCCATTCAGCCGGCCTTGCAGATTGACATGATAAAGACAGTCTTGTCCATTGAGCCAGTCAACCATTCCTTGTTCGATAGGCTGCACAACAACTACACTCGAATTAAAGTCTGTTTTCTGATTCATATGGTAGATAATCCAATCGACAAAACAGCGCAAGAAATTTCCTTCTCCAAACTGAATAATTCTCTCAGGTGCATGGCTTTTAGGAGCCGTGCGAGCATTCAAAGATTTTAGTGACATCGTGTATTAAATGTGATTTATATTGTTATGTGTTAAGATTGCTAAACCCTCGCAAAATTACTCCTTTTGCGCCAACACTCAAAATTTAGGAGAAAAAAACTTAAATATACTATATAGTTTTTCAGTTTGATATTATGAAAACAAAAAAATATGACTATATTTGCAACAGTAAAAAAACTTAAAAACGCAATATTACAATGAAACCTTTTATGGATGAAAACTTTCTGTTGCAAAGTGAAACGGCACAGAAACTTTATCATGAACATGCAGCAAAAATGCCCATTATTGACTATCACTGCCATCTTGTTCCACAGATGGTAGCAGAAAACAAACGTTTTGAATCCATCACGCAAATATGGCTTGGTGGCGACCATTACAAGTGGCGCGCTATGCGCAGTAATGGTGTGGCAGAATGTTTCTGTACAGGTAAAGAAACAAGTGATTGGGAAAAGTTTGAAAAATGGGCAGAGACAGTTCCTTATACATTCCGTAATCCTCTTTATCATTGGACACATCTCGAGTTGAAGACAGCTTTTGGCATTGATAAGACTTTGAATCCAGAAAATGCACGCGATATTTATGAAGAGTGCAATGAACAAATCAAGAACGACCCCAAATTCACGCCAAGAGGACTAATGGAATACTATAATGTGGAAGTTGTGTGCACCACTGACGACCCTATCGATTCGCTTCAGTACCATAAACAGGTTGCAGATGATCCCACAATGAAGACTCGCATGCTCCCTACATGGCGTCCAGACAAGGCTATGGGTGTTGAGGTGCCAGCAAACTTCCAGATGTATGTCGACACACTCTCAGAAGTGAGCGGAAAGGCTATTAATAATTTCAACGATTATATTGATGCCATTCAGGCGCGACACGATTTCTTTGCCTCAATGGGCTGTAAACTGTCTGACCATGGAATAGAAGAATTCTATGCAGAAGATTACACTGAGGCTGAAATTAAAGGCATTTTTGACAAAGTCTATTCAGGCAGAGAGCTGACACAAGACGAAATTCTGAAATTCAAGTCGGCTATGATGCACATCTTTGCTGTTCAAGATGCAGAATCTGGATGGGCGCAGCAATTCCACTATGGAGCTATTCGTGACAACAATTCAAAGATGTTCAAATTGTTAGGTCCAGATACAGGTTTTGACTCTATTGGCGAGTTTAATACAGCCAAGAAGTGTTCAAAATTCCTTGACCGTTTGAATGCAGAGGATAAACTCGCCAAGACCATCCTCTATAATCTCAATCCTTGTGCCAACGAAGTGCTCGCTACGATGCTTGGAAATTTCCAAGACGGCTCATGCGCTGGCAAAATACAATGGGGTTCAGGATGGTGGTTCCTTGACCAAAAAGATGGAATGACAAAGCAGATGAACACATTGTCTTTGTTAGGCTTGCTCAGTCGTTTTGTTGGTATGCTCACCGATTCAAGATCGTTCCTTTCTTATCCTCGTCATGAGTACTTCCGTCGAATTCTCTGCAACCTTGTTGCTACAGATATCGAGAATGGCGAAGTGCCTTATACAGGCTTCGAAGAACATCGTGTGAATCAGATGATTGAAGATATTTCATACAACAACGCAAAAAGATATTTTAACTTTTAATCTCAACACTGTCCTCGACTTGTCCAACCCCTATTTCCACTTTAAGCAATTTACCATCCGCCACGACCATTCAGCGATGAAAGTCGGGACGGATGGTGTATTGTTAGGAGCTTGGGCCGCACAAGAGGAAGACTCTCAAAAAAAAATGAGAGTGCTAGATGTTGGTGTAGGTACAGGACTTATCTCACTAATGCTGGCACAGCGATTTCCGTATATTCAGGTTACAGGTATTGACATAGATGACTCATCTGTTAAGCAGGCAAGAGAAAATGTGGAAGCTTCTAAATTTAAGGAACGTATAAATGTGCTGAAACAAGATTTTAGAAACATTGACTATTTCTTTAATAAATATGACCTAATTGTATCTAATCCACCATTTTATAAAGAAAAAACTTTAAGTGGTGATAACGCTAGAGATGCTGCCAGGCATAATAGCTTTTTGCCATTTGACACTCTAGTAGCCAATGCAGTTGAATTATTGGAAAGTAACGGCATTTTTTCTGTTATTATTCCTTATGGGGAAACTGGTCACTTTATCAGCATATGTGCTTCTCACAAACTTTATTTGAAACGTCGAATGGATGTGCGTTCAAGTGAAAAGAAGGCCTTCAAACGTACATTGCTAGAGTTTTCTAAAACAGCGTCCTCAACCTTAACGACAGCTTTGACCTTGAACGCTTTTGATGGCAGCCGTACAAATGAGTATACTCAATTGACTAAAGATTTTTACTTATGAATTACCAATCTATCATTGACAAATACTACCCTGAAGACAATGAACTGCGACATATTTTGACGGTACATAGTCGACAAGTTGCAGAAAAAGCGCTTTCCATTGTTGATAGCCATCCACAACTTCATGCAGATCGGACTTTTGTGGAGGAAGCCGCTATGTTGCATGATATAGGAATATATCGTTGCAATGCGCCTGGGATTCAATGTTTTGGGACAGAGCCTTACATTTGCCATGGTACGATAGGTGCACAACTGCTGCTTGAGCAGGGTTACCCACAGCATGCAAGGGTGTGTGAACGTCACACAGGAGCTGGCATAACGCTTCAGCAGATAGTGGAGCAGAATCTCCCTATTCTTCCAAGGGATTTGGTTCCTGAAACAATAGAAGAACAAATTATCTGTTATGCCGATAAATTCTTTTCAAAAACAAAGCTGAATAAAGAAAAAACAATAGAGCAGGCTATTCTATCCCTTTCTAAATTTGGCGAAGAAGGCGTAAGGCGCTTCATTCATTGGAGTGAAATGTTCAACTAATTAAAGAAACAGACAATTAAGTGCAAACGTGGCATGATGACATACGAAGAAACTGTAAATTATTTGTTTAATGTAACACCCCTTTTCCAGAATGTGGGTGGTGGGGCATATAAAGAAGGATTGCAAAACACGCTGTTATTAGATGAGCATTTAGGTCATCCACATACAAAATTCAAGACCATACATGTAGCAGGAACCAACGGAAAAGGCTCTTGTTCTCACACTATTGCAGCCATATTACAATCATCAGGACTGAAAGTGGGGCTTTTTACTTCTCCTCATTTGGTTGATTTCAGAGAACGTATAAGAGTAAATGGTGAAATGGTCAGCGAAAAGTTTGTCGTTGATTTCGTAGAGAATCATAAGGTTTTCTTTGAACCGTTATACCCTTCTTTCTTTGAACTGACGACTGCAATGGCTTTTGCTTATTTTGCAGAACAAGAAGTTGATGTTGCCGTAATCGAGGTGGGACTTGGTGGCAGGTTGGATTGTACCAATATCATTACACCAGAAATATGTGTAATTACCAATATAAGTTTCGACCATACAGCCTTTTTGGGAAACACTCTTGAGCAGATTGCTGGTGAAAAGGCTGGAATCATCAAGGCAAACACCCCTGTCGTAATAGGAGAAGCGCAGCCTCAAACTCGCCCAGTGTTTGAACAGAAAGCAAACTCTCTCAAGGCACCTGTCTATTTTGCTGAAAATGAAGGGGATGTTTTGTCATACGAATGCCATGATAATGGAATTTGTTACAAAACAAAGAATTATGGACAATTAAGCAGCCCGCTTCCAGGATTATATCAAATCAAGAACACCAATACAATCTTATGTGCAGTAACGCATCTGAAAGAAATAGGTTTCCAAATTCCAAACAGCGCAGTCGAGGCGGGTTTCTCTAAAGTATGTGAACTGACAGGACTCAGAGGGCGATGGCAAATCCTGCAAACTTCCCCACGCGTGATCTGCGATACAGGGCACAATCTTGCAGGAATCCAAAATGTTGTTGCGCAATTAAAAAATGTGGGAACACCTTTACATATAGTATTTGGCATGGTAAATGATAAAGATATTAGTGGCGTGCTGGCCCTTATGCCCCAAGATGCTACTTATTATTTTTGCCAAGCGTCTGTCAAAAGAGCTTTGACCCATAAAGAAATCAAAGACCTTGCATCTAGCTACGGTCTTGAGGGAACAAGCTACCCTACAGTAAAAGATGCGTACCATGCTGCACTTGCAAGCGCAAAGGATGAGGACTGCATCTTTGTTGGAGGTAGCAGCTTTGTGGTTGCCGATTTACTGACTTATTTGACCAAAAGAAAATCCTAATTGGCGAAAAAATCGAGAATATGAAAAAAATCTGAAAATAATTGTCAGTTTCTTCGTTTAGTTAATTTTTTTTCGTTTAATTTGCAATAGAAATCTAAAACCAGTATACTAACTTAAAAATTATATTATGAGCACTATTCAACCCAAACTCAGTGGTCTTAAAGCCGAAAACTTCCAAAAGGTAGTTAAAGGCAAGGAAACAGACCTCTACACACTCGTGAACAAAGATGGTTACGAGGTTTCAATCACAAACTATGGTGGCGCAATTGTTGCCATTATGGTTCCAGATAAAAATGGCAATGTTGCGAATGTCATTCAGGCACATGATAACATTGACGCAGTCATCAACTCGCCAGAACCTTATCTCTCTACGTTGATTGGCCGTTTTGGCAACCGTATTCGTAATGGCAAATTCACGCTGAACGGAAAGGAATATCAGCTGGCAATCAATAACGGGCCTAATGCTTTACATGGTGGGCCAACTGGACTCCATGCACAAGTATGGGATGCTTATCAGGCAGGCGAACAAAATCTGACACTCAATATAGTTCTTCCATACGGCCACGAGGGCTTTTCTGGAGAAGTAAAAATAGCAGTAGAGTTTACTTGGACAGATGATAACGAACTTATTATTGAATATCTTGCAACAACCAACAAGAAGACAATCATCAATTTAACTCATCATGCGTTCTTCTCTCTGCAGGGTATCGCTAATCCAACACCCGTCATTAACGACCAGATTATGGAGATGAATGCAGACTTCTTCATTCCAGTTGACGAAACTTGCATTCCTACAGGAGAAATTCTGAAAGTAGAGGGAACTCCTTTCGATTTCCGTACTCCAAAGACTATCGGACAGGACATAGATGCCGACGACGAGCAGATTAAAAATGGTGCAGGCTATGACCACTGCTTCGTTCTCAACAAGAAAGAAGTTGGCGAACTCTCTTTTGCCGTTCGTCTGACCGACCCAGCATCAGGCCGTGTGCTCGAAACCTATACAACAGAGCCAGGCGTGCAGGTTTATTCTGACAACTGGGCAACAGGCTACCCCATCCAGCAGGGCTGTACAGCACCACGCCGTTCAAGCATCTGCTTTGAATGCCAGCACTTCCCTGATTCACCAAACCGCCCATATTTCCCATCGGTAGTGCTGAAACCAGGAGAGAAATATACTCAAAAGACAATCTACAAATTTGGCATACAGTAAACACAAGCACATTCCCCTCGTTCGCACATCGCAAGCGAGGGAATGTTGCTTTAGTAATAATCCTTACATCTTTCCTTTAAATCAAAAAGGGAAATGTTATTAAAATACAATCTGATATGAAATTGAAAATCGACGACGTCCGTACCCGTTTCATCAAACATCTTGGTGGTGAGCCAGGTTCTGTTTACGCATCTCCTGGCCGTATCAATCTCATTGGCGAGCACACTGACTACAATGGAGGCTTCGTGTTCCCAGGTGCAGTTGAACAAGGCATGATAGCCGAAATCCGTCCAAACGGAACTCGCACTATTCGCGCTTACTCAATTGATTTGAAAGATTATGCAGAGTTTTCCATCGACGACGAGAAAGGTCCAAGCGCAAGCCATTTCCGTTACATATTTGGCGTGGCACGCGAAATGATGGCACTTGGCATTCCTGTTGAAGGTTTTGACACAGCATTTGCTGGCGATGTTCCTAATGGCGCAGGTATGTCATCTTCTGCAGCTCTTGAAAGTTGCTACGCTTATGCCATCAATGACTTGTTTGGCGAGAACAAGATTGACAAGATGACTCTTGCAAAAGTAGGTCAAGCAACAGAGCATAAATATATTGGCGTGAATTGTGGAATAATGGATCAGTTTGCATCTGTACATGGAAAGAAAGGCAATTTGATGCGCCTCGATTGTCGTTCAGGAGAATTCGAGTATTTCCCATGGAATCCAAAGGGCTACAAGCTCGTTCTTATCAATTCATGCGTGAAGCACGAGCTAGTAGGCTCTCCTTATAATGACCGTCGCAATTCATGCGAAAACTGCGTGAAGGCCATCAAGGAACTCCATCCTGAGAAGGAAATTACCACATTGCGTGAAGCGACATGGGATGAACTGAAAGAAATTGAAGGCAAGGTGTCTGCAGAAGACATTAAGCGAGCTACTTTCGTGCTAGGCGAAAAAGACCGTGTGCTGGCAGTTTGCGATGCCTTAGAAAAAGGTGATTATGAAACAGTTGGAGAGAAGATGTATGAAACCCATTACGGACTCTCAAAGGAATATGAAGTGTCTTGCGAAGAACTTGATTTCCTCAACGAAATCGCTAAAGAATGCTCTGTAACAGGCTCACGTATCATGGGTGGAGGTTTTGGCGGATGCACCATTAACCTTGTGGCAGAAGAGCTGTACGACAATTTCGTAAAGACAGCTGTGGAAAAATTCCAAGAGAAGTATGGCAAGAAGCCTGTTGTCATCGATGTTGTAATTGGTGATGGCTCACGTAAGCTTTGCTAAACAAACCATCATAATCAAGCAGAAAAATCATGAGGGCTGGTTGGCTATAGCTAACCAGCCTTCTTCTTTAGAAAGAATGCCCTAAAATCAATTTGTCGCGCATAGAGACATCATCTCCCTATTGCCTCAGTCGCCCCAATTGGGATGCGCCTCTCATCATGATTAAGCCACATGGCGCATCGTAATTATGATGAAGGGTGCAGCATTTTTCTTGTATATACTAGTATATACCCTCCCAATCTTGCATTCTCTTCTTTTTGTTTTCTGCGAACGCCAAAACGCCTGTTCAAGTGGCAGACTTTTGGCGATTAAGGCCTTTTTTGAACACAAAAATGCACTCAAAGAGTGTCAACAAAACACTTTATGTTGTATAACATATTTTTACAAGGTTAAATGATGTGAAAAAACAGTACCTTTGACGCTAAGTTTATAAACTAATACATTATCTAACCAAAATTTATGAGAAATCTCAAGTCTTTTTTACTGGGAAGCGCTGCTACAGTAGCGTTCCTTTGTGCGTGTAATTCAGCACAGCAGCCAGCACAAGTTGAGCTGACTAAGTCTGGTATCAATCCAGCAGATTATGACACTTGCATCGCTGTTGCCTATGACTATGAGGCAGGCGCATTCGTGGCAGATTCAGCAGAAGCAAAGCAGGTAAAGCTTTACACGCTTACCAATGCCAACGGTATGGAAGTGTGCGTTACAAACTTTGGCGCTCGTATCGTCAGCATCATGGTTCCTAACAGAGATGGAGAATTTGTTGATGTTGCGTGCGGCTTCGACAAGATTGAAAACTATTTCCCATGGAACTATGAAACTGACTACGGCTGTTCTGTAGGCCGCTACGCTAACCGTATCAATGGCGGTCAGTTCACACTTCCTGGCGCAACAGAACCTGTAGTTCTTGACAAGAACAATGACGGCTTCCACTCACTTCATGGTGGTTACACAGGCTGGCAGTATCAGGTATATGACGTTGTTGAGGCAACTGACAACGCAATTTCTTTGAAGCGCATCTCACCTGATGGCGATAACAAGTTCCCAGGTAATGTTGAGGCAATCGTGAAGTTCGAGCTCACTGATGACAATGCCATTGAAATCACTTATGACGCTACAACAGATGCTCCAACAATCATCAACATGACTAACCACACTTACTTCAATCTTTCTGGCGATTTCAACAACACTATCGAAGAGTCAATCCTTCAGGTGAATGCTGATTTCTATACTCCAGCAGACGAAACTTACATGCCAACAGGCGAGGTTCGTCCAGTTGAAGGAACAGTGTTTGATTTCCGCACTCCAAAGGCTATCGGCGCAGATTTCGCTTCTGGCGACGCAGAAATCGCAGCAGCTGGTGGCGGTTACGACCACAACTGGTGCTTGAACACAAAGGGCAACCAGGATGAAGTTTGCGCTACAATGGTTGATCCACGTTCAGGCATCAAGCTTGAGATGTACACCAACGAACCAGGCGTTCAGTGCTACACAGCCAACTTCCAGGATGGCACTCGCCCAGGCAAGGGAGGCATCATGTACCAGAAGTACTGCGCTATCTGTCTCGAGTCACAGAAGTACCCAGACTCTCCAAACAAGTACAACATGCCAGGCTGGGAAGACAGCAACGCTTTCGTCACTCCAGAAAACCCATACCACAGCTACTGTAAGTATGTATTCTCTGTAGAAGAATAATGATATTGGAAAGGAAGAGGATTCAGCACTTCTCAAGTGCAAAATCCTTTTCCTTCAATGATATAAATTATTACAGCAAAAACAAACTTAATAATTAATACATTAACTAATCAAAAATCAACATGAACAAAATTCTTGAGGCACTAAGCAACAATGGTTTTGCTACTGCCGATTATTTAGTCATTCTTCTTTACATCGTGATTCTTGTTGGTATGGGACTGTTCCTGTCTCGCAGCAAGAAAGGTGAAGAGAAATCTTCAACCGACTACTTCTTGGCCGGTAACACATTGACATGGTGGGCTGTGGGTGCATCACTCATCGCTGCCAACATTTCAGCTGAGCAGTTCATTGGTATGTCTGGTTCAGCATACGCATCAGGTATTGCACAGGCTGCCTACGAGCTGATGGCTGCTGCCACATTGCTCGTAGTAGGTAAGTTCCTGCTGCCTCTGATGATTGAGAAGAAAATCTTCACAATTCCTCAGTTCTTGCGCGAGCGTTACAACTGGGGTGTAGGATTTGCATTCTCACTCCTCTGGCTCTTCCTCTATGTCTTTGTCAATCTGACATCTGTTGCATGGCTGGGCGCATTGGCAATCCAGCAGATTCTGGGTCTCCCAACAGACATGGTATTCATGTTTGCAGGCATGGAAATCGACATGGTTCGCATGATTATCATCTTGAGCCTTTTCGTCATTGCAGGTGTTTACTCTATCTATGGAGGTTTGGCATCTGTTGCATGGACAGACGTAATGCAGGTGGTATTCCTCGTAGGTGGTGGTTTGATTACTGCTTACGCTGCACTCGATGTTATTGGTGCTGAAATGAACTTAGGAGGTGCATGGGACGCGCTGGTACACATCAAGGACTACTTGGCAGGAATTGAAGGTGACAAGCACTTCAACCTGGTTGTTACCCGTAACGAAGAACTGTACCCTGTTATCAATGGAGTTACAGATGCTGCTGGCAATATCACACAGAAAGAAGACCCATTCTTCACTAACCCAGGTATCGTATTGATTTTTGGTGCATTGTGGCTGACAAACCTCGGCTATTGGGGCTTCAACCAGTACATCATCCAGAAGGGTCTTGCTGCTAAGTCTCTCGCAGAAGCAAAGAAGGGTATGGTATTCGCTGCATTCTTGAAGATTCTGATTCCATTCATCGTATGTATCCCAGGTGTTTGCGCATTCTACATCATGAACTCTCCTGAATGCGAAGCTTTGCGTGACACATTGGCTGGCTCTATCGCTCGTTCAGACGATGCTTATCCATTCTTGATTCGCAACTTCACTCCAACAATCGTTAAGGGTCTTAGCTTCGCTGCCCTTGCTGCTGCCGTTATTTCTTCACTGGCATCCATGTTCAACTCAACTTCTACCCTCTTCACAATGGATATCTACAAGCAGTTCATCAACAAGGACGCTTCAGAGAAGAAGCTGGTAGGTATTGGACGTATCACTTCTGTAGTTGCGCTGATTATCGCGCTTCTTGCAGTTTACCCATTGATGGGCGGTATTGACCAGGCATTCCAGTTCATCCAGGAATACTCAGCATTCGTTTATCCAGGCGTTGTTGTTATCTTCGGTCTTGGTCTGTTGTGGAAGCGTGCAAGTGGCACTGCTGCAGTTGTTTGCGCAATTGGTACTTTCGCATTCTCTATCATCTACAAGTTCGCGTTCCCAGAAATGCCATTCTTGATCCGCTCAGGTGTTGTATTCATCACCCTTGTTATCCTCTTCGTATGGATTTCATTGAAGAGCAAGAAGGCTGTTGCTGCTGACCAGCTCGACGAGCAGACTATCAAGACTCAGTTGCGTTGGAGCACAATCATGTTCTGCGTTGCAGCCGTTTCATTCGTGCTCTTCATTGGTGGTTTCTTCAACGAAACAATGCACATCCACGGCTTCGAAGGCGCAATGATTTTCTTTGCTGCTATTACAGCAACTATTGGTATCTACTTGCGTTCAAATGCAAAGGACAAGTTGCAGGATCCAAACCTTGTAGCTATCGACTTGAAGATTTTCGAGACAGACCGCACATTCAACATCGGCTCTATCGGCGTGATTGTCATCCTCGCCATCCTGTATATAGCCCTGTGGTAATCTGAAATAAGACCTATACATTATATATAATATAAAAGCCTCCAATTTATGACTGCTTACAAATCACATCCCAAATTCTTCGTTTCCGTCGATTGCATTATCTTCGGATTTGCAGAAGGGCGACTAAAGGTACTGATACATCAGCGCCCTTACGAGCCAGGGATGGGAGAGCATTCATTAATTGGAGGCTTTGTCAAATCAGACGAGAGTGTCGATTCCTCAGCCAAACGCATATTGAAAGAGTTTACAGGACTCGACAACGTATATATGCAGCAGCTTGCCGCCTACGGAGAAGTTGAACGCGATCCAGGCGAGCGAGTAATCAGCATTGTTTACTACGCACTTATAAACGTAGACCATTACGACACATCACTTTCTGACATCCACAAAGCAAAATGGGTGGATGTGGACAACCTCCCTACTCTATGCTTTGACCATAACGACATGGTACAAAAAGCACGTCAAATGATTGGCGAGACGATAAAAAACAAGCCAATAGGAAGCAACCTGCTACCACAATACTTTACGCTGAGTTCATTGCAGTCACTTTACGAAAGCATTCTTGGCACATCAATAGACAAACGGAACTTCCGTCGTTCTATTTCTGAAAAAGATTATATTCTGGCGACCAACATGATTGACAAAGATTCGTCACGCAGAGGCGCTACACTATATAGATTCAGATAATAACCTGAATGAACATGAATTATTGAGAATTTTAATATTCATATATGACAGATGGAATCGCAGTTGAGCATAACAGAGGCAATAAGCCTAAGTGGTTTTGAAACAATAGACTTTATCATTGGGATAGTTTACTTGATTCTTCTGCTGAGTTTGAGCCTTTTCATCAGCCGTGACCGTGAAGGAAGGGAAAAAGATACCAAAGACTACTTCTTGGCTGGCAACACCCTCACATGGTGGGCTGTTGGTGCATCTCTTATTGCCGCAAATATTTCAGCAGAGCAAATTATTGGTATGTCTGGTGGAGGATATGCCAATGGCTTATCTATTGCAGCCTATGAGATCATGGCCGCGATAGCCTTGCTGCTCATTGGAAAGTATTTCCTTCCAATCATGTTCAACAGTAAAATTTTCACTATTCCCCAATTCCTTCGTGAACGATACAACGACAATGTAGGTCTTGCATTTTCCATTTTCTGGATTCTTCTTTATATTTTTATCAACTTAACGTCTGTTGCATGGCTGGGCGCATTGGCCATAGAACATATTTTGGGTCTAAAGGGCATCCTCGTTTCTATTGGCGACTTCGAAGTTTCAATACGCCTTGTTATCATGGCAATCTTGTTCTTGATTAGTGCCATGTACTCGCTTTATGGAGGATTCGCAGCGATTGCATGGAGCGACGTCATGCAAGTTACATTCATCATTGGAGGAAGTCTCATCACTGCATATTTTGCCTTAAGCGCAATAGCAGGAAGCAATGGCACATTCCTTGATGGATTCAACAAGATGTATTCATATTTGACAACTGGCTCTCATACGAAAGACGTTCATTTCCATCTTGTTGTGCAAGAAAGTCTTGATAAGTCAGCCTTCAACAATGTGCCTGGACTTGCCGCTATTGTTGGTGGAGTGTGGCTGACGAACCTGTGTTACTGGGGATTCAACCAGTATATCACACAGAAAGGATTGGCAGCAAAGAGCCTTGAAGAAGCCAGAAAGGGTTTTATGTTTGCCGGTTTCCTCAAGATGCTGATACCATTCTGCGTTATTATTCCAGGTATTTGCACATACTATATGATTGAGCACGCAAGCCAAGATGTCCTGCAAATGGGAATGATAAATTCGCCAGAAGAAGCCTATCCTTGGTTTATCAGGAATTTTATCCCTACAGGCATCAAGGGCCTTTTCTTTGTGGCACTGATTGCAGCTATCATTTCGTCAATTTCGTCAATGGGAAACAGTACAGCCACCCTCTTCACGATTGATATTTATAAGAGATTCATCAACAAAGAAGCGTCTGATAAAACTCTTGTTAACATTGGCCGTTTTGTGACTTTTGCCGCATTCACCATTGCGCTTATTGCCGCCATTCCTATTCTGGGCGGTTTTGACCAGGCATTCTTGTACATTCAAGAATATTCTGCTTTGATTTACCCAGGCATTGTCATTGTGCTTAGCCTTGGCTTGCTATGGAAACGCGCTTCTTCTACAGCGGCAATATGGACAGCAATCATCACGGTTCCATTAGGACTTCTGCTGAAGATTTGCATGCCTGATGTGGCTTTCCAATTCCGTGTGGGCTACGTGTTCATGATAGAATTTGTATTGTTTGTCGTAATCTCTTTAAACAGCAAGAAGAAAATTCGCTGTAATTGTGTTAGCGATATAGACAAAGAAGCGATGCTGAAATGGGGCAAAATCTTTGGAGCTTTAAGCATTATCATCATTATTGTAACTCTCTATGTGACAATTGCAGGCGTAATGCTGCCAGAGGACAGCACGCCCGATAATAGCATCATCGCGTATCTCAATGACATAGGTTTCCAGGCATTTTATTTCTTTGGAGTATTTGTTGGCGCAGCTTCTTTGATGCTTATTTCAAATGCCAAAGACAACTTGCAAAATCCCAAAGCTATGCCCATTGACCTGTCGTTGTTTACAACATCAAAAGGCTATCTATATGGCACTCTTGCAGTTTGCCTCATAACAGCTTTAATGTATGTATATTGGTGGTAATGATAAATTGGCGGTAATGATAAATTGGTGCTAATGATAAAAAGTTAGATAATAATATTCTATTCATCAAAAAAAATAAGACTATGTTAGAAGAACTGAAAGAAAAAGTATTCAAGGCAAATCTTGACTTGGTAAAGCAAGGTTTAGTTATTTTCACTTGGGGTAACGTGTCTGGCATCGACCGCGAAAAAGGTCTCGTTGTCATCAAGCCCTCAGGAGTAAGTTATGACGACATGAAAGCTAGCGATATGGTTGTTGTTGACCTCGAAAGCGGCAAGGTTGTTGAAGGTGAACTCAATCCATCTTCTGACACGCCTACTCACCTTGCTCTCTACAAGGCCTTTCCTAACATCCAAGGCGTAGTGCACACCCACTCTACCTATGCAACAGCCTTTGCGCAAGCAGGAAAAGATATTCCAAATATAGGAACAACTCATGCTGACTATTTCTATCAGGCAATTCCATGTACACGCGACATGACAAAAGAGGAAGTAGAAGGTTCTTATGAACTTGAGACAGGCAATGTGATTGTAGATGAATTCCTCAACATCCGTAGAATTAATCCAGATCACACGCCAGCCGTTCTCGTGAAGAACCATGGTCCTTTCTCATGGGGAACTTCTCCTGACAATGCTGTCTATAACGCGAAAGTAATGGAACAGTGCGCAAAGATGGCATTTGTGGCATTTTCTGTCAATCCAAACTTGACAATGAATCAGTTGCTTGTGGAGAAGCACTACAATCGCAAGCATGGCCCTAATGCTTATTACGGCCAAAAGGGACAGCAGCACTAATAGCTTTTAGCATCTCGAATAAAATTCAAGAGCTGTACGCGATGAGTGCGGCAAGTAGCAGCCCTCAGGGCCGATACATCAGACTCCTCGAGTACGCTAGGCAGAAAAAAAAAAGAAATAATAAACGAATTATAAAACTCTAAAAAAAAGTAACATTATGGCATTTGAAAATTTGGAACTATGGTGGGTAACTGGTGCACAGTTGCTCTATGGTGGCGAAACAGTTAAAATCGTAGACGGTCACTCTAAGGAAATGGTTGATGGCCTCAATAATAGTGGCATCATTCCAATCAAGGTAGTTTATAAGGGAACAGCAAACTCTTCTAAGGAAGTTGAAGCTGTGATGAAGGCAGCTAACAATGACGAGAAGTGCGCAGGTATCATCACTTGGATGCACACATTCTCTCCTGCAAAGATGTGGATTAAGGGCTTGCAGGCTCTTCAGAAGCCACTCCTCCACTTCCACACTCAGTACAACGCTGAAATTCCATGGAGCGAGATTGACATGGACTTCATGAACCTCAACCAGTCAGCTCATGGCGACATCGAGTTCGGTCACATCTGCACTCGCATGCGCGTTCCTCGCAAGGTTGTTTGCGGCTACTGGAAGGATGAGGCAGCACAGCAGCAGATTGCTGTTTGGGCACGCGTTGCAGCAGGTGTTGCTGACGCAAAGAACGTACGTTGCTTGATGTTTGGTATGAACATGAACAACGTTGCCGTTACTGATGGCGACCGTGTAGAATTTGAGCAGCGCATGGGCTACCACGTTGACTACTACCCAGTATCTTCGCTCATGAACTACTTCAAGCAGGTTACAGACGCTGAGGCAGATGCTCTCGTTGAAGAG
This sequence comes from uncultured Bacteroidaceae bacterium, assembly GCA_904501945.1. Classification (GTDB taxonomy): domain Bacteria; phylum Bacteroidota; class Bacteroidia; order Bacteroidales; family Bacteroidaceae; genus Minthosoma. The sequence goes on from CAJGCU010000015.1 coordinate 24,700, forward strand.
TACAAGCAGCTCTACACTATCAAGATTGACGAGAGCGGCGAAGAAGTTTACTGGCAAAAGGTGAAGAACGCAGCAAAGGCAGAAATTGCTCTCCGCCGCGTTCTGAAGGACGAGGGCGCAACAGCTTTCACTACTAACTTCGACGACCTTGGCGATGCTGACATCAATGATCCAAACTTCGTAGGCTTCGACCAGATTCCAGGCCTTGCTTCACAGCGTCTCATGGCTGAAGGCTATGGCTTTGGTGCAGAAGGCGACTGGAAGACAGCTTGTCTCTGCCGCACTCTTTGGGTTATCCAGCAGGGCATGCCAATTGGCTGCTCATTCCTTGAGGACTACACTCTCAACTTTGCTGGCGACCGCTCTTCTTGCCTCCAGAGCCACATGCTCGAGGTTTGTCCACTCATCGCTGTCGATAAGCCAACACTTGAAGTTCACTTCCTTGGCATCGGCATTCGCAAGCAGCAGACAGCTCGTCTCGTGTTCACTTCTAAGGTAGGCCGTGGTATCAAGGCTACAGTTGTTGACCTTGGCAACCGTTTCCGTCTCATCTCTCAGGAGGTTGAGTGCATCGAGCCAAAGCCAATGCCAAACCTTCCAGTTGCATCAGCTCTCTGGGTTCCACAGCCAAGCTTCGAAATCGGCGCAGGTGCATGGATTCTCGCAGGCGGTACTCACCACAGCGCATTCTCTTACGACATCACTGAAGAGTACTGGGAAGACTTCGCAGAGATCGTTGGTATCGAATACGTGAAGATTAACAAGAACACCACTATCAGCGAGTTCAAGCACGACCTTCAGATGAACGAGGTATACTACATGTTGAACAAAGCACTGAAGTAATATATGACCGCAAAACAGACGATAGAAGCAGGTAAAGCCATTCTCGGTATCGAGTTTGGCTCTACCCGCATCAAGGCTGTTCTTATCGACCAGGAGAACAAGCCTATTGCTCAGGGCAGCCACACATGGGAGAACCAGCTGGTTGACGGCCTCTGGACATATAGCACAGAAGCAATCTGGTACGGCTTGCAGGATTGCTATGCACAATTGCGCAAGAACGTATTGGAGCAGTATGAAGTTGAGATAGAGACTCTTGCGGCTATCGGCATCAGCGCCATGATGCATGGCTATATGCCATTCAAGGGCAATGACATTCTTGTACCTTTCCGCACTTGGCGCAACACCAACACTGGTAAGGCTGCTGCTGAACTCTCTGAGCTCTTCAACTACAACATTCCACTTCGCTGGAGCATCTCACACCTTTATGAGGCAATCCTCGACAACGAAGAGCACGTAAAGGATATCGAGTTCCTTACAACTCTCGCTGGCTATATCCACTGGCAGATCACAGGCCAGAAGGTTCTTGGCGTTGGCGATGCTTCAGGTATGATTCCTGTTGACCCAAAGACTAAGACCTACGATGCTGCGATGGTTGAGAAGTTCGACAAGCTCATTGAGCCAAGAGGCTTCAGTTGGAAGCTGCTCGACATCCTTCCAAAGTCGCTCAATGCTGGTGAAAATGCAGGCTTCCTCACCCCTGAAGGTGCACAGCGCCTTGATGTTTCAGGCCATTTGAAGGCAGGCATTCCAGTATGTCCTCCAGAAGGTGATGCTGGCACAGGCATGGTTGCAACCAATGCCGTGAAGCAGCGTACAGGCAACGTGTCAGCTGGTACATCATCATTCTCTATGATTGTGCTTGAGAAAGAGCTTTCCAAGCCATACGAAATGATTGACATGGTGACCACTCCAGATGGAAGCCTTGTAGCGATGGTACATTGCAACAACTGCACTTCTGACATCAACGCTTGGGTGAAAATCTTCAAGGAGTTCCAAGAGCTGATGGGCATGCCTGTTGACATGAACCAGCTGTATGTGAACCTCTTCAATGCTGCAGCAACTGGCAGCCCTGACTGTGGTGGCGTATTGTCATATAATTATGTGTCAGGCGAGCCAGTGACCGGCCTTGCAGATGGACGTCCTCTGTTTGTGCGTTCAGCCAACGACAAGTTCAATCTTGCCAACTTCATGCGCGCTCATCTCTATGGCGCCATTGGCGTTCTTAAGATTGGCAACGATATTCTTCTGAAAGAAGAGAAGGTGCAGGTTGACCGCATTACTGGCCACGGCGGATACTTCACAACAAAAGGCGTAGGACAGAAGATGCTGGCAGCAGCTCTCAACTCCCCTATCTCTGTGATGGAAACAGCAGGTGAAGGCGGCGCCTGGGGTATTGCTCTCCTTGCAGCATACGTTGTAAATAACGACAAGAATCTTTCACTTGCCGACTACCTCGACCAGGTTGTATTTGCAGGCAATGCCGGTGAAGAAATCAAGCCAACTCCAGAAGACGTTGAAGGTTTCAACACTTATATTGAAAACTACAAGAAAGGTCTTGCAATAGAGCAGGCAGCTGTAGACAACAAGAAATAATCATCATTCAAGAGATTCAGGAAAGAGGAGAAATCAAAACAGGCTGAGCAATCGCTTTTTTTGCCTTCTCCTCCATCCTAAATCTTTCTATAATTAACAAAAAAAAATGGCAAATTCAATTCAAGTATTAAATCACGCAGCTGACAATATCCGTATCTTGGCTGCAGCATCTGTTGAAAAAGCAAAATCTGGCCACCCAGGTGGTGCCATGGGTGGTGCTGACTTTATTAATGTACTGTACTCTGAATACCTCAAATACGACCCAAAGAATCCTGAATGGGTTGGACGCGACCGCTTCTATCTCGACCCAGGCCATATGGCTCCAATGCTCTACTCTCAGCTTTGCCTCGCAGGCAAGTTCACGCTCGACGAGTTGGCACAGCTTCGCCAGTGGGGTTCTCCAACTACAGGCCACCCAGAATTCGAGGTTGCCCGTGGCGTAGAGAACACTTCAGGTCCTCTTGGCCAGGGACATGTGTTTGCAGTAGGTGCAGCAATTGCTGCTAAGTTCCTGGCTGCACATACAGGCAACCCAACTTTTGCAAAGGAAACCATCTACGCATACATCTCTGACGGTGGTATTCAGGAAGAGATTTCACAGGGTGGCGCACGCATCGCAGCTACTCTCGGCCTCGACAACCTCATCATGTTCTATGACTCTAACGACATTCAGCTTTCTACTGAAACTAAGGAAGTTATGACAGAAGATACAGCTGCAAAGTATCGTGCTCTCGGCTGGGAAGTTATAGAAATCGTAGGTAACGACGCTGCACAGATCCGTGCTGCTCTCGACGCTGCACAGAAGGTTGAAGGCAAGCCAACCCTCATCATTGGCAAATGTATCATGGGCAAGGGCGCTCTCAAGGCAGACGGCTCTTCTTACGAGGCAAACTGCAAGACTCACGGCGCTCCTCTTGGCGGCGACGCATTCATCAACACTATCAAGAACCTTGGCGGCGACCCAGAGAACCCATTCCAGATTTTCGACGACGTGAAAGAGCTTTATGCAAATCGCGCTAAGGAACTCGAAGCCATCTGCGCAGAGCGCTATGCAGAAGAAGCAGCTTGGGCAGCAGCCAACCCAGAGAAGGCAGCAGCACAGGCAGACTGGTTCAGCAACAAGGCTCCAAAGATTGACTGGAGCAAGTGCGTTCAGAAGGACAACGACGCAACTCGTTCAGCTTCAGCAGCATGTCTCTCAGTTCTTGCAGAGCAGGTTCCAAACATGATTTGCGCTTCAGCCGACCTCTCTAACTCAGACAAGACAGACGGCTTCCTCAACAAGACCAAGGCATTCACAGCTGGCGACTTCTCAGGCGCATTCTTCCAGGCAGGCGTGGCAGAGCTCACTATGGCTTGCTGCTGCATTGGTATGGCACTCCACGGAGGCGTTATCCCAGCCTGCGGAACATTCTTCGTATTCTCTGACTACATGAAGCCAGCAGTGCGCATGGCAGCCCTCATGGAGCTCCCAGTGAAGTTCATCTGGACACACGACGCATTCCGTGTTGGCGAAGACGGCCCAACTCACGAGCCAGTTGAGCAGGAGGCACAGATCCGTCTCATGGAGAAGCTGAAGAACCACTCAGGCAAGCCATCAGTGCTCGTGCTCCGTCCAGCAGACGCTCAGGAGACTACAGCATCTTGGGCACTCGCTATGGACAACATGGCTACTCCATCAGCCCTCATCCTCTCTCGCCAGAACATCAACAACCTGCCAGCAGGCAACGACTACAGCCAGGCTGCCAAGGGAGGCTACATCGTAGCAGGCTCAGACGAGAATCCAGACGTTATCCTCGTAGCTACAGGTTCTGAAGTTTCAACACTCGTTGCCGGCGCAGAACTCCTCCGCAAGGACGGCAAGAAGGTTCGCATCGTCAGCGTTCCATCTGAAGGACTCTTCCGCCAGCAGCCAAAGGAATACCAGCAGAGCGTTCTCCCACAGGGAGTCAAGAAGTTCGGTCTCACAGCAGGTCTTCCAGTCAACCTCCTCGGCCTCGTTCCTGAAGCAGAAGGCACAATCTGGGGTCTCGAGTCATTCGGCTTCTCAGCGCCTTACAAGGTGCTCGACGAAAAGCTCGGCTACACAGCAGAAAACGTATACGCACAAGTAAACAAGCTCTTCTAATGATTCCCATTGGTATAGCATCCGATCATGCCGCATTTCCTCTCAAGCAGTTCGTCAAGGGCTACTTGGAGGAAAAAGGCATTGAATACAAGGACTATGGCGCCTACACAGAAGAATCCTGCAACTACGCCACCTATGGCCACGCACTGGCCGAAGGCATCGAAGCAGGCGAAGTGGAGCGCGGCATCGCCATGTGCGGCTCAGGCGAAGGCATCTCCATGACGCTCAACAAGCACCAGCAGATACGCGCAGGACTTGTTTGGCAGCCAGAGATTGCCCACCTCATCCGCGAGCACAACAATGCCAACGTCATCGTCTTCCCTGGCCGCTTCATCACAGAAGAGGTGTGCCGCCAGTGCCTTGACGAGTTCTTCGGCACAGAGTTCGCAGGCGGACGCCACCAGCAGCGCATAGAAGACATTCCTTGCAAGTAACACGCTTTTTCATATATAAAAGACCTCTTTCAAGCAGAGCCACCACCCTACGGCTCTGCTTCTTTTTTATACCCCTCAGCACCCCTCACGGCAATGCAGACACCCCAAGCTGCAGCAGCCAGCATGAAAATCTGTGTGATCTGGGCAATCTGTGTGACCAAGACTGCTGAGTGCTTTTTTCTCTCACGGATTTCACGGATTTCACGGATATGTGGTGCCTTGCGAGGCCTTGGAATGAGTTGCAGCCAGCATGAAAATCTGTGAGATCTGGGCAATCTGTGTGCCCAAGAGTTTTTTTCTCTCACAGATAGCACGGATTTCACGGATGTGGTGCCTTGCGAGGCACTTGGAAACATATTCTATTATTATAGAACTCGCGTTAATTACATATGAAAACTTGAAAACCCATTCGTTCTTCCTTCTCCTGCAA
>CAJGCU010000016.1 GCA_904501945.1 uncultured Bacteroidaceae bacterium
TACTCACCACCAAACTGAAGAAGCCAGCGAGGGGTGAACTGCTTGGACAGTTCTGTATTAAACACAGCACGGTCTTCATTCTGCTTCAGGTAACTGAAGGGATAGTTCTTACCTTCGAAACCTGTTGGTTTGTGATTAGCATCGAAGATGAGACCCCAATATTCCATGTTTACTTTGTTATGCTGCATGTTGTAGGCCACAGTGGTGCGCCACGTCCATTTATTGTTGAAATGAATTTTATGTGAGGTACCCACAACAGCATTATAGAGGCGGCCTTCTTGGTCAGAAGCATCGTATATAGAGTGGATGTCTTCGATACCCAGTTCCACATCCCAAGACTTGTCGATAAAGCCTAAAGCAAAGACAGAAAAGGTTCCTGCTTTTTTTGTTGGGAAATTCAATTTAAGCGAGAGATCTTGGAAGTCATACTGTGAACCATACGTGTCAATGAGTTTCAGTTTGCGGGCGATTGTAGAGAAGCCATAGCGGTAGTTGAAGATGAAACTAGAGTTGTGCTTCTTCGAAATTGGACCTTCGCTGGTCCACTCGATACCCACCGAACCCACCTGAACACCGTTCTCATATTTCGAGTTGTTACCAGCTCGCATCCTCACGTCGAACACACCGCTGAGGGAGTTGTTGTAGTTGGAATTGAACGTGGAAACGAAAAAGTCAGAGTTGGTAATGACATTAGAGTTGAGCGCACTCACCATGCCGAAACCTGCACTATAGAGGTCTGCAAAATGGTTGGGGGAAAAGATTTCCACACCTTCCAAGCGGTATTGCATGAACTGTGGGGCGTTACCATGTACGGAAATGCCGTTGCTGTCACCTTGCCCTGCCACACCAGCAAAGGCTGTTACCAATCGAGCTGGGTCGTTATAACCACCAGCATATCGGCTGGCTTCTTCCATCGAAAGCATCATACCGCCCACCAATGCCGTAGGGTTGAGCGTCGCCAGTTTATTCACACGAGGCTTGACCACCACTTCAGCCAGTTCCGAACTACGCTCACGTAAGGTGATGTCAAGCACCACGTCTTTGACACCCGCCACCAGCACTTCCTTCATCACACTCGGTTCATAGCCGATATAAGAGGTCTCGATAGTGTAACGTCCCGATTGACTGATAATGATGCTAAACTCGCCATCTATATTGGTGACTCCACCTATTCCCGGAAGTTCCACCACCTGCACTGCGGCTCCAATGAGCGTTTCACCAGTGATAGCGTCAGTTACCCTACCCTTTATTGTTTGCGCCAATACACTTTGTGGCAAGAAACCACCGACCACAACCACGAAAAGGAAGACCAGTACACGAAAAAAAGATTTGTAAAAATTCATAGTATTTGAAAGTATTTTTGATGTACAAAGATACAATGTTTTTTGTACATTCACATTATTAAAAAAATTCAAATTACTACATTTCTGAGAAAAATCGTGTATTCGTGTTAATTTTGCAATATATTGATTACTAATGCTTATTTTAATTCTTGCAAAATGAACGCGATATCCAGCTTGATCCATTGATAGGAAATGAATGTTGATCTCGTGGAAATGAAATAAACCAAAACAAAAAACGACAGATAATGTTAACTAAATAAAGTGTGACTCAATGAGTTGCGCTCTATTTTACGTGATTGAACGACTGCATCAGGGGGTCTGAAAGAAAAAACAAGGAAATTATTTTGTTTTTTTCTTAACTTTCACTACCTTTGCACCAAATTCAGAATCATGGCAACTTTTAGCAACACTGCACTTCTAAACCTTCTATCACTTCGACTTACCGGGTCGGAGACGAGAAAGGTGTGTGTGTTCTATCAGGCATAACAAAACAAAAACAATGTTTAACCTTTCTCGCAACTGTGGGGAAGGTTTTGTTTTTGTATGACAGTGCCTGTGCCCTCTCGTTGCAAGACATAAAAAATTAAATATAAAATGGCAGACAGATTATTTATTTTCGACACCACGCTGCGCGACGGCGAGCAAGTACCAGGATGTCAGCTCAACACCGTTGAGAAGATTCAGGTAGCAAAGCAGCTGGAAGCCTTGGGCGTGGATGTTATTGAGGCTGGTTTCCCTATTTCCAGCCCTGGTGACTTCAATAGCGTAGTAGAAATTTCCAAGGCTGTGACATGGCCTACCATCTGTGCACTGACTCGCGCAGTGGAGAAAGACATTGATGTGGCAGCGGAAGCTCTGCAATACGCAAAACGCAAGCGTATCCACACGGGTATAGGAACTTCTCCTTCACATATCAAGTATAAGTTTAATTCTACTCCCGAAGAAATCATCGAACGCGCTGTAGCTGCAGTCAAGTATGCAAAGCGTTATGTGGAAGATGTTGAGTTCTACGCAGAGGACGCAGGCCGTACAGACAACGAGTATCTGGCACGCGTGATTGATGCTGTAACCAAGGCGGGTGCGACTGTATGTAACATCCCTGATACTACAGGCTTCCGTGTACCGAACGAGTATCACGAGAAAATCAAGTACCTCTATGAGCACGTAGATGCTTTTGCTGCAGGCAAGTCCATTCTCTCTACCCACTGCCACAACGACCTCGGCATGGCAACTGCAAATACCGTTGCTGGCGTATTGGCTGGAGCACGTCAGGTAGAGGTTACCATCAACGGTATTGGTGAGCGTGCAGGCAACACTTCGCTGGAAGAAGTGGCAATGATTTTCAAGACTCATCCCGACCTCGGCATTGAAACTAACATCAATACAACAAAGATTTACCCTACAAGCCGCATGGTGTCAAGCCTTATGAATATGCCTGTACAGCCCAACAAGGCAATTGTGGGCAAGAATGCATTTGCACACTCTAGCGGTATTCATCAGGATGGCGTGCTGAAGAATGCGTCAACATACGAAATCATGGATCCTAAGGATGTGGGCATTGATGACAATGCAATCGTACTGACAGCTCGAAGCGGCCGCGCTGCATTGAAGCACCGTCTGCACGTGAATGGAGTTGAAGTTGAAGGCGAAAAGCTCGACAAGATTTATGAGGCATTCCTCAAACTGGCTGACCGCAAGAAGGAAGTTACAGATGACGACATCCTCGTATTGGCTGGCGCGGACCGCACTGACACTCACAACATCAAGCTCGACTATTTGCAGGTAACAACAGGTATGGGCGTAAAGAGCGTAGCTTCTATCGGCCTTGCCATCTCAAACGAGCATTTTGAAGCTGCCGCATCTGGCAATGGTCCTGTAGATGCTGCTATCAAGGCCCTCAAACAGATTATCAAGCGCGAAATGACCCTCAAGGAGTTCACCATCCAGGCTATCTCTAAAGGTTCAGACGACATGGGTAAGGTACACATGCAGGTTGAGTACGACGGCCACATTTACTATGGATTTGGCGCAAACACCGACATTGTGACAGCTTCTATCGAGGCATACATCGACTGTATCAACAAGTTTAAATAAGACGGTCATACGATTATTCGATTATATGGTTATACGGTTTGAGCCGTACAGCCATATAATTGTTAAATCGCAGAATTATAAAACCGCAGATTATGGGAAAGACATTATTCGATAAAATTTGGGATGCTCACGTGGTACAGAATGTGGAGGATGGACCAACACAGCTCTACATTGACCGCTTGTATGCACATGAAGTGACAAGCCCACAAGCGTTTGACACGCTGAGAGACAAGAACATCAAGGTATTTCGCCCTGACCACGTGGTGGCAATGCCAGACCACAATACGCCATCCGACCAGCAAGAAGTCATCCACGACCCTGTGGGACGCAAACAAGTGGAAGCGCTCAAGGCTAATTGTGCCGAGTTTGGCATCAAGCATTTCGACATGGGCACAAAAGACAATGGAATCATTCATGTCGTTGGACCAGAAAAAGCACTTTCATTGCCAGGCATGACCATTGTTTGTGGCGACTCTCATACATCTACACACGGTGCTGTAGGAGCTATCGCTATGGGTATCGGCACCAGCGAAGTGGCACAAGTACTGGCATCTCAGTGCATCTTGCAGAGCAAACCTAAGACCATGCGCATCAACATTGAAGGCACACTGCCCGAAGGGACAACTGCCAAAGACGTTGCGCTTTACATCATGGCTCAGATGACCACATCCGGTGCAACTGGATACGCTGTAGAATACGCTGGTTCAGCCGTACGCAACATGAGCATGGAGGGACGTTTGACTCTTTCCAACCTTTCTATCGAAATGGGCTCACGCGCAGGTCTGATTGCACCAGACGACATCACTTTCGCCTATCTGAAAGGTCGCGAATATGCACCAAAAGGTTCTGACTGGGACAAAGCCGTAGAAGAGTGGAAGAAGCTTTACAGTGACTCTGATGCTATATTTGACAAGGAAGTTACCTATTACGCAGAAGACATCGCTCCTCGCATCACTTACGGAACAAATCCAGGTGCAGGCATCGCTGTTGATGGCAATATCCCAACCTTGGAAGAGATTGCGGAAAAAGACCGTGGTCAGTTCCTTGATATGCTCGAATATATGCAGTTTGAGCCTGGACAGAAACTCGAAGGCGTTCCCGTAGATTACTGTTTCCTCGGCGCTTGCACTAACGGCCGCATAGAAGATTTCCGTGCCTTTGCTTCAGTGGTGAAAGGCAAGAAGAAGGCAGACAATGTAATTGCTTGGCTTGTGCCAGGTTCATGGCTCGTGCGTCAGCAGATTATCGACGAGGGCATTGACAAGATTCTGGAAGAGGCTGGTTTTGATCTCCGTCTCCCCTCCTGTTCTTCATGTCTCGCCATGAATCCTGATAAGGTGCCAGCAGGCAAGCTCTCCATCTCTACCAGCAACCGCAACTTCGTAGGTCGCCAAGGTCCGGGTGCACGCACCATCCTTGCCTCGCCATTGGTTGTGGCTGCATCAGCAATTACAGGAGTAGTAACCGACCCTAGAAAACTGTAACACTATGGCTAAAGAAAAATTTGATATTATCCAGTCAACCTGCATTCCTATCCAGATTGACAACTGCAATACCGACCTCATCATTCCTGCTCGCTACCTGGCAAGCACCACACGTGATCCGCAGTTCTTTGGCGACGCTTTCATGCACGACCTTCGTTTCGATGCTGAAGGCAATCCTGTGGCAGACTTTGTGATGAACCAGTCCGATTACTCCGAAGCACCTCGCAAGGGCGTACACGAAATCATCGTAGGCGGACAGAACTGGGGTTCTGGTTCTTCACGTGAACATGCAGCATGGGCCATTGCCGGCTATGGCGTTCGTGTAGTCATTTCCAGTTCATTTGCTGACATCCATCGCAACAATCTGCTCAATTGCTTTGTGCTACCCGTCATTGTGAGCAAAGAATTCCAGCAAGAACTTTTCGACAGCATCGCAGCCAATCCTCAGACAGAAGTGAAGGTGGATGTACCCAACCAGACGGTGACGAACCTTGCTACAGGCAATTCTGAGCATTTCGACATCAATTCCTACAAGAAGTATTGCCTGATGAATGCCTACGACGACATCGATTTTCTTCTTTCTAACACAGAGAAAATAGAAGCTTACGAACAGCAAGGAGAGGCAACTGAAGCCAAAGAGGAGGCTACAGCATGTACAGAAGCTACTAAGTCTGTTCCAGAAAACACTCTGCCAGCACCTGCAACAAAAGCAGATTTAGCAGCAGCAGAAAAGATTGCAGATGAGGAAAAGACGATTAAACCTTTCAGGAAATTGCCTATCGATCGTAGTTTGACAAAAATGATTCTGTTCGGATTTATTACATTAGGAATCTACAACATCATCGTCATGACGAAGATTTCAAGAGAAATCAACATCGTTGCAAGCAAATACGACGGCAGAACTACCACCAATGCTCTTTGGATTATCCTCCTCTGGGGCTGGCTGACAGGCGGCATTGCTTCCATTGTCTGGACGCACTGTATCTGCAACCGTATTGGCAATGAGCTCCAGCGCCGTCAGGTGCCTAAGACTTTTGGGGCATCCGACTTTTGGGGATGGTGCATTTTGGGCGCATTAATTTATGTCGGTCCATTCATCTTCGTCCATAAGTTCATGCATGCCATGAACCATCTGAATGCAGACTACAACCAAAAAGGGTAAATAACCGTACTCCTCGGGTTCAAAGCATCGTACCCCTCGGATCCGCCACGTCGGACTCGAGGGGTACGCTTTTTACATACCTCATGAATCCGTCTGCAATCCCACGTTGTTTTCATCAACCATTGAACCGAATGTTGTGCGGTCCGTTGTCAATTATCAATTCCCTACATTCAGCTTAACTATTCCAACTACCCTACATCGAACCCACGTTGAAATACTACGTCCCCACGAAGTCCTTGCTTCGCGGGAACGCACACCCTTTATATAATAGAATGAATCTTACTTATAGCACTTCCAAACGCTGTCCAATTTTGCTTTTGGCAGTTTCTTCGTAACAAGGCTTACAAGAATTACAACGGGAAAACCGCCAACCATAGCAATGGCACCACAGTCAACAGGATTGATTGGATTGCCAAGAATCATATTGATGACCGTAAAACCGACTCCCCAGATAAAGCATGCCCAGACAGAAGAAGCGGTAACGCCACGCCAATAGAGTCCGAGAAGGAATGGAGCGAGGAATGCTCCTGCCAAAGCACCCCAGCTGATACCCATAAGCTGAGCAATGAGTGCAGGCGGATTGAGAGCAATAAGCACAGATATAGTGATGAAGAAAACAATAAGAACACGCATCACAATGACTTTTCGACGTTCTTTCTTGATAGCAACATCTTCATCAATTTCCCCTCCTTTCACTTCATCTGCATCTGCACGTTTGTCGCGATAGATAAGATCCAGCGTCATTGTAGATGATGAAGTCAGCACAAGAGCTGCAAGAGTTGACATAGAAGCAGAAAGCACAAGTACCATAACAAGACCGATGAGAAGGTCAGAATTCACAGCCGTGTTAAGCATTGCTGGAATAATATCGTCATACTTGTAGCTATGGTGAGCCTCGTTCCACGCTGGCTCACTGAACAAACGTCCGAAACCACCGAGGAAGTAGCACCCACCAGCTACAATAAGGGCGAAGATGGTCGAGATTATAGTACCTCGCTTAATAGCACTTTTATCCGTAATTGAATAAAATTTCCCTACCATCTGAGGCAATCCCCAAGTGCCAAGCGATGTCAGCACCACAACACCAAGCAGACTCATCGCATTCGGTCCAAACCATGAAGCGAAATCACCTGGCTGGAAATTCTGATAAAGCGAACTTTCGAGGTCATGAACCGTAGGAACTACTTCCTTCATTTTCTGAAAAGCCTCGACCAAGCCACCCTGACTATTGAGAATCACACAAATGACGGCAATAATGCCAACAAGCATAATGAGCCCCTGTATAAAGTCATTGATAGCTGTTGCCTTATAGCCACCAAGAATAACATAGACAGAAGTCAGCAATGCCATAACGATGATACAATATTCGTAAGGAATACCAAAACCCATATCAAAGAGTTTGGAAAGTCCGCTATACACACCAGCAGTATAAGGAATGAGAAAAACAAATGCAATGATAGAGGCTGCAATCCTCAGCCCTTGATTGGCATAGCGAGTACCGAAGAAATCCGGCATCGTACGCGAATTCAAATGCTGCGTCATCTGTTTGGTACGCTGTCCCAAAATGAGCCATGCAAGCAATGAGCCGATAATGGCATTTCCCACACCTATCCACGAACTTGCTATACCATATTTCCAACCGAACTGACCTGCATAGCCCACAAATACAACTGCAGAAAAATAGCTCGTTCCATAAGAGAATGCGGAAAGCCAAGGGCCAACAGAGCGACCACCTAACACAAAACCATCCACACTATTAGCCTGTTTGCGCGAGAGGATTCCCACAGCAACAATCATACTAATAAAAATCAGAGTAATTAATACTTTAACAAACATAATTTATATGATATTTTAGTTGAATCTTATTTGCATCTGACACATGACACCATGGTTTGCCCCATGAAAAAATTGTCCTTTTTCCGCATAAGCGCTTTTATATATATATTGTATCTGGAATCTGCACTTTTTGTAGAACCAGTATTGCAAACCAGCAATAGCCTTGTGCTGATCCATTCCTAAATCAGTATTGAAATTGAAAAAGTCATACGAACCGACGAAATCCAGTTTATCTTGTACAAGTGGCACACTGCCTGTAACGTAAGTTCCTCGACTTGTAGCATTTCCATCTCGTCCTTCCAGATACTCACCATGGAGATTTATACACTTTGACTTATAGTCGAATCCCGCTGTCCAACGATTACGCTTATAATTCTGTCCAATCTCTATATTGGGGTTATAAAGTGACTTTGCTATAGCATGTCCACGTCCAAGTTGTCCTGTCGCAACCACATTCAGCCCTGCTGTCGGACGCCATTCCAAACGTCCTATAAAATCTTTTTCAGCATTGCCATCTTTCTTGTTGATACCCTGTCCGTTCATGATGTCAAGTTCATAACGAAACTTTCCGTCATTGCTCTCACCAAACAACGAAAGTCCGAGATCGCGCCCGTACTGAACGCCAAGCAAGGGGTCGCTTCCACATCCTGTCAAAAAAGCAACGCCTTCGGAATAAACATCAATTGCTTCTTGACTTGTTGGCGAAAGTGGATTTTCATAAGATAGCCCAGTCTTGAATTGTCCAAGACGAACCATCAACATCTTGTTGTTAGTTATACGAAAATCTGTATAATATTCTTGTACTACACTGGAAAAATCGTGCATAACAAGAAACGACCATCGGTCTGTAATTTGTGCGTTTGCCCAAAAGAGCACTCGCTTGAGTTCAAACGTATTGGTATCCACCCCACCCTTGTGAGAGTAATTAAGTCCACCCTGCGCATAGCCATGCAGCTGTATGCGGCTGGTCAGCTCCTTCGTCCATTCTGGCATATTTTCTACTGCGGCATCCAGGGTAGCAGTAGAAGAAGATGATGATGACGCTGCTGAAGATGCCGTAACAGAAGAAGCCTTTGCTTCCGTCTGCATCTGCTGCGGAACACTCCGTTCCTCTACCTCTTCATTTCCCGCATAAGCTGCTGCAAACGCGAAACAGCTTAACAGCAAAGTAAGAACATAAACTTTCATACCAATCGTTATCAATAATTTTTCTTTAACGCTGCAAAGGTAACAAAACTCTTCAATTCAGTAATAATGGTAATATAAAAATGTTAAATGATATGTTGTTTTGGTATTAAACATTGTAATATTGGTCTTAAAAATATAAAAAAGGGATAGTTTTTCTATAATCAAAATTAAAATTATTAACTTTGTAGCGCATAATACTTAAACGGCTTATCTCATGGAAAAGTTTGTGGAAATCATGGACACAACGCTTCGCGATGGCGAACAAACCAATGGCGTTAGTTTTGTGCCTCACGAAAAACTAATGATTGCACGCATGCTGCTGCAAGATCTCAACGTTGACCGTATAGAAGTGGCAAGCGCTCGCGTTTCTGAAGGTGAAAAAGAGGCTGTGAAAAGCATCTGCCGATGGGCACATCAAGCCAATATGCTTGAACGAATAGAAGTGCTCGGCTTTGTGGATGGCACAATTTCCCTCGACTGGATTAACGACTGTGGATGCCACAATATAAACTTGCTCTGCAAAGGCAGCGAAAAGCACTGCAAATACCAGCTGAAGAAAACGTTAGAGGAGCACATTGAAGACATCAAACAAAGCATTGAATACGCTAAAACATTAGGCATTAGCGTTAATCTCTACCTTGAAGATTGGTCGAACGGCATGAAAGACAACCCCGAATACGTGTTCGACTTCATTGATGCGCTGAAAGACTACGGCATCAAGCGTTTTATGTTGCCCGACACTTTGGGAATACTCCACCCACAACTGGCCTCCTCTTTCATGCGAATGATGGTTTCTCGCTATCCCGAACTACACTTCGATTTCCATGCACACAATGACTACGACCTTGCTTCCAGCAACGTATTGGCTGCAGTACAAGCAGGCTGCAAAGGTGTACATACAGCCGTAAACGGACTGGGAGAACGCGCAGGAAACGCCCCTCTTTCTTCTGTACAAGCCATTTTGAAAGACCATGCGCATGTGCGTACAAATATTACAGAACACAATTTAGGGAAAATTGCCACTTTGGTAGAAGGTATGTCAGGCATGGCTATACCATCCAACAAACCCATTGTTGGCGAGAATGTATTCACGCAAGTCGCAGGTGTTCACGCAGATGGCGACAACAAGAACAATCTCTACTGTAACGAGCTTCTGCCCGAGCGCTTTGGTCGCAAACGCGAATATGCCCTTGGCAAGAATTCAGGAAAAGCCAACATTCTCAAAAACCTTGAAGAATTAGGTCTTGAACTCACCCCTGAACAGACACGTCGCGTAACTGACCGAATCATTGAATTGGGAGACAAGAAGCAAATTGTCACGCAGGAAGATCTCCCTTACATCGTAGCCGATGTTCTCAAGCACTCCGCCCCAGACGACAAAGTTAAACTCATCTCCTACATGGTCTCTACGGCTTATGGACTAAAGCCAATGGCATCAGTCAAGCTCGAAGTCAATGGCGACATTTTTGAAAACTCAGCCATGGGAGACGGTATGTACGACGCCTTTGTTCATGCCGTGCGAGACATCTATAAAAACCGCCTTAACCGAACCTTCCCTTGGCTCACCAACTATCAGGTCAGCATTCCTCCCGGCGGTCGGACAGATGCTCTTGTTCAAACAACCATCTCATGGACTTACAACGAACACGTTTACCGCACCCGCGCCCTAGATGCAGACCAGACAGAAGCAGCCATCAAGGCAACCATTAAAATGCTGAATATCATAGAGAACGACTAATGTTCTAATTAAACTGCCTTATGCAAATGCCCATCGAATCCTTAAACCTATTGATGCTGAATGTCGGAAAAGCTCAGCATAATGGTGACTGGAATTGGCGAGAGGTATCATCTCCTTTCACACGAATCTACTATGTCACCAAAGGGGAGGCATGGCTTCATCTGCCTAAGGAGATGATTAAATTACGTCCTCATTTTCTCTACATCATTCCTGCCTATACGCTACACTCTTACGAATGCCATAGCGTATTCGAACATTATTATCTGCATGTATATGAAGGATTTAAAAATGAGACAAATGTGTTTGAGATGTACAACTTTCCCACAGAGGTTAAAGCAGGAGAAGGAGATGAGCAATTACTCAAACAGATGACGAATGCACATCCTGAAGCCCAATTGCCAGAAAGCAATCCGAAAGCGTATGACAATGTATCAAGATTCACCGATTACGTGAAGCGATACAACGCATTGGGACTGTGGGAAAAGATGAGGCTGAGAGGAGCGACATTGCTGCTATTTTCAAGATTCATGGAGCATGCCGTACCGAGAGTCCAGACAAAAGACGAACGGATGATAAAAGTGCTGGATTATATCCACAACCACATCGACGAAGAAATAGACATAGGAATGTTATCTGATATTGCTTGTGTCTCAAAACCTTATTTCATCAGACTTTTCAAGGATATATTAGGAATGTCCCCCCTGCAATATGTCATCAAGAAAAAAGTGAGCCGCGCCCAACTGCTACTGATGACAGAGGAAATTTCAGTAAAGGAAGTTGCCTACAGATTAGGATTCAATGACCATTCTTATTTCATCAGACAATTCAGGAAAGTGACTGGAGTGACACCACTGGAATATCGGACAAGAATGCGGTAATGTCAATTTTGTACTATCCTAGTTTATTTTCGTCCTCAACTCTTCGAACACAATTTTTGTATCTTTGCAATGGGAAGCAATTGCCTTGCAAGAAACATCTCAAAATTGCGATGTTCCACATCGTTTCATTTATATGAGGCAGACTGCTGCATCGAGGTGTGGCACATCAAATTCAAGAATGTTCAAGCACTATTGCTTCAGCAATCCTTCAACTGATTACTAAATCTTGACACAACAAATTACAAAACCATAAAACCTATGAAGTATACAGAATTAGGACAGACAGGGATGAAAATATCCCACTTGGCATTCGGCGCATCATCGCTGGGCAGTGTTTTTCGTGCAACTAAGGAGAATGAAAGTATTGAAGCTGTAGAAGCAGCCATTGAAGGCGGCATCAATTTCATCGACGTAAGCCCCTATTACGGCCATTACAAGGCTGAGACGGTGTTGGGAATGGCTTTGAAAAGAATTCCAAGAGACAAATATTTCCTGAGCACAAAAGTTGGACGCTATGGCGCCAACGGCGTAAACACTTGGGATTATTCTGGCAAACGTGCCACCGAAAGTGTTTATGAAAGCATGGAGCGTCTGGGCATTGACTACATTGACCTTATCAATGTACATGACATTGAGTTTCAAGCAGCAATGGAAGGCGGATTGCAAAAAATTGTTGACGAGACACTTCCTGCACTTGTGGAACTGAAAAAGAAAGGCGTAGTAGGCCATGTGGGCATTACAGACTTGCAACTGGAGAATCTGAAATGGGTTGTTGAACATTCAGAAGATGGCACAGTAGAAAGCATTCTAAACTTCTGCCACTACTGCCTGAACGACGATAAACTGACAGATTTCCTTGATTTCTTTGAAAGTAAGGGTATTGGCATCATCAATGCTTCGCCATTAAGCATGGGCTTGCTGTCTGAACGCGGAGTTCCAGAATGGCACCCTGCTCCCAAACCACTAGTCGAAGTTTGTACAAAAGCAGCTCAGTATTGTGCAGAAAAAGGTTATCCTATCGAAAAACTCGCTGTTCAATATGCAGTTAGCAACCCACGCATTGCAGGCACCCTGTTCTCTTCTGCTAATCCTGAAAATGTAAAGAGAAATATTGCATGGGCAAACGAAGAACCAGATTGGCAACTGGTCAATGAGGTCAAAGCTATCATTGGCGACCAGCAACGTGTAAGTTGGGCCAACTCATAATCCCTACTTCACACACTATACCAATTAGAATGACAACCAAATTGCAAAGACATGACAATTATTGATGCGCATTCTCACCTATGGCTAAAGCAAGACACATGGGTGGACGGCAAAAGAATTCTCACACTTAAAGACGGCAGAAGCATCTTCATGGATGAAGAAGTACAAATGATTCCGCCATTCATGATAGACGGTAAAAACACCGCTGAAATCTTTCTTTCAAACATGAACTACGCTCAAGTGGGAGGAGCTGTTGTCGTACAGGAAATCATTGACGGCTGCCAGAACGAATATCTGAAAGAGGTACAAGAAAAATACAGCGACCGCTTTTTCTGCATGGGCATGGCACAAACAAAAGAAGAGGCACAAGCTGTACACGATGCTGGCATGAACGGAATTGCTGTGCCGGGGCATCGACTCAATGCCCCCCTGCACAACATGATGTCAATGTTCAAGTACATGGAAGAACAAGAAATGATTCTTTCCATGTGTCTCGGCACTGACGAAAACCAAATCTCAGAAATGAAGGAAATCATCCAAGAGTGTCCTAATCTAAAAGTTGCCATAGGTCACTTCGGCATGGTCACAACCCCTGCATTTGAAAGCCAAGTTAAACTTGCCCTTGCAGGAAGGAACGTGACGATTGAGGCTGGCGGTATCACATGGTTGTATAACAGTGAATTCTATCCTTATCCCAATGCCATTCGAAGCATCAAGCAAGCCGCAGATTGGGTAGGAATGGACAGGCTTATGTGGGGAAGCGATTACCCACGCACCATCACAGCCATCACTTATAAAATGTCATACGATTTTGTGTTGAAGTCAAATGAACTCACTGCAGAAGAAAAAGAAATGTTCCTCGGCAAAAATGCAGTTCAATTCTATGGATTCAAGAACCTTCCAGACTTACCGTATATCAAAAACATGTCAGAATAAATAAAAATTGATAACCTTTGAAAAATATAAAAACATGAAAAAAAACACCATTGCACTATCACTCATCTTCTGCCTCTTCTTTCTGTGGGCTATCAGCAGCAATTTGCTGCCAACCATGATTCGACAGTTGATGAAAACTTGCGAACTGAACACCTTTGAGGCCTCATTTACAGAGAGCGCATATTGGCTCGCCTATTTCATTTGCCCAATCCCTATCGCCATGTACATGAAGCGATTCAGCTATCGTTCCGGCATTATTGCAGGATTGCTGTTGGCAGCCTTGGGCGGTCTTCTGTTCATACCTGCTGCCATGGTAAAAAGCTATGGCGTATATTTGTGCATTTTCTTCATCATCGCTACAGGAATGTGCTTTCTGGAGACTGCAGCAAACCCATACGTTACAGCATTAGGTGATCCAGCGACATCAACTCGCCGCCTGAATCTCGCACAGTCCTTCAACGGTTTGGGCGCCTTCATCGCTGCAATGTTTCTCAGCAAGCTCGTATTAAGCGGAAACGCCTATACTCGCGACTCCATCCCAGCTGATTATCCTGGAGGGTGGGAAGGATACATACAGACAGAAACAGATGCCATGAAATTGCCATATCTCATTCTGGCGGCAATCCTCATCTGTGTAGCTGCAATCCTTTTCTTTGTCAAGCTGCCTAAAGTTGCCGAAGAGCAGGAAGAAGAAACTGGAACAAAGAAAAAACTGATAGATTTCAGCACATTGCGACGCCCTCATCTGCTATGGGGTGTAATTGCCCAATTCTTCTACAACGGCGGACAGACAGCCGTAAACAGCCTTTTCCTTGTTTATTGCTGTACTTACGTTGGCATTGACGAAGGAACTGCAACAACCTTCTTTGGTCTTTACATGCTTGCATTCCTTGTTGGCAGATGGATAGGCACAATGCTGATGGTAAAATTTGCTCCTGAAAAAATGTTGCTGGTATATGCTGTGGCAAACATTGCGCTCTGCGGAATCGTATCATTCTGCGGTGGCATGGTGGGTCTGTATGCTATGCTTGCCATCTCTTTCTTCATGTCAATCATGTATCCAACACAATTCTCGTTAGCTATCGAAGGACTTGGAGAACAAACCAAGTCTGGAGCAGCTTTTCTTGTAATGGCAATTGTAGGAAACGCATGCGTTCCTCAATTCACAGCTTACATCATGCACCAAAATGAGCACATTTATCAGATTGCTTATATCATCCCTATGGTTTGCTTTGCTGTATGCGCTTACTACGGCTACAAATACAAATCATTACTCCAAAAAGACATTCAACTGCAAAAATAAACATCAATGAAATCTATACAAATTTCGCACAACCAAGAACTTAAAGTTATTGATTGCAACAATCCAGGAACTCCTGCTGAAGGAGAAGTACTTCTGAAAATTGAATATGTCGGATTTTGCGGTTCCGACATCAACACGTTCATGGGCCGTAACACAATGGCATTAAATCCAGTTATCCCAGGACACGAAATCGGAGCCGTGATCGAGGCTGTAGGAATCAACGTGCCAGACCATCTGAAAGCAGGAATGGTTGTCACTTGCAACCCTTACACCAACTGCGGCAGCTGCGCTTCATGCCGCAACGGCAGAGCCAATGCCTGCCAACACAACGAAACTCTCGGCGTGCAGCGCAATGGCGCCATGAAACAATATATATTAATGCCTTGGGAAAAAATTATCCCTGCAGGACAACTCACATCTAAGGAATGCGCTTTGGTAGAGCCTATGAGCGTAGGCTTCCATGCTGTAAGCAGAGCGCAGGTTACAGACATTGACACCGTCATGGTCATAGGGTGCGGCATGGTAGGACTTGGAGCCATCGTGCGCTCTGCACTGCGTGGAGCCACAGTCATTGCAGCAGACATCGACGACGAGAAACTGGCTTTGGCACAGCAGTTAGGAGCAACTTATGTCATCAACACTAAAACAGAAAACATACATGACCGTCTGACCGACATCACCCAAGGATATGGTCTAGATGTCGTTATCGAAGCTGTCGGCAGTGTTCCTACTTACCAGATGGCAATAGACGAAGTTGGCTTCACTGGCCGTGTCGTATGCATCGGCTATGCCAAATCAGAAGTTTCTTTCCAAACCAAATATTTCGTGCAGAAAGAACTCGATATCAGAGGTTCACGCAATGCAGTTCCATCAGACTTCCGTGCAGTCATCCGTTACATGGAACGTGGCACTTGCCCTGTAGATAAACTCATCACCAAAATCATCAAACCCGAAGAAGCTTTGGATACAATGAAATGGTGGAGCGAAAATCCCGGAAAAGTATTCCGTATCTTAGTCGATTTCAGATAGATTCACACTCTATTATGCTTATGGACGGTTACAAGCAAAAAACATATACAGGGAAAACAAAACGCTACGTTCAGACTTTAGAACTACGAGATGACCCCGAAATGATTAAAGAGTACCTGAAATGGCACTCTGAAGAGCACCATTGGAAAGAGATACGCGACGGCATCAAAGAAGTCGGAATCCTTGAAATGGAAATTTACATTCTCGGAACAAAACTCGTCATGATAGTGGACACCCCAGAGGACTTCAACTGGCAAGAAGCGATGGACAAACTCGCCACACTGCCACGCCAAGCCGAATGGGAAGCGTTTGTGTCCCAGCTGCAGGGCTGCCAAGAAGATGCCCGCAGTGATGAGAAATGGAACATGATGGAAAGAATGTTCTATCTATACGATTAAGTACATCCACTCATGAATTTCAGACATTTCATTATATATACATCCCTGTTCTGTTCTACACTGACAGTAGAAGCACAGCCTTTACAAGAGTTTTCTATAGACAAGGTTGAACTCAATCCCTCATGGGTGAAAGAACGTGAACAAATGGACATCGACTTCATCATAAGCATTGACGTCGACCGATTGCTTCACACCTTCCGTCTCAATGCCGGACTACCTTCAGAGGCTGAACCTCTTGGAGGATGGGAAGCACCCTACATCGGGCTGCGAGGACATTTCACCGGGCACTACCTTTCAGCCTTGTCCTCACTTGTTTGCAGGTATAAAGATGTCCGGCTTTCCCAACGGCTAGACTATCTGGTCAACGAGCTTGACAAATGCCAGCGAACAAACGGGAAAGGATACCTAAGCGCATTTCCTGAGACAGACTTCGATGTACTGGAGAGAAATTTTGGAGGCGTCTGGGCTCCTTATTACACCATGCACAAACTCATGCAAGGACTGCTTGATGCCTACACATTGACAGGTAACAAAAAGGCCTATGAAATGGTGTTAAAGATGGCTGATTATTTCAACAATCGAATGTCACACCTTTCCATCGAAAGCCAACGTCGACTGCTTGACACCCGAGCTGCCAACCCCGCAAACGAGGCTGGAGGCATGAACGAAGTGCTTTACAAACTCTATGCCATCTCGCATGATAAAAAGCACCTGAGCCTGGCACACATGTTCGATCCCGAATGGTTTGCAACACCTCTGTCTGAAGGCAAGGATATCCTCTCAGGACTACATTCCAACACCCACATCGTGCTAGTACATGGATTCTTCTGGAGACACCAAATCACAGGCGAACAGAAATACTGGGACGCTGCACGAAACTTCTGGGATATTCTTTACAAGGACCACACCTACGTGAATGGAAGCAGCAGCGGTCCGCACCCCCGTCCCACCACTCCTACCTCTAAAACGGCGGAGCACTGGGGAGAAGCAGGAAAGCTCAGCAACACGCTCAGCACCGAGACTGGAGAAAGTTGTGTAACTCACAACACGCAGAAGTTATCTGCTTACTTGTTTAGCCAAACAGCGCAGCCCCAATATGCTGACAAGATGATGGATATGTACTGGAATGCCATCCTGCCCATACAAAGTCCTACTTCCGGACGAATGGTATACCATCTGCCACTTGGCTCGCCACGCACAAAGAAGTACCTAGAACCAGGAGACTTCTTCTGCTGCAGCGGTTCGACAACAGAAGCCTTCACACGTCTCAATACAGGCATTTACTGGCACGATAAACAATCGCTGTGGGTAAACCAATATGTGCCATCCACTCTAACATGGGACGAAAGAGGCATCACCTTCACACAAGAAGGAAACTTCCCTCTCTCACCCACTACCACGTTCAAGGTGAAAACGAAGCAGAAACAGCGCTTTACACTGAAACTGCTCATCCCGTCGTGGGCAGAAAGCGCAACTATCAGCATCAACGGAAGAGAGAAGAAAATACGCACGACGAAAGAGCCACAGCATTATGCCATCAGCCGACAATGGAAAAATGGAGATGAAATCAAGCTTACGCTCAACAGCGAGTTCCGCATACATCGCCTGCAAGGCGAAGGACATACCGTTGCCATATCCTATGGACCGCAGCTTCTAGCCTTTGTTGGCAACGAAGAGGTGAAACTCAACCTCACAGAAGAGCAGTTGCTTGATCATCTACAAGTAAAAGATTCGGCTGAAGGAGAATACATACTCAACCACAATGGAAAACAATACAAGCTATGCCCTTTCTTCCTTCTCGACAAGGAAACCTACAGCGTATACATACAATTAAAATAATTAACACACTAACATGAAAAAAACTCTCACAACACTCCTTGCCACCTGCGTTCTTACCGCATTGCAAGCACAAGACTATCCAATTCCTGTATTGGAAAACGATGAACCAATGGCCACAGGACAATTCACACCAGATTGGGAATCTCTCAGAACATACGAAGTACCAGAATGGTTCCGCGATGCAAAATTCGGCATCTGGGCACATTGGGGTCCACAATGCGTGGAAGGCTCCGGTGACTGGATGGCACGCGAAATGTACATGGAAGGCAACTACAAGTACAACCACCACCGCGAACATTACGGACACCCTTCCGAAGTAGGTTTCAAGGATATCCTCCCCCTTTTCAAGGCTGAAAACTGGACACCAGAAGAACTGGTGAAGTTTTACAAAGAAGAATGCGGAGCACAGTATTTCTTTGCGCTCGGTAACCACCACGACAACTTCGACCTGTGGGACAGCAAATACCAAGAGTGGAACTCTCAGAACATAGGCCCCAAGAAAGACATTCTGGACGGATGGGCAAAAGCCGCAAAAAAAGCCGGGCTTCCTTTGGGCATTTCCTTCCATGCCGACCACGCATGGACATGGTATGAGCCCTCGCGCCGCTTCGACATGAAAGGAGAGAAGCGCGGCGTCAAATATGACGGATGGCTCACAAAAGAAGACGGTTACAAGCCGAATGCTGACGGGACAGAGAAATGGTGGAAAGGCCTCGACCCCCAGAAACTTTACGCACAGAACCATGACTTCAGCGACAACACATGGGACAACGGTGTCATACACAGACAGTGGGGATGGCAGAACGGTGCCTGCCCGCCAAGCCAAGAATTCGTGACAAACTTCTACAACCGCACCCTAGACGCCATCAATCGCTACAACCCCGACTTGATTTACTTCGATGTGACGGTGCTCCCGTTTTATCCCATCAGCGATGCCGGCATGAAGATTGTAGCCCATATGTATAACCGTAGCGCTTCACTGAACAAAGGGAAAAATCAGGCAGTCGCATTCGGAAAGATTCTCGAAGAAGACATGAAAGATGCACTCGTCTGGGATGTAGAACGAGGCGCCCCCAACCAGATTATGCCTCGTCCATGGCAATGCTGCAACTGCCTTGGCGACTGGCACTACAACAACGGTGTCTACGAAAGAAACGGATATAAGAGCGCAGCAACCGTAGCCAAGCTTCTGGTCGACATCGTCAGCAAGAACGGCAACATGCTTCTCTCCGTGCCTCTCCGCGCCGACGGAACCCCTGATGAAAAAGAAATCGCCATCATGAAGGAGTTCGGCGCATGGATGAAAATCAACAGCGAAAGCATCGTCAAGACACGCCCATGGAAAATCTTCGGCGAAGGTCCCATCGCAAACTCCGACATCGCCATCAACGCACAAGGCTTCAACGACGGACAGTACACAAGGGCCGGCGCCAACGAGATACGCTTCACACAAACAGAAAAGAGCCTCTACGTCTCAGCGCTTGCATGGCCTAAAGACATGATTATCAGTGTTAAATCGCTTGCAGAAGGTTCAGAACTTTACCCCGAAAAAATCAAGTCAGTTGAGTTGCTCGGCTATGGAAAGGTCCAGTTCACCCGCACGGCAGACGCGCTCACAGTCAGCCTGCCCGAAAAGTTGAACAACATCATGCCGGTACTGAAAATAAAGAAATAACCCTCAACGAGTTCGATGAATAGAGCACCCCTCTACTCATCGAACTCACATCAAAAAAAGCACCCCCCTACTGTCTATAACCGTCCAAAATCCACATGTCACCTCAATGAGGTACAAACTAACTCGAGTTTATTCTGATTCCCAAAAACACATTAACAGACATCTATTTCGCCACATGAAACTGAAGAACATTATGGCACTGCTAGCCATCACCCTTCTGAACAGCCAAATACAAGCTCAAAACACAAAAACTCCAGCTCCTTGCGGTCCCTTGCCAACAGAGAATCAACTGCGCTGGCAGGATTTAGAGATGTATGCCTTCATCCACTACTCCCTGAACACCTACACCAACCAAGAATGGGGATACGGCAATGAAGACCCTAAGCTATTCAATCCCAGCAACCTTGACTGCCGCCAATGGGCACGCGTCTGCAAGCAGGCCGGCATGAAAGGCATTATCTTCACAGCCAAGCACCATTGCGGCTTCTGCATGTGGCCTTCCAAATACACAGAATATTCAGTAAAGAATTCACCCTGGAAAAACGGGCAAGGCGATGTGGTGCGCGAACTGGCCGAAGCCTGCCGTGAGGAAGGACTAAAATATGCCGTCTATCTATCCCCATGGGACAGGAATCATCCCGAATACGGAAAGCCAGAATACATCACCTACTTCCGCAACCAGCTGCGCGAGTTGCTAACAGAATACGGTGACATGTTCGAAGTCTGGTTTGACGGAGCCCACGGTGGCGACGGCTGGTATGGCGGAGCCAACGAACGGCGCAACATCGACCGAACGACCTATTACGAGTGGCCGGAGACTTACCGTATGATTCGCGAGCTGCAGCCCAACGCCCTCATCTGGAACGACGGCGGCGACCGCGGCGACCTGCGCTGGGTAGGTACAGAGGCTGGCTTCATCGGAGAAACCAATTGGAGCCTGCTGCACAAAACAGGCAACGTTCCCTTCGAGCAGCTACACTACGGAGTGGAGAACGGCAACGTATGGGTGCCTGGCGAAACCAACACCAGCATCCGTCCAGGCTGGTTCTACCACGAGACAGAAAACGGAAGCGTAAAGAGCCTCTCCCACCTCATGGACACCTATTACAAGTCTGTAGGACGCAACTCAACCCTCCTTCTCAATTTCCCCATCGCTCCCAACGGACGCATCCATCCAACAGACTCACTGCGAGGCATCGCCTTCAACAACATGATTCAGGAAATCTTCAAAACCGATCTTGTCCAAAATGCAAAAGTCACAGCATCCAACACGCGTGGCGGAAAAAAGAAATTCGCCGCTTCAAAAGTACTTGACGGCAAAGATGACACCTATTGGGCAACCGATGACAACATAACCAACGCATCCCTTACGATAGAGTTTAAGAATCCAACCACCTTCAACCGATTTTTAGCAGAAGAATACATCCCATTAGGGCAACGCGTGAAGAAATTCTCCCTAGAAGCATTCATCAACGGAGAATGGGTATCATTAAAAGACGCCCTGGTCAATAACGGAGACGGTTTAACCACCATCGGGCACCGCCGCATCATTTGCTTCCCGACCATCACCACAACCAAATTGCGATTCACAATCCTCGACGCAAAGGCATGCCCCCTCATCTCCAGAATCGGAATCTACATGGCACCCGACATCAACCAGAAAAAGCCACAAGCAAGAAAGGAACAAGCATCCAGCTACTCTATCCTCCAGCCAACCGACCGAACATTGCTTATCAACCTCAACCAAGAAGCAACGGTCACAGGATTCAGCTATTTCCCGCCTCAAGACACTCGCGATGGAGTCATCACCCACTATCGCATCTCCGCCACCACCGACCAGAAGCACTGGGAAACCATTGGCGAAGGAGAATTCTCCAACATCGCCAACAACCCCATCTGGCAGACCATACGCTGCAAGCCCACACGCGCCATCACCATCCGCTTGGAAGGACTGCGCCTGGTACAAGGAGAGCGCATAGGTTATAGCGACATAGAAGTCATCACTGCTGAAAAAAAATAAAAAAGAACCAATCTCCTGCAACAACAACACCCCAATAACCACATGAAAACAATTATAATCTCAGCATGCCTGACAGCCTTCACTATAGCAGTCCACGCACAAGACAAACTGTACCACAACGAATTCCCGCTCGGAGATGTAACCCTGCTGGATGGTCCATTGAAAAAAGCACGCGACCTGAATGTCCAGACACTGCTCCAGTATAACTGCGACCGCCTCTTAGCCCCCTACCGCAAAGAGGCAGGTTTAGAGCCCAAAGCCAAAGCCTATCCCAATTGGGACGGGCTAGATGGACACGTAGCCGGCCATTACCTCACAGCAATGGCTCAGAATGCCGCTACAGGCAACGAGGAGTGCCGCACACGCATGGAGTACATGATTAGCGAACTGCAGCTCTGCGCCGAAGCCAACATCAAGAACCACCCCGAATGGGGCAAAGGCTACGTAGGCGGAATGCCCGACAGCGAACGCATCTGGAGCAACTTCAAGAAAGGGAACTTCGGCGTTTACTTCGGTGCATGGGCACCCTTCTACAATCTGCACAAGATGTACGCAGGCCTACGCGATGCATGGCTCTATTGCGACAACGAGCAGGCAAAGACACTCTTTCTCGGTTTCTGCGACTGGGCCATCGACCTGACATCCGGACTTAGCGACGCCCAGATGGAACAGATGCTGGGCAATGAGCATGGCGGCATGAACGAAGTGCTGGCCGACGCTTACGCCATTTCAGGCAACCAGCAGAAATACCTCGATGTAGCCAAGCGATTCTCACACCGCCGTCTGCTGACTCCTATGTCTCAACGCATAGATTGCCTCGACAACATGCACGCCAACACACAGGTGCCCAAGGCAGTAGGCTTCGAACGCATCAGCGAACTCTCAGGCGACGAGAGCTACCACCACGCAGCCGATTTCTTCTGGAACACCGTAACAGGAGAACGCTCATTAGCCTTTGGCGGCAACTCTCGCCGCGAGCATTTCCCTAGCAAGGAAGCTTGTACAGACTTCATCAACGACATCGACGGTCCCGAGACCTGCAACACCAACAACATGCTGAAGCTCACCGAAGAGATGCACCGCCGCAACCCAGAAGCACGCTATGCCGACTACTACGAGCAAGCCACCTTCAACCACATCCTCTCCACACAGCATCCCGAACACGGCGGCTACGTGTACTTCACCCCCACCCGTCCACGCCACTACCGCAACTACTCCGCCCCCAACGAGGCCATGTGGTGCTGCGTAGGCACAGGCATGGAGAACCACAGCAAGTACGGCCAGTTCATCTACACCCACGTGGGCAGCGCCCTCTATGTGAACCTCTTCGCCGCATCAGAGCTGAACTGGAAAGAGAAAAACATCACCATTCGCCAAGAAACCAGCTTCCCATATAGCGAAACCAGCCGCATCACCATCACCAGCGGCAAAGGGCAGTTTCCGCTGCTCGTCCGCTACCCAGGCTGGGTCAAGCCCGGCGACTTCTCCGTCAAAGTAAATGGAAAGGCAGTCAACATCATCAGCGGTCCATCATCCTACATCACCATCGACCGCAAGTGGAAGAAAGGCGACACCGTCGACATCACCTTCCCTATGCACAGCAGCATCAAGTACCTGCCCAACGTACCGCAATACATCGCCCTGATGCACGGCCCCATCTTGCTGGGCATGAAGACCGGAACAGAAGACCTGGCCAGCCTCATAGCCGACGACAGCCGCTTCGGACAATATGCCGGTGGCAAGAAACTGCCCATCAACGAAGCCCCCATCCTCGTCAATGACAACGTCGAGCAGATAGCCAGCCAGCTGACCCCAGTTCCAGGCAAGCCACTGCACTTCACTCTCAGCACAAAGATGGAAAACGCCATCAGCAACGAGCTGCAGCCCTTCTTCGAGATTCACGACTCACGCTACATGATTTACTGGCTTGCCCTGTCCGAAGACAGCTACAAGAGCCATCTCGACGCCATCTCCAAGGCAGAGCAAGAGCGGCAAGAACTGGAGGCACGCACCATAGACAAAGTGCAGCCCGGCGAACAGCAGCCCGAGACCGACCACAAGATGGAAACCGACCAGTCACAGACAGGCAACACCAACGACGTCTTCTGGCGCGATGCCAGAGACGGGCACTACTTCAGCTACCTCATGCAGACAGCAGGGCGCACCGACCTCTCACTGCGCCTGATGTACTGGGGTGTAGGCGAGTGGAAGAGCCACGAGTTCGACATCTTCATCGACGACACACTGCTCATCTCCATCAACAATACAGGCAAATACCGCATCTCCGAGTTCAAATACGAAACCTACGACATCCCAGCCGAACTGCTGCAGGGCAAGTCACAAGTTCGTGTAAAATTCGTAGCCAAGCCCGGCAAACAGATTGGCGAGATTTACGGTGTAAGACTCATCAAGAAATAGCAGCCACAATAAAAGTTGCAAAATGAGAAAATTAAAAAATTAAAAAATGAAAAAATGAAAAAGTGAAAAAATGACAAAGGGGTGCACGCGCACCCCTTTGTCTATCATCACACCTAAAGCACCAATCTCAGATTAGCCTCCGTGCCATCGCCGCACTCATCGCCGCTTCCCACGCAAGCGAGAAACTCGTGTAATCAAACGGCTCAGCCCTCCCCCTGCTCCCCAAGGCATGAAACATTCTGCTCAGCAAGTCACACGCCATGCGCTTTCCATCCTTCGTACCCCACTGCACCACGAAATACACAGGCATCCGCGCCATCAGCACCACACGCCTGATGTCAGCAATACTGTATCCGTAGAAATCATGCAGAAACAGCTGCGTCTCCACATAGCCCTTAGGGTAAA
Organism: uncultured Bacteroidaceae bacterium; assembly: GCA_904501945.1. Classification (GTDB taxonomy): domain Bacteria; phylum Bacteroidota; class Bacteroidia; order Bacteroidales; family Bacteroidaceae; genus Minthosoma. The sequence continues at coordinate 24,953 of CAJGCU010000016.1, forward strand.
GTTCACACATTCGCAGAAGAACACCTTGCAGATATTCCCTCACCCCCTCATACCCCTTCGGATTAGCTGTTTTCAGATAATTCACCATCATGTGAAGTCCCAGTTAGCATCCTCATCCTCCTCTTCCACACCATTGATGCGTCCAGCCTCCTCATCATAGAAGTAGGCATCACTCTTCTTCACCTCCAGCACAATCTCGCAAGGCTTAGGCATCAGCGAAAGCCTCCCGTCCATGCGCAGCCTCTCAATCAAGTCCGACAGCGCAGCCGTCACCTCCGCACCCCGTGCAATCGTACCACTTGCGTAGTCCACCTCCGCACCCACGCAAATGCAGCCGCAGTCAGCCTCTCTCGGGTTCTCCCTGCTCGTCAGCTTCGCATTGCAGAAATAGCCCTGCTTGCTCACGCACAGCTGCCACTGCAAGCCCTCCATCTGCGCCCGCAGCTTATACTCTCCCACAGGCAGCGCATACATATACTTTCTTCCCCCTCCGCTGTCGGGGTCTCTCCGCTCCAGCGTATGGCACTTGAATCCCGTTGTCTCTTCCGCCAGCACCCCAGCCGTAAATGAGGCCGTGCCGATTGTTCTTGTAAGCGTAAATTTCACCATCTTTCCTTCCTTTTTAGGGCAAGATGCCCAAGTAATCAATTTTATCCATATCCCTTCTCACGCTTTCCGCCCCATCGGGGAAAGCCAGTTCCCAGCCTCTCAGCACATCCAGGTAGCTGTAGTCGCATCCCGTCTCCACCTTCGCCATAGCTCGCACCAGCACAATAGCCGTGTGATAATGATGCTTCACGTCCACGCGTTCCTCCCTGTTCCTGCCCGTCAGGCGGCACACCATCTCGATATAGGCTTCAGTGTCGTTCTCAAATCGGGGAGCCCACCTCCTGACGATGTCCTCAATCTTATAGATGCCATGCACCTTGTTATAGGTGCGCAGACACCTGAATGCCGCCCTGAAACCGTACTCCAGCGAGCAGAACACACAGAACGCGCCATCGTCTCCCACCTGCCCCAGCCAGTTGGTATTGGGGTCTTTTCTGATGTTAAGAGGATTGTTATTGCGCACCCCTCTCGTTGTTTTCATTCTTCCCATATTTTTTCTTTCCTTTAATTTGTATCACAAAAGAAATAATCTCTCGGAGCAGCCACAGGACGCGACCGATATTCCACTTGCTCTTATCCATCGTTATAGCATGATTTGAATATTATACAGCCTTGCATTCATAAACTCCCTGCCTTGCCACTCCTTCACGGCAAAGCCCAGCTGAAACTCCATGCGCCTGCCTTCCTGCACAGCCCTTTGCAAGCTCTCCATATAGGCATCGTTGCCGATGGTGTGCTCAGCCAGAATCTCGTCATTCTTCGCCTCCCCCCTGTCGTTCACATAGGGAATGCTGATAATGCATGGATAACTCAGTCTCTTCTCTCCGTTGCCGGTCGCCCACTCGCGAGGCATACCGATTTTCTTGATAAATCCTTGTACAAACATCGTTTTAAGTTATTATTCAGTTAATCATTTTTTTTTATATTCATCGCTCCTGAAACAGAAAGCAGAACACCTATTTCAGTTTCCGATACATATTCTCACCCGTCTTCTCAATGAGCCTGTTCGCCTTCCACAGCGAGATGACATTGCTGACAGGCGTTTTAATAAAAGCCTTTGCCAGCGCCATGCGCACATCTTCCTTGCCAAACGTGTCGCCCATGCGCGAAAACACCTTGTCGTGCGGCACCCCCTTAGCCTTCACGCTGTTCTGCATCTCGTTATACTGCTCGCCAAACTGGCAGAGGCTGTGATACAGGTCCACCGTGCAGAACCACCTCACAAAGTCGATAATAATCCCTCTCTCCCTCTTGCCCACATTGCTGTACAGCCCATGGCACATCAGCGCCAGCCTAAACCCCTTCACCGCAGCACGGCGACGGAACACGTCCCTGGCAGGGTTAAGCGTTTCAGCCGACACCACCCGCTCCCTTTCGAGCCAATCCAGCAACGGCTGATAGATGTAAGAGAGGTCCACGCGCTCCAGCGGCTGAAAGTCATACTGCCACGGCACCACCCTGTCGAAGTCCTCGGGCGCGACATCCAGCAGCACGCTCTTGTCAAACTTCAGCGGCATCTTGTACACCTTCATCTCCAGCCTGTTCAGAATATTGTCAATCTGAGCCTGCTCCGTCTTCGGTATCGCCTTCCAGGGCACAAACTTCGCAAACTGCTGGTTCTCGATGGGACATACCGAGAAGCGCGTCACCAGCCCGTCCTCCACATTCTTGAAGAAGCGGTTGATTTGGTCCTGCGTACAGGTGAACAGCAGATTCATAAACATCTGCACCTCGCCTTTGAACGTGTTCGCGCTCTTGTAGTACTGCCCATAGAACCCATTGTCCCAAGTGATGCGCCACAAGTCACTCTTGTCGCCGCCCGCCGTGCGGTTCCCCTTCGTAAAAGTGTCCAGTTCCTCCGCTTCGATGTACATGTGATGCCCCTGGTTGTTGCGCATCTTCGTCAGCAGCTCCGGAATAGAAATGAGCGGCTTCACAATGCGCACCGACACCCTCGGCGCCTCCTCCCCCCTATCGTTCGCGCCCCTCCTGCGCTCGCCCGACGCATAGATTTCCTCCCTCGCGTTCGCCAGTTCATCCCTGTCACGCAAATTTTGCAGCAGCCCCGACAGCCTCTTGATGAACGACTTTCCCGAACTGGGCGGCGCAAACAGCAGCGAGATAAACTCCGTGCTCTGCTCAGAGTCGTCAAAGTAAGTGGCGCGCAAATGACTCGTCAGCGTGCCCAAGATAGGCAGCAGAGCCACTATGGTAGGCACCTTGAAGTCAGGCGGCGCAGCATTCACATACTGGCGAAAGACAGGCGGCAGTTTTGGCATAGGCGGCAGCGGCTCACGCTCCTCAGCCTTGTCAGGCACCTGCGCCATCGTGCGATCCAGCAGATAGCCCCTGTCCTTCAGAAAGAAGTAAATGTTCTTCTCCAGCCTCGTCGTGCGATTGCTCGAGCAGAGCGACACACACTGCGCCCAAGTCTCCTCCACCGGCCTGTCAAACGCCGGCAGCACAGCATGCACAATCTTCGCGTCATTATTGCACAAGTTGCGGAACTGCACAATCAGATTGTTATAGAACGTGTGCCGCTGCCCCTCCTCAGGTGCGCCGCCAGTCGACTCAATCCACTCCTGCACCAAGTCCGCCACCCTGATGCCATTATACTTAAAGTCCCTGAACAGCTCGTCATTCTCCAGCACCTCGCCCACCTTCGTCTGCACATTAGCGTACTTCTCCGTCGTGCCCGTCCACTGCAGCCCCTTCATCGCCTCGATGCTCTCAGATGGCACCTCGTCAAACAGGCCGTTCACATACACCCAGTAACTCTGGGGCACAAGATACGACAGCCGCGAAAGATCCTTGCAGGCAGGGTCAACAGCGCCGAACCGCTCCAGCCCCAGTTGGCTGACTATGCGCCCAACGGTAGCCTCCATGCCATCAGCGTGGCACTCAGCAATGACCCTCAGCCCCTTGTGCGAAGGAGTGATGTGGATGAAGCGCACCCCCAGCCGCCTGCAATCCTCGTCAGCAAACCTCAGTTCCTCACCTCTGGCATCAATCCTTTCCGTTCCGTCCACATCAATCATCACCAGTCCCGTCGGCGTGCAATTCTCCTTCTTGCGCGTCTTGTCTCCCACCGTCCCCATCGGCATGATAGCAGGCAGACTGTCCTTCCACTCCTTGTTGCCCGTCTTCTCAATCTGCGTGCAGCAGGCTTCAATTTCCTCGTGGCAGTCGAGCCAGTGCCTGAACTCGTCGTGCGACTGCACAGAGATACAGGGCCGGACACTTCGCTTATTCCTGTAGATATCAATTTTCATGTCAGATACTGTTCCAGTTGAGTCAAGATAAACATCATTTTATTAGAGGCAGCAAGCATATCAAAATCCTCCTTGCTAAACTTCACCGACACCTTAAAGATGTCCTTGCTCTCATAAATAGAGAACGATTCATGCTCAGCCACCAGTCGCAGCCCCTTCGGAGCAGCCGCAGGCTGATAAGGACGAAACTGAATTTCACCATAGGCATTCACCCATGCACTGCCGCGATACTTACGGTCAGGTTCCAAAGTCATTTCTTTCATTTTACTTTACTTTTTTTAAGTGATTATTAATATTACAGGGCAACAACCCCCATTCTCAATTCGCAACTCTCAACTTTCAACTTCCAACTTTCAATTCGCAACTCTCAATTTTCAACTTTCAACTCTCAACTTTCAATTTCCAATTCGCAACTCTCAACTTTCATCCAAACTCCGCCCAGCGCGCGGGCTGGTCAATCCTCCACCACCCTTGCCGACTCCAGGTTATTCATCGCCCATGATCGAATGCTAGAAGCGCGCAGCGAGTTTCGTTCAAACGCCAGACTGTGATACATATATCCACGCGAGAGAGAGCCAAACTGCTGCATCAGCCGCAGCCGATCCTCCGATTTAGTAATAATGATTTTAGGCATAGTCTCCATTCCTTTGCAAGTTAAACATTTCCGCCCCTTCGAGCTGATTTCCACCGCAAAGTTACAGACAAAAAGACGGCGACAGAATTTTCATTCCATCGCCGTAGAGTTTCTGAGAGTTTTCCGTAGAGTTTTGCCCTTTTTCGGGGGTGTTCCGTAGAGTTTTTCCCCAAAAACGCCTTTTTTCCGTAGAGTTTTGGGAGTTTTTGTCAAATTTCCGTAGAGTTTTGAGGTTTTTCGCCCTTTTTCCGTAGAGTTTTAAAAGTATTCAATTCATCCTCAATCAATTAAAAAAAATAAAAAAACAAGGAAAATCGAAGTCA
>CAJGCU010000017.1 GCA_904501945.1 uncultured Bacteroidaceae bacterium
CCATACTCTTGAAGTATTCTGTCAGCTCTTCAAGTGAGCCGAAGCGTTTTAAATACTCTTCAACAGCTGTGAACTTTGCTATAATCTCATCAAGTTCTTCTTTCTTATTAAGAATCTCTGGTATGCCACTTGCTTGCTCAATCACTTTAAGCAGTTGTTCTGTTTTTAAATTCATAATTCTTGTAAATAAGTTAACTTAATATTCTAAAAGTTTAACCGGTATGCCTTCTGTTTGCAAAATTATGGTTATGTATCCGAGAGGCATATAAAAGCAGTAGAGAGTGGAATACTGTATATTCTACTCTCTACTAAATCAGAGCTAAATCCTAAATACCATTCTCTAATGATGAGTATTTAATCTTTTTAACCCACTCTTCAATCATTGTTTTAATGGGGTTGTTTACAGCATTTATTTGCGAAAGTGCACAAGTGAGACTATGTGCGGTAAGCAACTTGCCATTTTTAGGACCAAGAATCAATTTATTAACCTCAATCACATATTGGTAATTACGAGAAATAAGCCCATATGAATCCATTTGGTTAAGGAAATAGGCTATGTGCTGATTGTTTCTTGAATGGAATGCTGGCACTATATTAGATTTGCATTCATTAAAGAAACGTTCCATATCCATTGGCTTTACTTCTTCCTTAAATAGTCCAATTGCGTTTACTGCTTCAGTAATGACATTGATAGTTTTCCTATTGAAATGACACTGGAAATTATGGCTTAGATAAGAAGTGGTCTGCTTGGTATTGACCATCAGGTCATACATGCATGAGATAAAGTTTTCGTCAGTTAAGGGCCTGTTACAATACTTCTTGATGAGTTCTTCGTACTGAAGCAGCTTTTGAATCCGACCTATTATAACTGCATGGTCGTTTTTGGATTCAGCATCAGTAGAATCATGATGGATTCTGGAATTGATAAAATCGTCAGCAAAAGACTGATAATGAATGTTGTAATCAATCACAACTAAACGGTACATTGACATGGTTTCCTTCCAAATCTGGAATAAACCTTCGGTGCCTGTGTAAGGCATTCTCTTCTTGTTTGGTTTCGATCCAACCAAAAAGAGAGATGAAAGAAGAATTTTTCTTCATTTTTTAAAGTATTAAAAGTTAATAATATAAGAAACCCTTCATCTATAAAGAGGAAGGGTTATGATGTCTCAAATTATTCTCCAATTTGCTTTGCTTGTAGAATAAGGTTGTCAATAAGAGGTATGAAATCGTATCTTTCGGGGAAACGGTTCAACTGACTGCTTTTGGTTTTTATTGTGCCATAGTTGACATTGGCATTTTTGTTTGTAAACCAATTGGCAGTTAAATGCGCAAAACCGGGGTTCAGTTCCATAAACATTACTCTTGTAAAATAGATAAGAGAATCAAGTGAGCCTGTCCAATTTATGGGGGTAGGAGGAAGCCTTAGCAGATTCATTATTGCAAGGAAAGCTTCTGTTGTTACTCTAGCATCCAATAAACCATTTGTTTTAAGCAATTTGCATAGGCATGTTGCTTGTTTTTTGTTTAGATCTGTATCGAATGTCTTAGCGCACTCTTTCGTGTTAAGGAAATTGTAAAAGTCCACTTCAGGATAAAGTTTGGTAACTCTATATACGTCTCTTGCTTTCGTCATTGGCACTCTGATTGCACTGATACGACTACTACCGGTGTTCCATAATTTCTCAAAATGGCACCATTTATTACGAGTGTTCAGCTCTTTAATATTGACAATCGCATAAGCGATAAGTTTAAGATGATATCTTTTGGTGGTTTTCTTGGGTTGGTATTTGTCGTCCAAGAAACCTGCTTCTACCGCTCTGTCCAAAAGTTCCTTAATCTCATCGTTTGCAAAGAAGGGAACTAAATCGGGATAATCTTTATAATATTCCTTCGTGCATTGTTGGGCATACTCATGAAGTGTATCAAGGCAATCCATCAAATTCGATAATTCTATCTTAAGTTTTTTGTCCTTCAAACTCTTATAGAATTTGCTGAATAAACTTGAATCAACAAGATAGATAAGCTGGTCATATAATTTCTTATCCTTATCGCCATCTATATATTTAATGATGGATTTTGTTATTTCTTGGAAATCAGGGTGATCAGATAGGGTATATTCTACTGCATCTACACTATTAAGACGTATGCCATCATAGACAAGTTTTGAAATCTTGTTTATGATGGCTATTGCCATAGCTGCTTCATGTCTTTCAATTATCATCATAGCTACTATTTGTCGAATAGGTCTGAAATAGTTGATATGGCATCCTGCTTTTTCTTATCAAGGATATGGGCATAAATTTGTGTGGTTTGAAGTTCTCTGTGCCCAAGTAACTTTGATACAGTATAGATGTCAGCTCCTGAATTTAGTAGCAGTACAGCAAACGTATGACGACTGCAATGGAATGTAAAATCCTTTGATATTCCAGCAGCAAGTGCCCATCGACGTAATTCCAATGATGTTTCGGAACTGTATTTGAAAGAACGAAATACAAGATCGCTTGACTTTTCATTTCCTCTTTCACCCAAATACTCTAAGGCAACATTTGGTATATCAAGGTATTCCTGTCCACCCGTTTTCTTTTGTTTAAAGACCAATCGTGTGTATTGACCAAATTTTTGAACCTCTCCCCAAGTAAGTTTCATGATATCGCTTTTACGGAGACCTGTGAAACAACCGAATAGGAATGCTCTCTTTAGTTCGGGATATTTGCAATGTGTGTTGGCTAATAGCTTCACCTCTTCAAGAGTAAGATATTGGCGTTCAGTATCAGGAACTTTGAAGCCTTTGACAACTTCTGCTGGGTTATAATCTATGATTCTTTCCTTAAATGCTCTGTTCAGACATGCTTTTAGCTTATTAAAGTATGATACCTTGGAGTTTTGAGAAAGCCCATTGAAACCCTTTTTGCTGGTTTTGATTCCTTCTTTATGTGTGTCCTTTTCAACATGATCAAGATAGGACTTGAAACCTTGTACCCATTTTGGTGTGATATCTGCAAAAGTTGTCTTTTCACTTGCATATATCTCAAGATAACGGAGGCAACTTTTCCAATTTCCCCAATTGCCTTGTGTGTCTGGATTACCATGTCGTTCTTCAACCATATCTCTATAATATTGTAAGAAGAGAGTTTTGGCACCAAGATTCTCTTTTTTCTGAACTAAATGAAGAATCTCTTTTTCCTTCTCAATTCTGAAGGCTTCTGCTTTAAGAAGAGTACGTTGGTTCTTTTCCTTAATAGACGTTGTTGTACCAGGATAGAGAGTAAGACCCAGACTCTCTCTCATTCTTGTTTCATTTTGTACATAATCCAAGAATAGGGCAACATTACCACTAGGAAGTTTTCTTTTTCTCAATTTTACCTTCTGGTCGGGTACAATATTTTTATTGCTCATAGTTTATGTATTTGAATCAATTTTCTGAATTTGGTGAACTTCTAATTTTACTATTAAAGTACTGAAAACAGGCGTTTTTTTGCGAGTTTTTGACGTTGTTTTGATGCAAAGTTAAAGGTTATTGGTAAACTATACAAATAATTTGAACCTTTTTTTATTGATGCAATAGACAATCAATATGAAATATAACCATTGAAAAACAACTATTTACAATCTTATTTATGTTAAATATGCCAATAAAATAGAATAGTTAAAATATATGCGTGATGACATTCTAATAGAAATCAGAATGTTATCTAATCCGGTACCGTTGGTAAACATTGCTAATATGTGCCAAAAAAGTTGGCACACGTTGGCTCGCGTGTGCCAAAACGTGTGCCAAATTTGAGCAATTTCAAATATATCTGTATGCAATAACAATAAACGGAAACAACTTGACTTGTGCTTATAACATTCACAAATTCAAGTTGTTTCCGTTTGTTTCCGTTAAATTGAGTACCATTTAGAGTACCAATTCCTATTTCCCGATGCAAAAATGAGAGAATATGTTGCTTAATATTTCATCTGAAGTGATTTGACCAAGAATTTCGCCGAGGTGAATGAGGCATTGGCGTAGATCTTCTGCAACGAGGTCGCCTGAAATGTTGAGTATTAGAGCTTCGTGAGCTCTTTGAATGTCTGCATTGGCTTTAGTTAGAGCCTCGAAATGGCGGAGGTTGGTGACGAGGAGGTCGTTGTAGTCATGGGGAACTGCTGCAACAAGTTGTGCTTCGAGTTCTTGGAGTCCAATGTTATTCAGGGCTTGAAAATGCTCTGTTTTATTGACAATTTTGATGATTGTCTGATCTTGACGTATGGGTACATCGGGAAATTCAACGTCAGGTTCTGTGATGAGGAGAATGATTTGTGCTTTTTGAGCGGCTTTGATGCTGCGTTCGATGCCCATCTGCTCGATGGTATCGTTGGTATGGCGGATGCCTGCAGTATCGATGAAGCGGAAAGTGATATCGTGCAGAGTAATGGTATCCTCAATGATATCACGAGTAGTGCCTTGAATGTCAGATACGATAGCACGGTCATCGCGTAATAGCGCATTAAGTAAAGTGCTTTTTCCTACGTTGGGAGCTCCGATAATGGCAACAGGTACACCATTCTTGATGGCATTGCCGAGATGGAAAGAGTTAGTAAGCCGTTCTATTTCAAGGTGGATGTTTTCTGCTAGCTGGATGAGTTTCTGACGGTCTGCAAATTCTACATCTTCTTCCGAAAAATCGAGTTCCAGTTCTAATAATGAGGTCATTTCTAAAAGCCTGTTTCGTAGCTCTTTGAGCTTTGTGCTGTATCCGCCTTTCATTTGCCGTAGGGCAATTTTGTGGGTGGAAGCATTCTTGGAAGCAATGAGGTCGGCTACAGCTTCAGCTTGACTGAGATCCATTTTCCCATTTAAGTATGCTCGTTGTGTGTACTCGCCTGGTTTTGCCATTGTGCATCCATGTTTTAGGAGCAATTCTATGATGCGTTGTAGAATATAGGCAGAACCATGACAAGAAATTTCTGTGGAGTCTTCTCCTGTATAAGAGTGAGGTGCACGAAATACAGAAACGAGTACTTCATCAATGAGAATATCGTTGTCGCGAATTTCGCCGAAGTGCATTGTGTAGGGCTTGACCTCTGTGAGGTGGTGTTTGCCATGAAAAATGTCATTTGTAATTCTGATAGCCTCGGGACCAGAAGTTCTGATAATTCCGATGGCTCCTCCTTGGGCTGTGGATATAGCACATATTGTACTCATTCTCTCAAAATTATGTGTGTTTATTATTGTTCAATCAGTTTGTTTGCTTTTTCTAATGCATGCCAAATGGAATGGCGGGCTTCAGGGTTAAGCTGCTCAATTTGAGGAAATAATTCGGAAACAGCCTTTCTTTTTGTTGTTTGTTCATAAGGACATGCCTCCTTCTGTTTCAAATAGTTATGTTTTTCTGCATAAGCATTGATGTCATTTTTGCTACAGAGTGCCAATGGACGAATGAGTGTTAGTGGCATTTTTTTCATTTTGAGCAATATGGGCATTGTGCTGAAGGTACCTTCGAAGGTTATGTTCATCAATGCCGTATGCAAGATGTCGTCTTGGTGGTGACCAAAAGCTATTTTGTTGCATCCAAGCTCTTGTGCCAGCTGGAATATTTTATTTCGTCTACTTCTGGAACAGAGAACACAAGGTGTGTGTCGTCGGTCAGTGGAAGCGTCAAACGATGTGGTAAGAACGTGTAGTTTTACACCTCGTTCTGAACAAAAATTCTCCAGATATTGTATATCACTCTCATAAGCGATATTAAGCATCTGCACATGTACTGCACTTACTTTAATGCAGGGACGGTGAATCTGTTGGCGTTTTGCCATTAGTTCTGTCAGCAATAGCGAATCTTTGCCGCCAGATAAAGCGATGAGTACATGGTCGCCATCGGCCAACAGTTGATAGTTTACTGTGGCTTTATTAAAGCGTCTTTGAATGCGTTGTTCTATTGTTTGTTGTTGCACCTTTTATTAGATAGTGTCCATCTCGCTATATACGGTCGAGGACTTTTATAATGAGTGTGTCAATCGTATTTTTGTATTCTGTGTTCATCTCTGTTGTATAGCGGTTGGCAATGACCATACAGCAGGTCATGGCACGGTGCCCAAGCAAGGAGGATAGTCCTGCGAGAGCCGATGATTCCATTTCAAAGTTGCAGATACGAAGGCCGTTATGTTTGAATGCTTCAACCTTTTTGTTTTGATCGGGGTCTTGGATACGCAAACGAAGCTGGCGGCCTTGTGGACCATAGAATCCTCCACTGGCGATAGTGATTCCACGCACCATGTCCTCTTGTGCTATCTGATTGATGAGTTCAGTGTCAGCAATGGCAACATAGGGAGAACCTTTGAGAGGAGACCAGTCCATGTGCTGTCTGAAAACCTTCTCTAATTGAACATCACATACATCATTGCGACCGTCGTAGAAGTTGAGCAGACCATCGAACCCAATACTTTTGACAGAGGCGATGAATGTGCCAGTGGGAGTAAAAGGTTGTAACCCTCCGCAAGTTCCGATGCGCACGATGGTTAAGGCTTTGTGTGTTGGATTTTCGGTACGCGTGTTAAAGTCGATGTTGGCAAGAGCATCCAGCTCATTCATGACGATGTCAATGTTGTCGCACCCGATGCCTGTTGAGAGGACGGTGATACGTTTCCCTTGATACGTTCCTGTAATACTGTGAAACTCGCGGTTGCTGACTTCGCATTCTTGATGGTCGAAGTGGACTGCTACGGTGTTGACTCTATCAGGATCTCCCACAAGAATGATACGGTCGGCAAGCTGTTCGGGACGCAGATGGAGGTGGAATGCTGAACCGTCGGCATTGATGATGAGTTCTGAAGGCGGAAAGGTTTTCATGACTTTTTGTAAATAGATGAAAATAGCATTTTCTATGTTATTCTTTTTCCGTGTTAAGACATGCCGCTATTTGGAAAGTTCTGTTTTGCGGATTTGCTTTTCAAGTCTATACACTTCGTCTTGGAGTTCCATGATGCGTGTTTCGAGATTGAGAATTTGCTGTCGGGCAGTAGGAGAAGTTTCACGCGTCTGTTGCAGCTGGTCGTTGAGGGCGGAAAGGTTTTTAGTTTTTTGCAACCATTCCTGGCATAGCTGCTTGGCTTCAGATGAAGTGAAATCATTGAGCGTATAGCATGTTTTGATGTCGTTAAGAACAAATTCGAAATCTTTATGTGTTGTTGCTGATGTTGTGGATGAGAGTTGCTTCAGGCGTCGAAGAGCATCGGCTTTTGTTTGCTTCTGTTCATCGGTGAGTGCAATGGAAGTAATTGAACGAAGGGATGCTGCTGTACGGATGATCTCAATGTCGGTTGTTTCATAATCTATTGTTTGTCGCGATTCATTGGGAATAAAGGTGTAGATACACACCTTTCCATTAGGTTGAAAACGGTCGCTGGCGAACCATCCGAGGTTGGTTGCTTCGTCAATGACCAGCATGTAATCGTTGGCATAAGAATTGTAGGGATATCCCATATTTTCAGCTTGATAGAAACGTTTGGAGTCTGAATCGTAGCGGGTCGCGTAGAGGTCATAGTTCCCGTAGCCTTCATCACTTCGTGCTGCAAAATAGAATGTCTGTCCGTCAGGCATGAGGAAGGGATAGTTGATATCACCTTCAATACCAAGTCCTTCAATAACCTCTCCTTCTGTAAATTGTCCTTTCTCTAAGTAGTAGCGAGTTATTTGGAGAGCTGTGGTGTCAGATGTGCTGACGGGAATGAGAACCATACCATTGAGCTGGGTTTGATACTGCACGATATCGCCTTTATCGGAGATGGTCAGTGTTCCGAGGTCTGCAGATAGAGGATAGGCCTTTAAAAAATCTTCCTTGTCAACAATTACGCTGTCCACAATGATAACTCGATCTACGCCTCGAAATCCGCTTTCTCCCTTTTTGCAGATTTCTACAACATTGTCGTATTCTGTTGTAGGCTTTCGTCGGCGTTTGGCTGTAGCGATGAGTTTTTTGGCCGCAGCATCTGCTTTGTCAAACTGATAAGTTAAGATGTCAGTTTGGAAATCTTCAGTAACAGGAAGGGGTGTCAAATATGGATAAGTGGGGGGCATTATTGGTATAGGTGCAATGCTATCTGTTTGTGCTTGAGCAGTGAAAGTTAGCGTTGCACATACGAGGAGTGTAATGATTCTTTTCATATTTATTTTGTTTTGAAATAGCCCAATATGTGAGCAGGTTATACAAGTTCTACTATAGTGATACCTGCACCTCCAAAACGGATGTCTTCATCATAAAAGTCCGCTACAGGAGGGATAGAGTTGAGGTATTGCCGAATAACTGTTTTAAGTGCTCCCGTGCCTGTTCCATGCAGGATTTTCACACGAGAGGCTCGTGCTACAAGTGCATCGTCTATAAAATAGGTGACGGCTTGAATGGCTTCGTCGCCGCGCAAACCACGCACATCAAGCTGTTCTTTGAAATTGAGGGTGGTGTTGCGTATTTCGTCTTGTGTCTGCACGCTGACATAAGTTGCTGCCACATTCTTGTCTTTTTTTGGTGGATCGCAAGGTTCGAGGCGCTTCATCTTCACGTTGGTAGTGATTTGCCCAAAAACGACAAGGGCTTCTGCTCCGCTAATCTTTTGAATTTGCCCGATAGTGCTTTGACCTTTCAGGCGTACATAAGAGCCAATTTCCAATGGCTTTGTTGCGTTTGTAGAAACGGTTGCGTTGGCAGATATGGAGAGAATAGGTTTTTCTTTCCCTTTGTCTTTCTTCTCCTCTTTTCTTTTGCGTCGTGCCATCAGTTTCTCCATCTGACGACGTATTTTCTCGTCAGTAATGTTGGGATCAATCTCGTGGATGTCTTGTTTGAAATCTACGAATTCTTGACGAATTATTCGAGTACGTTCTTTTTCTGCTTGAGCTTCCTTTATTTCTTTGATTGTTAGCTCTATTTTTGCATTTGATTCCTTCAAAATCTGTTCAGCCTCTTCTTTGGCACGTGCTATGATCGCTTTACGTTCGTCGTGCAGTTTCTGGATGTCTTCTTCGTATCGCTTGATTGTTTGCTCCATCTGCTTTTCGTGCTGATGGATGTTCTGGCGTTTCTGTTCCCAGTAGCGCTTGTCTCGTACGATGTCTTGCAAATATTTGTCTGAGTTGATGTAGTCTTTTCCAACAATCTTATTGGCATCTTGGATGACTTCATCGGGAATGCCGGTCTTTCGGGCAATCTCGATAGCAAATGAACTTCCGGGATTTCCGATGGAGAGCTGGAATAGTGGAAGCATGAGTTGACGGTCATAAAGCATAGCGCCATTTACAATTCCATCTGTTTCCTGAGCATAGTGCTTCAGATTTTGATAATGGGTGGTAATGACACCGAAAGCGTGTTTTTTATTATAGACCTTCAGCATTGCTTCTGCCATTGCACCGCCAATCTGAGGTTCGGTACCTCCTCCGAATTCGTCGATCAGGATAAGACTCGACCCGTCGCAATGCTTCATCATGTTCTTCATGTTGAGGAGATGCGAAGAGTATGTGGAAAGGTCATTCTCAAGACTTTGTTCGTCACCAATATCAATAAAAATATTGCGGAAAATGCCGAAAATACTGCTCTTGGCAACAGGTACAGGCATTCCGCATTGGAACATGTATTGCAGCAGCCCTGTCGTTTTGAGACACACGGACTTTCCGCCTGCATTCGGACCCGAAATGAGCAAAATGCGTTGCTTTTGTGTGAGTGTTATGTCAAGCGGAATGACTTTTCGGGGTGTTTCTTCAGGGTGTTGTGTATTGTAAGTTCTAAACTTCAGTTCCAATAGCGGATGTACAGCAATCGACCAGTCAAGAATCTGCTTGTTCTCCATGCGAGGCTCTGTGCTGTTGGTAATGATGGCAAATTTAGCTTTAGCACGGATGAAATCAATTTGAGCCAAAAAATCATAGCTAAATAAAATATCTTGAAGTTCAGGACGTACAATCTGAGTGAACTCCATTAAGATGCGGTTGATTTCCTTACGCTCTTCATTTTCAAGTTCGCGAATTTTATTGTTAGCCTCTACCACTTCGGCTGGCTCTATGAACACAGTGCGTCCTGTGTCTGATTCGTCATGTACGATACCACGTATCTTTCTCTTCATAGCAGGAGCGACAGGAATGACCAAACGACCGTCACGGAGGGTGGGGGATACGTCTTTGTCAACGAGCCCTTCTCCTTTTGCTGACTTAAGAATGTTTTGCAAAGCACGTGATACGCTGCCCGCCGTGGCTGCCAATTCGCGGCGAATCATTAATAAAGTTGGCGATGCCGTATCTTTGACATGCCCAAATTTATCAAGAATTTGGTCTATGCGTTTGACCAGTTGCGGATAAGTCTTTACGTCTGCGGTCTGGGCATAGAGGTGGGGATATATCGGTATTGTGTTTTCTTCGTCAGAACAGCGATGAAGAAGATGTACAATCTGATGTATTGTGGATAGCGAACGCTGTAAATTAAAGAGTTCTTCAACTTCCAAGCATGTGTTCTGAATACGAATACGTTTGAGAGAGGAACGTACATCAAAGAAGTTTTGGTCTGGAAAATCTTCTTCTTGTATGATGTGCATAAACTCCATCGTTTGTTTCACTTGGCGCCGGATGTTGTCAAAGTTCGTGGAAAACGCCATTTCACGCACTCTTCCTTCGCCTAAAGTACATAGGCAAAGTGTTGTGAGGTGTTCTCTGATTTGGTCAAAGCCAATCTTTTGTTCGTATGTGTTCGGATAAATCAAAGTTTCTGTAATTTATTAAGCGTACAAAGGTACGGATAAGTGGGGACAATACAAAATGAAAAGCTCTTTTTTCTATGTTTCTTCAATAAACAAGAGAGCGTACCCGTCGAGTCCGATGTGCCGTACCCGTCGGGTCCGACATGTCGAACCCGACGGGTACGATAATAATAATTCAGTTTGTTCTTGCTATCTTAACTAACGTGTGTTCGACGAAACAGCACTTTTCTTTGTTCCCTGCATCCATTTCTCGTTATCGAAGGCCTGTCTAAAATATGTTGTAAGGATGATTAATAGCCAAGAGAAAGTAATGTTTATGGCAGAGAAGGGTGTTAAAGTTCTTTTTTGAGGAATTCCGCTGTGATGCCTTTATTGCTTAGGGCAATCGCTTCAGGTGTGCCAGTAACGACGACTTCTCCACCTTGTATGCCACCTTCTGGTCCCATGTCAATGATGTGGTCGGCGAGTTTGATAACATCAAGGTTGTGTTCAATGACGATGACGCTGTTACCTTTGTCAACAAGACGGTTGAGTACGACCATAAGGGTACGGATGTCTTCAAAATGGAGTCCTGTTGTTGGCTCGTCGAGGATGTAGAGCGTCTTGCCTGTATCTTTCTTCGCCAGTTCGGTGGCGAGTTTTACGCGTTGGCTTTCACCGCCAGAAAGGGTAGAGGAGGGTTGCCCGAGTTTGATGTAACCCATACCTACGTCTTGCAAAACCTTTATTTTCTGAAGTATTTTAGGCTGATTCTCGAAAAAATCTACTGCCTGGTTAATGGTCATGTCAAGCACATCTGCTATGCTTTTCCCTTTGAAACGTACTTCTAGTGTTTCTCGATTATAGCGTTTGCCGTGGCAAGTTTCGCATGGTACCAATACATCAGGGAGAAAATTCATTTGGATGGTCTTGTAACCATTGCCACCACAGGTTTCGCAACGTCCACCTGCTACGTTGAACGAGAAGCGTCCTGGCTTGTAAGCACGCATTTTCGATTCGGGCATTTCGACAAACAGTTTACGGATTTCAGTGAAGACGTCTGTGTAAGTTGCAGGGTTACTGCGAGGGGTTCTCCCCAAAGGAGATTGGTCAACGCTTACAATCTTGTCTATATGTTCTACTCCTTCGATTTTTTCAAATGTAAGTGGTTCTGTTTTAGAATGATAGAAGTGTTGATTTAAGTAAGGCTGTAAGGTTTCGTTGATGAGCGTGGACTTGCCGCTTCCACTTACTCCGGTTACGCAAACTAACATTTCCAATGGAATTTCAACGCTTACATTCTTTAGATTGTTTCCTTTTGCTCCTACTATACTGAGGACTTTGCCATTTCCTTTTCTTCGAACTTTAGGCACTTCTATTTCCTCTTTCCCGTTGAGGAAACGAGATGTTAAAGTGTCTGTTTTTAGCATCTCTGTAGGCGTGCCTTGATACACAACTTCGCCTCCTTTTCTGCCGGCTGACGGCCCCATGTCGACGATGTAGTCAGCGTTGAGCATCATGTCCTTGTCATGTTCTACAACAATGACCGTGTTGCCCTCATCGCGTAATTCTTTCAGAGAATGAATGAGTCGTACATTATCACGTTGGTGAAGTCCAATGCTTGGTTCGTCAAGAATATACAATACGTTTACCAATTTTGTGCCAATTTGTGTCGCAAGGCGTATGCGTTGGCTTTCACCGCCGCTGAGGCTGACTGAACTGCGTGAGAGGCTTAGATAATGTAGTCCTACATCCAAAAGAAACTTTAAACGTGTGCTGATTTCTTTGATAATCTCGTGGGCAATAGCACGTTGTTTGGTGTTCATTTTCTCCTCTACATTGGTAACCCAATCGTAGAGTGATTGCAATTCCATGTCTGACACATCGCTAATATTCTTGCCGTCGATGCGGAAATGCAGAGCTTCTTTGTTTAGGCGTTTACCGTTGCATTCAGGGCATACTACCATCTTGTCAATGGAGTCGGTCCATTTCTGTGCCCACTCTTTCTGCTCTTCTATGCCAAGAGTATGTATGTAGCTCGCCATCTCTTGATAATCTACGTTCTCGATGTCAATAGAAGGTACTACACCTAATCCTTTACAGTGGGGGCAAGCTCCTTGTGGAGAGTTAAATGAAAAGTTATTGGGAGCAGGATCACGGTAGCACAATCCTGTGGATGGGCACATCAACCTTTTTGAAAAATGCTTCAATTCATTCGTGTCTTTATCAACAACCATCACCTGGCCTTCACCCATCTTCATGGCAATTTCAAGGCTCTTTTTCAAACGTTCCTCATCTTTTATGTTGATAGAGAGTTTGTCAATTAACACTTCAATGTCATGGTTCTTGTAGCGGTCCACTTTCATGCCTTCCGTTACATCCATGATTTCACCATCTATGCGCGCATATAGATATCCCTTTTTGCGAATGCTTTCAAACAGTTCGCGATAATGTCCTTTGCGGCTTTGTACTACAGGGGCTAAGAGAAATATACGTTTTCCGTTGTAATTTTCTAACAGCAATTTCATTACATCCTCTTCTGTATATTTCACCATCTTTTCGCCTGTCTGATGGCTGAACGCAATGCCTGCACGAGCATAAAGCAAACGCAAATAGTCATATATTTCTGTTACAGTACCTACGGTTGAACGTGGATTTTTGTTCGTTGTTTTCTGCTCGATGCTAATGACAGGGGAAAGGCCGCTGATTTTGTCAACATCGGGACGTTCCATTCCTCCCAGAAAGTTACGGATATAGGCACTGAAGGTTTCGACGTATCGTCGCTGGCCTTCTGCAAAAATAGTATCAAACGCCAATGAGGATTTTCCACTGCCGCTCAATCCTGTAATTACTGTTAAACTGTTGCGAGGAATCTCTACGTCCACATTTTTCAAATTGTGTACTCTCGCGCCTTCAATTTTAATCATGAACCTCCTCCTGCTTCGCTTCCTTCGCGAAATCCTTTCAGAACATTTACCGCTTTTTTAATTTTATATTCTAAGCCATCACTGCCAAGGCCATAGAGATTAAGGAAATAAACCCCATCCTTGACATATTCTCCGTTTTTCCGTCCATCCCAAAGAATAAGTTTGTTGGGTTCATCTTTTGCGTGCTCTGTATTCTCAAGTGTGGCAGAGTGGACTTTCTGCCCCCAACGATTGACAAATGTTGCCCTTAGCTTTACAATTGATTGAGCGGTTATTCTAAAATAGTCATTGATTCCATCTCCGTTGGGCGAAAAGCCATCGGGACAAACAAGCTTGGATTCGCTGATGACAATGCTGATAGGCTCGCTTTCATATTCGATGGTGTCAGAATCCTGTGTGAATGTGACATATAGTTTGACATAATACCCCCCCGATTTAGTCAAAGTGTATGTTGTCTCTTCTTCAAATCGATTAACAATAGGGGAAAATTCGTTCTCATTGGCACTCCAAATCCTCCATTCGCAAATATAATTGTAATTATCAGGATTGTTAATGTTTGAAACCATTGTTATATCCAGCGGTGCTTGTGCCGTCTGTGATTCTCCTGGTGTAACTTCTACGTCTCCAACTTCGTCAATGGAGTAGAATTTTACAATTGGTTCAGCTTCTTGTGCTGTTGCTTTGGTGAAAAACAGCGCGATTTGCATGAATATTAATACAAGTAAGTATATCCTTTTTCCTTTCATAATTGTATCCTTTTTAATGCAAATTTACTTAATCCGTTCAATAAATTCACATTAAATTCTTATAAAAAAACTCAACGGGTAATTTTAATTTGTTTTGATGGGCTTTTTTTACTAATTTTGTACTTCAAATCACATGAATAATATAGGATGATGAAAAGAAAATTTCTTTTTCTTGTAGCTTTTATAACAGCTTTTGTAGCTTATGCCCAAACGGACATGCTACAAAAGCATGAGGTTCAATCAGGTGAAACGCTTTATAGCATAGCTCGTCGATTCAATGTCTCTGAAGAATTATTGCAGAAAAATAATCCTGGTTTGAAGGCTGAAAATCTGATGGCAGGAAAGGTGATTGTGATACCTGTGAATAAGACTTTTTCGTCCCATGATACACAGACACCTCAGGTTCAGAAACGCCTGCCATTTAAGACGACTCATGAAGTTAAAAGGAAGGAAACGGTCTATTCCGTTTCTCGTTTATATGGAGTGACTGAAAGTCAGTTGCTTGATGCCAATCCTCAGGTGAAAAAAGATAAATTAAAGAAAGGCTCAATTATCAACATTCCATATACAGAAGAGGAAAATCTTTTGTATAAAAAAGAATTGCAACGTCTTGAAGAAGAGGCGCGTAAAGCACAAATTAAAAGATATTCTACGATAAAGGCCGCAGTTATTCTTCCTTTCTCGCTTCAGGAAAATACGATGACTCTTGAGGCACAGAAAATGACAAACCTTTATCAAGGATTTTTGTTGGCAGTCGATTCGCTTAAACAAAGAGGTTGTTCTGTTGAAGTTCATGCTTATGATGAATCGGCAGGATTTTCTGCTATTGATGAAATCTTGCGTAAACCAGAAATGAAGGATATGCAGCTGATAGTAGGCCCTGTTCGTCAAACTAACATTTCTTCTGTAGCTAATTTTGCTCATCAGAACAAGATTGCTCATGTCGTGCCATTAGCCAATGGTGCAGATATTGTAAATGAGCATCCTACCACATTTCAGATAAATGTTCCTTATACTTTGGTTTACAATCATGTATATAATCGTTTTGCGATTATGCATAAGAACGACAATATCATTTTTGTGCATATGGGTGAACGTGAAGACAATGTTACTTATATGACTGGATTCAAAGAATTTTTGCGTGGAATGTCTATCCCTTATCAGGAAATAAATGCTTCTGAGTTTAGTCAAATACTTGCTATGCTTAAGCCTGGAATCCGAAATGTGTTGGTTCCTTCCAGCGCTACTTCTTCTTCTTTTGGACTCTTGTGCGAAAAGTTGGAGGCTTTGGGATTAACATCTGAGTGCACATTACAATTATTCGGATTTCCTGAATGGCAGACATTCACTGGTAAATATGAAAACTATTTGAAAAAATACAATTGCCAATTTTTTACGGCATTCTATAGTGGCAGTAATAAGCATCGAACTCAGCTATTCAATTCTCGTTTCCGTCATTGGTTCCATCAGGAGCAATATAAAGGGATACCTCGATATGGTGAATTGGGATATGATATAGGTGCATACTTTATCAAGGGATTAAATGACTTTGGCTCATCATTTTATGAGAATTTGCACAATTATTCCTATATGTCACTTGAATTTCCCTTTAATTTCGAAAAGAAGAATTCTTGGTCGGGTTTTCAGAATAAATCTATTTTAATTGTAACACATTTGATGGATGGTTCTGTTATTGTAAGATGAAAGCAATGAGGATAAAACATGCCATATTATATACCATTTGTTTTCTCGCTTCGTTTCATGTTGCGGCTCAGGTGGGTGAACATCGTAATGACTTGTCTATAGGTGTTACGGGTGGATACACCATGAATAAAATGGATTTCATGCCCAAGATTAAGCAGTCGATGAAAGGTTCACCAATGGTAGGTGTAGCAGCACGTTATATTTGCGAGAAATATTTCACAACGATTTGTGGAGTGGCGATGGAGCTGCAATATACTAATTTAGGATGGAATGAGCTTATTGAAGATGGTTCTGGAAACACCTACAAACGTGATTTGCATTTTGTCCAGATGCCAATTTTGATGCAGATGGGCTGGGGCCGTGAACGTCGTGGGTTCAAGTTTATTTTTGAAGCAGGTCCACAATTAGGACTTTATCTGTCTGGTAAAGAATATATGGGAGGAGAATGGAATACATCTGCTCGTCCCAATGGTGTTGTCTATCAATACGGAAAAGAACCTGATAATAAGGTTGATTATGGAATAGCCGCAGGTCTTGGCCTGGAATTCTCTTCTTCTATTGGGCATATTCTTTTGCAGGGCCGATATTATTTTGGATTAGGTGATATCTATGATAACAGCAAGCGTGGAGACTTTGGGCGTTCTGCCAATCAGACTGTTATGGTCAAGATGACTTATCTCTTTGATCTTGTTCGCACCAAAGGCGATAATATTAAATAAATTGAAATTTGTTGGCGGGTGTGTCATAGGTCTGTGATGAGGTATGTCATAGAATGAATGTTCATTTTATGTAGAGTGTGATTCATACAAAAAATTGCTTATCTCACGACAAGCAATCTTTACTAACCTTAAAATAAATCTAATACCATGAAAAACACGTTGCAAATTTACTGCATTTTGTTTGAATATCCAATAAAAAACAGTAACAACATCTTTTTATTTAGGAATATTTAACTTTTTGTATGGTTACATATAAAAAGGCAGGAGGTTTTCTTTGTTTTGAAGAGTATCTCTTGCCTTTTTTATATATTGAATTTGATTTTGTTCGTTGATAATACGAAAGGAGGAATATGTTAGAATCGGCCGCCTCCTCCGCCAAAACCTCCACCGAAGTTTCCTCCTCCGCCACGGGGAGCTCCGCCTTCACCGCGACCGCCACCAAAGTCTGGGCGCATATTTATAAATCCACGTGTTTCTCGTAGGTTTTGGCGTGCTTCTCTTGTTCCGAATAGGTTGAAACGCCAGATGAAATGTACCATTACATAACTATAGATGCTGTTTGTTTCACGGTCTTGTCGTGAGTAGGCTGTAATAGTTCGGCTGATGTTGCTGCGCCTGTTCAAGATATCATATGCCTGCAGTGATATGGTAGCCTGTTTCTTGTAAAGGAAACGGTAACTGATCTGAGCATTCCAAATGAGTTCGTTGGTGTTCATGTTAGCAGAGGAGTATCCTCGGCGTGAACTCATATTGATGTCAGTAGAGAAACCGAAGCCGTTTTCGAAGTTTCCTGTTGATGAAAGTCCATAGTTGAAATTGAACGTGCTTTGGTTGCTGGCTTCCACCAATTCACTGTTTGTCTTTGACCAGTTGATGTTTCCGTTGGCTCTGATGTCGAAATTATTCAGACGTAATGTGAGACTGATGCGTTCTCCTAAGTTCGTGCGTTTTACGTTATTCTTGATTGTTTCGCGATTTTGGTAAATGTAGCTGGCTTGGTTGTTGAATGACCCACTTGTACTGGTATTCAGGCTCAGTATATTGCCTAAAGGCGTGTTAAATCCGATTTCTCCCGAAACGCTCCAGTTTCCGTTGATGTTTTCAGGTCGTGTCCTTTGTCCACCAGTTTCTGCATTGTATTCAGTTCGGTTTGCGATGCTGTTCTGTGTGGTATTGTAGGATAATCTTCCTACTAGTGACTGCCTGGTCAGTTCGAAATAATTGTTATAGTCAAGTCCGATGTTGTGAGTGAATGATGGTTTCAGATTTGGATTACCTTCTCGGATGTTGAGCGGGTTGCTGTTATCGGTCAGATTGAAAAGGTCTGTCATTTCTGGCTGACTGGAGTTGCCACGATAGGTCAAGCGCAACGTGTGCTGTCTGGTGAATCTGAAACGTGCATTCAATGTTGGCGAGATGCGTGAAATGTCTCGGCTGGCAATGGTGTCAAGTCCCTGATACTGGTATATCATCTTTTGGTTTTGCTGCTCAAGGCGGAATCCTGCGCTGAGGTTCAGAAACTCTGTGGTATAGCGCATGGTGGCATCAATGTTGTGTGTTTTATTGATGTTGTCTGTGTAGCGCGAGAGGGAGTCGCTGAGAAATTCGAAGTAATTGGGTGCTAACATACCGTATTGGCCATAGTTGTCCCATAATTCTTGTCCGATAGAGTCTACTTTGGCAAAGTCGTAAGTCTGTCCGTCGGAGTGGCGCTTGGAGTAGTTGTAGCTGTAGTTTATCTGTGCAAACAGATTGCGGAGTATTGGCTCCGAGTATGACAGGCTGATACTGTAGTTCTTGTTGCTGGACGGGTTGTTGCGATGACGGTAAGTGAGGTCTGTTGAGTCATTGCGCTGGTGGTAGATGACATTTGACCAGTTGAAGTTCTTGCTTTCATCCTCACTGATGGTACCATTGAGGCGCAAGGTAATGTTGCGTCCGTTGCTGCCTGTCACGGCACTGGGACCGAACCATGGGCCACCGCCTAAACGACGGTTGAGCATCAGGCTTCCGCTCAGGTTGTAGTTTTCTCCTTCTGTCCAGTTCTTAGAGGCATTTTCGTTGATTTTTATTCTCTTGTTGATGTCTGCTATCTGTGAGAGCGGATCAGTAATGCCGTTCTGGTAAGGATCGTCGTTGAACGTGGCGGACGCATTGCTGGAGGTACTGTTGGAGTTTCCGCCTGAAATTCTTGGCTGGAACAATAGGGTAGTTAGGGAGTCTATTGTCCATTCTACTCTGAAATCACTACTCAGGTTTTTGTTTTTGTTGGTGTTTGTATTACGGCTGTTGCTGAATGAAGCACTGGTTGATATGAAGTTCTGTGTGCTGCTGTAGGTACGGGAGTCTGTTTTGTTGTAGTTGTACTGGATGTTTCCTCCGAAGTCAATATTTTCCTTGTCGAAAACAAGACGTCCACCTATTTGTCTATTGGTTGCGTTTCCATTGCTGCCTGTGTTGTTGCCTGAGCCGAGGACGTTTGATTGGAATGTGTCGCTGAAGCGATTCAACATGGCGCGTCCAGAATATCTTTCTTCTGTTCCGTATGCTGCATCGATATTTCCAAACCATCCTTGCTGGAATCCCTTCTTGATGGTCAGGTCAAGTACAGTTTCTTCTTCTCCGTCGTCAATGCCTGTGATGCGGCTGAAGTCAGACTGTTTGTCGTATGTCTTCACCTTGTCAACAATTTCGGCTGGCAGGTTTTTCATTGACATGTTCTGATCGTTTCCGAAGAATTCTTTTCCTCCAACAAGAATTTTTCTTACAGTTTTTCCGTTCACCTTTATGGTGCCGTCTGTTATCTCTACGCCTGGCAGCTTTTTGATAAGGTCTTCCAATACACTTCCTTCTGGAACTTTGAATGCATCGGCATTGAAGATTAGGGTATCTTCTTTCATCTCGACTTCCTTTATCTGTCCTGTGACAACTGCTTGGTTGAGTTCTATGCTGCTGGGGACGAGCATGACTGTGCCGATGGTAAGCGTACCTTTGTTTTCGTCTTTCTTTACGGTTATTTGTCGTAGAAAGTCATGAAAGCCGATGTATGAGATTTTCACCACATAAGTTCCGTCTTTGACGTTTTTCAGGTTGAATGAACCGTCTTGTGCTGTTGCCACGCCTGTTACCATGCGTGTGGAATCTGCTGTCATCAGCATCACTGTGCTTCTCATGAGGGCATCTCCGTTCTCGCTGTCTACTACTTTTCCTTTTACTACGGATTGTGAAAAAGTGACTGCTGCTGTTAAAAAGAAGATGAATGTAAAAAAGGTTCTTCTAGAAATGAACATATTAGTTAGTATTTTATTTTTCTTTTATATGACATTTCTTGAAGTAAAAGGTTTAACCAGAATGTTACGAAATATAAAAAAAGAGAGTTTCGCTACAGAAACTCTCTTGCGGTGCGTACGAGACTCGAACTCGTGACCCCATGCGTGACAGGCATGTATTCTAACCTACTGAACTAACGCACCAGTTGTTACCTTTTCTTTATAGACCTGGATAACTCTTGGTCTTTGCGGTGCGTACGAGACTCGAACTCGTGACCCCATGCGTGACAGGCATGTATTCTAACCTACTGAACTAACGCACCAGTATTTTGCTTTTGCGAGTGCAAAGGTACAACTTTTTATGAAACCAGCAAAGGATTTTTCTATTTTTTTTATGCTAATTTCTAAAAAACTTTCTTTGCGTATGTTTTGAGCCTTGATGAGGTGTTTCTGATGCTTGTTTGTGCTGAAATATTAATGTGAGTTCGACGAAACAGTTCTCTTTCTGTTGTTGCAATTTCTCATCGTCAAAAGCTTTCTTTCAAAACAAAGATTTATTCCCTGCGTGCTCACCGTGTGCATAACATAATTAACACCGTGTACGAAATATTTCAAACACGGTGTTAATTATGTTATGTAGGCGGTGTGAATAAAATGGCGTTCGTGGATGCCAGCTTAAGATTAGTATACTCATAAAAGGTGCTTGAAATTCTGAAGCGGACAAATGCTTGGTACTGAAGCGAACAAATATCGGGTACTGAAGGGAATCTCCTTAGGTAAATAAAGCGAGCCCTCTTTCAAGTGTTTGTTTTCTTTGGGGAAAATTGTTTATTTTTGTTGCAATTGCGTGAGGCTTTCGTAAGTTTCTTGTTGTCAACGTCAGTTCAGTCCATTTATTATATATTTTTACGTCTGAATTGCGCTCTAGTATAAGATGGAACACTATTGGGTAACATCGTTCAAGTGGTTTTGAAAGTGTGAAATATGTCTATGAAAGTAATGTGAAAAAAGAAGGAACTGCTTGTAGTTCCTTCTTTTTATATATATGGGTGTTTTTTACTTGATGCCCAATTTCTTAGCAATCTTCTTTGGAATAGCATCCTTGTGAATGAGGATATTCATTGTCTTGTAGGCAACGAATGCTTTGGATGCGTACCACACGCCGTTATATTTGTAGTTGGTGCCCCATGAGTTCTTCACCATGAAGTATTCTTTGCCGTTTTGGTCTTTGGCAATACCGTAGATGAGCATGCCGTGGTCGTCGGTCGTTTCCCAGTTGTCGTAGGCTTCTTGCCGCATTTCTTGAGTTACAGTGATTTCAGGAAGTGGGCGTGCTGTGTAGGCTGCTCGGCTGCCTGTACCTGAAGTGCCGAACCAGCGAGCGTAGTCGGAACCATTCTCGTCCTTTACTTTCTTCAGGTCGGGATATACTGCGATGCCGTCGCGTGAGAATCCGTTTTCTGTCACGTCGGAACCCCATGCAAAGGTGTATCCGTTTTTCACGCCGCTTTCCATTACTTCCATGAACTCGTCGAGTGGAAGGTTGTAAGAGAGGGCCCATCGCCAGTTATCCTGTACCTCGATGATAAATTGCTCATAGAAAGGATGATGTGTGAATGAGGTAAGGCTTACATAGTCGTCCATGTTGAGACCTGTAGAAGCCATGTATGATTGTGGGGTGTAAGTCTTGCCTTCGTAGGTGAATTCAGCAGGGCATTCGCCAAGATAGTTGTCGAGTGTGGAGTTGATGGACTTGAACCAGATTGGGGAAAGTTTTTTCTGATTTCCTTTGGCAATGGCTGAAACCTGTGGTTCAAGAATCGCGAAAAATTCGCTGAAGTTTGGCAGTGTGTCACCGTAGAGTGTGCCTGGTTCTGGCATGGCTGATTGAGGAATCATGCCATAGTGCTTCATGCAGTAAACGGCATCGTAGAAAGAGCCTCCTTGACTGAAGCTGATGTCGCCATGCAAACGTACTGATGCTTTGGCGCGGTCTTCGTATGTCTTGTGAGCGAGGTACATTTCTGAGAAATCCCATTCTCCTTTGCCCATGCGAAGCAGTTCTGCCTCAAAAAATCCCAGTGAAGAGAATGCCCAGCAAGTGCCCGAATTGTTCTGATTTTTAGTTGATGTAATAGGATTTTCTTTCACGACAGTGAACTGAAATCCCTCTTCCTTGTTTTCTTGAGCAAACAGGGAAGTGCCAAGCGCGAAAAACGCTGTAATGATGAATGCTTTTTTCATGAGTTATTAGTCAATAGAAATAAATATAGATTCCAAAAAGTAGTTTTTCATTTGCAAAGGTATTGTAAATTGATTGAAAAAACAAACTATTTGAAGATTTTCGTGCTTTTCTTATATATATAATAATGTGTAAAATGAAGAACAAGAAAAGGGGAGGCGTTTGTGGAACCTCCCCTTGAAAGTATGTGTGATGAGAAAAAGCATCAGATTAGTTTTCCATCTGTGCCTTGAGAGCAGCAAGTGCGTCGATGTCACCGAGAGTTGTAGAAGCAGCAACGTTCTTGATAGCAGGAGCCTGCTCCTTCTGTGGACGGCTTGCTTTCTTTGCTGCAGCTTCAGCCTTCTTTGCAGCCTTTGCCTCAGCACGAGCAACATCTTCGAAGATGCGTGAGTGAGAAAGGATGATGCGCTTAGCCTCTTTGTTGAATTCAATAACCTTGAACTCGAGAGTCTCACCAAGCTGAGCCTGGCTGCCGTCTTCCTTCACGAGGTGCTTAGGAGTAGCAAAGCCTTCTACGCCCCCTTCGAGAGCAATAACAGCACCCTTGTCGAGAACTTCTGCGACCTTGCCTTCGTGGATAGAATCCTGAGTGAAGATTGTTTCGAAGTTATCCCATGGGTTATCTTCAAGCTGCTTGTGGCCGAGAGAGAGACGACGATTTTCCTTGTCGATGTCAAGTACCTGAACCTCAATCTGCTCACCAATCTTAGTGAATTCTGATGGGTGCTTAACCTTCTTTGTCCAAGAAAGGTCTGAGATATGGATGAGACCGTCAACGCCTTCTTCAACCTCAACGAATACACCGAAGTTTGTGAAGTTGCGAACCTTAGCAGTGTGCTTGCTGCCAATTGGATACTTCTCTTCGATGTTCTCCCATGGGTCAGCCTTGAGCTGCTTCACGCCGAGAGACATCTTGCGCTCTTCGCGGTCGAGTGTAAGGATTACTGCCTCTACTTCGTCGCCAACCTTCATGAACTCCTGTGCAGAGTGGAGGTGTGCGCTCCAAGACATTTCAGAAACGTGGATGAGACCTTCTACGCCTGGTGCAATCTCGATGAAAGCCCCATAGTCAGCCATCACGACTACCTTGCCTTGTACTTTGTCGCCAACCTTGAGGTCTGCTGAAAGAGCATCCCATGGGTGTGGAGTGAGTTGCTTCAAGCCGAGAGCAATGCGCTTCTTCTCGTCATCGAAGTCGATGATAACAACGTTGAGTTTCTGGTCGAGCTCAACAATTTCCTTTGGATCGTTCACGCGGCCCCAAGAAAGGTCTGTGATGTGAATGAGACCGTCAACACCGCCGAGGTCGATAAATACGCCGTAGTTAGTGATGTTCTTAACAGTTCCTTCGAGAATCTGACCCTTTTCAAGTTTAGAGATGATTTCCTTCTTCTGCTGCTCGAGTTCAGCCTCGATGAGAGCCTTGTGGCTAACAACTACGTTGCGGAATTCCTGATTGATTTTCACAATCTTGAACTCCATTGTCTTGCCAACAAATGTATCGTAATCGCGGATAGGCTTAACGTCAATCTGAGAACCAGGAAGGAATGCTTCTGTACCGAGTACGTCAACAATCATACCTCCCTTTGTGCGGCACTTTACAAAACCTGTTACGATTTCGTTGTTGTCGAGTGCTGCATTTACGCGCTCCCAAGAACGGCTCTGGCGAGCTTTCTTGTGAGAAAGGATGAGCTGACCCTTTTTGTCTTCCTGATTTTCAATGTAAACCTCAACGTTGTCACCAACTTTGAGATCTGGAGCGTAGCGGAACTCGCTGCGTGCGATGATACCTTCGCTCTTGTAGCCAATGTTTACAACAACTTCGCGGTCGTTGATGGCTGTAACTGTACCGTCAACAACTTCATTGTCGTTAACGTTGTTGAGAGTGCCTTCGTAGGCAGCTGCTTGAGCGGCTTTGTCTGCTGCGCTCACGCCGTCGTTCTCGAATGCATCCCAATCGAAACCTTCCAGCGGTTTAATCTCTTTAATTTCCATAAATAGTAAATTGTTTTTATTTAATAAAGTTAGACATTATGTTGATAAAATCTAAAATTCTAGTCTTAGCCAAGGTGTGACGTACAAAACGGCTGCAAAGTTAGTGATTTTCCGATGATTGAACAAATTTTCGGGGGTGATTTTCTGATTATCCATCCTTTTTCTGACCTGTTATTCGTATTTGCGGGTTTTGTTGATGGTTACTGTTTGATATTTAGTCTTCTAAGATGGGCCATCCGTCTTTGTTGAAGTTCATTTTTTTGATGAATAATTTTGCTTTCCCATTTTCGGACTTTACATAAGCGTGACTGACGAAATACCATTGTCCGTCGAACTGATATGCAGAGTTGTGTCCTACACCAAAATATTGGGCATTAGGACCTATGAGTGTATCTCCTCCTCCCTTATCCATAGGTTGTCCCTTGCTGTCAATATATGGGCCGTCAATTTTCTTGCTGCGACCGACTACTGTACGATAGGTGCTTCGTTCGCCTCGGCAGCAGTAGTCGAAACTGACAAATAGGTAATAATATTTGCCTTCTTTGATGATAAAAGGAGCTTCTACTGCATTTGTACCTGCTTCAATCGTGTCGCCTCCTTCGATGGTGAAATGTTCGACGCTGTTGAGTTCTGCAAGAGTGAGTTTTTTCCCAATGCGACGTGATATGGTTTTAGGTTTACCATCTAAGGTTTTGAAGTCTTTCTTTAGTTTAACCATTTGTATGCCGTCCCAGAAAGAGCCGAATGTGAGCCAAGGTGTTCCTTTTTTGTCAACAAAGAGATTGGGGTCTATGGCATTGTAATTGTCAATACGCTGATGGGAAACGATGACTGCGCCTTGGTCTTCCCACTTGTAATCAGGTGATTGTGGATTGAGGGTTTTATTGGTGGCAAGTCCTATTGCAGATTCATTCTTGCCGAATGTGGAGCATGAATAATAGAGAAGCCATTGACCATTATGATGGCTGATGTCTGGAGCCCAAGTGTGGCCGCGATAACCTCGGACGGAGTCTGTTGCCCATTGTGGTATAGGATTGAGGGCTGATCTTTCATGTTTCCATGTTTTCATATCGTTTGATGAAAGAATGCTTACACCCATACCTGTTGCGAAAATGTAATATTTCCCATCTTTGTCACGGGCCATGACGGGGTCGTGTACATCGGGATTCGCCGTTGTGAATGAAGCACGTGAGCGTCTCCTGTATTCTTGATTTTCTTGTGCGTTGAGCGGACTTGGTAGTACAAATAGGAAGAAGAATGCAAGAATTGTAAATGTTGGTTTCATAAGTTTGTGTTAGTTGTTAGGGTGAAAATTGATTTATGATTCTAAACGAAGTTTCATAACTGTCCAGTCATTTTTTTCGGTTATGTCAATGACTGAGAGTTTGTTTTTTGAAGCCGTTTCTGTCATTTCAGGAATATCTTTAGTGTAAAATCCTGAGATGTAAAGGATCCCATTAGGCACGAGATGTTTTATATAGGTTGGGATGTCTGCTATTAGGATGTTTTTGTGAATGTTGGCTACAATGGTGTTGAATGTACCTGTAATGGCAGAAGCATCACCTAACAGAATCTCCACATTATTAATATTATTAAGTGAAAAATTTTCAGTGGCGTTCTTTACACTGAATTCATCAATGTCAATGGCAACAATTTCTTCAGCTCCTCTTAAGGCCATGGCTATACCGAGTACTCCTGTTCCTGTACCCATGTCGAGAACTCGCTGACCTCTGAAGTCTTCTTCCCATAATAATGAGGTTATTTGGTAGGTGGTTTCGTGAGAACCAGAACCGAATGCCATGCGAGGATTCAGACGTATGCCAAATTCACGTTCTAGGATGGGGTCAAAACCGTTACGTTCCCATTCTTCATTCCAGTTTTTGTTCTCTAAATTATGAATGCTATAGGTAAAGGATATGTTGGGAATAACAAATTCCTCTAATATATTTTGAAGAGTTGATTCTAAAAAGGTTTCTTTTGAGATGTATGCTTTAATGCCTGTTTCTGTAAGTTCAAAAGAGTCGAAACCAATTTCTCCAAGCAGGGCGCAAAGAATGTCGCTTGCTGCTTCTGAATAAGGGGTGATGGTAATGTCAGTGTAGAGATATTGCATAGGGTTATGGTATATGAATTTCTTCATTGGTTTTAATGGTCATATCAACAAGATCTTGGTATTTCCCGTTGAAAAGATTGATGTCCACGTCTCCTTTTATGCCGTCCACTTTCCCGACATCCGTGTGCTGCCAGAAAGCCCACTTTCCTTTGTACACAAGTGAATCCACATAATAATGGGCAATCCAATATGGGTATTTGTCAAAGTCGGGAGAATTCAGGTATGTTGTCTTAAATTTATAGCCAGTGTAAAGTATTGGAGTTGTTCCGTAATGTTTCTCTACTACATTCAGCCAACTCAATACTTCGTGTTGAAGTTGAGAGGGTGAGTAATTGCCAATTTCTTCAACGTCAAGTACCGGTGGGAGGTCGTTATCGTCCAATTGTACCACTTTGCAATAGAAATTAGCTTGTTCTTTGCCAGATGTATAAGGGCTGAAATAATGGTATGCACCACGAATGATGTCGTTTTTCTTTGCATTATGAAAATTTCGATTGAAATTTTCATCCCAGAGGTCTGTCCCTTCTGTAGCTTTGATAAAGACAAATGAAACAGGAGCATCTTGAATTTGTGCATTTCGCAATTTGTCCCAATTTATATTTCCTTGATAATGGGAAATGTCAATACCTCTGACTAATCCTTTGGGATAGCTGACATTCCCATATAAAGCTTTCCATCTAAAAGAGTAAGGGCCGACAAATGTTTTGTAAAAAAAGAAAATGTAAACAACTATGATAAAAGCGAGAATGCCCCATAAAATGTAAGAAGGAAATCTTCGAAAAGGATTGTCCTTGACGTTTTTCTTCTTTGTTTTTTTTGTTGGCTGTTTGTTTGCTTTTTTCTTAGTAGTAGACATCTATAAAGAGAGTTATGAAAAGGTGAAAAATCCAAACGGTCTAAAAGTAGACTATGGATTTTTCACCTTTAAATGTTCGCTTAAAAATAATTATTTAGCTTGTTCAAGCTGGAGTGTCTTTGTTGTCTGGTCGCAAACTTCAGTTGGACCCCAGTATTGGATTGGGCCTGGATAAACGTATGCAGTTTCTTTTGCCCACTGTTCGCGATGTGCTGCGAAGAATTTGAATGGGGCGCCATCTAATTCAACGAGAGCCTTACGGATAACAGGCTTCATCTTACCATTACGTTTTTCGAGATTCATCATCATTGTGATAGGCACACCACCAGCAATCCATTCTGCTGCAGGAGCGGTTGTGTTTTTGATGATAGACATATAGCCAGTCTTGCCATTTGCGATAAGGCGAGATGCGTTGTAACCGAGTGAGTAGCAATAGTCTGCATCGTAATTAGATGGAGCAGCGCAACGACCTTCGTAGCCGAAGAAGTGATGCTGAGTGCCAAACTTGCCAACGAATTTGCCAGCCTTCTTCCAAACAGCGAGTTTGTCTGCTACCATGCGAGAGAGCAGCTTTTCTGTCTCGATGAGAGATACTTGTACATTTCCGTGTGGGTCGCGGTCAAGTGCAAGCTGAGCTGCAACGTCTGATGGGAGTGACTTGAATACTGCGAGATTGTCGGATGAAATGTGAGCTTTAACAAATTCGATTTGTTCATTTGCGCTTGTAATGTTCTGAGCTGCAGGGAGAGCAAGAACGTCATTCAGTTCAGCGATGAGTTTCTTTATTGCAGGGATGAACTCGATGATTCCTTCAGGAATGAGTACTGTACCGAAGTTGTTGCCTTCTGCAGCACGCGCTGCAACTGCTTCTGCAATATAAGTTACGACATCGTCGAGTGACATAGCTTTAGCTTCTACCTCTTCTGATACGAGACAGATGTTTGGCTGGCACTGGAGAGCACATTCAAGAGCGATGTGAGATGCAGAACGGCCCATCAGTTTGATGAAGTGCCAATATTTACGTGCTGAATTACAGTCGCGCTGGATGTTGCCAATCAGTTCTGAATAAGTCTTGCAGGCTGTGTCGAATCCGAAAGATGTTTCAATCTGCTCGTTCTTCAAGTCACCATCGATAGTTTTAGGACAACCAATAACTTGTACACCATACTTCTTTGCTGCATAGTATTCAGCAAGAACGCATGCGTTAGTGTTAGAGTCGTCACCACCAATGATAACAAGTGCTTTGATGTTCAGTTCGCGAAGAATTTGGATACCTTTTTCAAACTGGTCTTCTTCTTCCAGTTTTGTACGGCCTGAACCGATAATGTCAAAACCGCCGGTGTTGCGATACTGATCCATCAGTTCGGAAGTAATTTCCATGTAATTGTGGTCAACGAGACCGCCTGGACCAAGGATGAAACCATAAAGTTTGTTGGCTGGATTAAGAGATTTAACACCATCGAACAAACCAGAAATAACGTTGTGCCCACCTGGAGCTTGACCTCCAGAAAGGATGATACCAACGTTGAAAGCAGGAAGTTCTACAGGTTCGCCTGCTTCAAAAGTAATAACAGGCATACCGTAGGTGTTAGGAAAAAGTTCTTTGATTTCTTCTTGATTTCCAACAGATTGAGTTGGAACGCCTTCTACTGCTTTAACTGGGCCTTGAAGAGCCTTTGGAAGCTTAGGCTGATACGCAGCGCGAGCTGCTTGGAGATTTGAAATAGCCATTAGAATGTTGTTTTTAATTTTATGTTAATAGAATTTTAAATCATTTTTTAATAGTTGCACGAGCGGCTGAAACGTATCCAAGTGTTTCTTTACATTTGTCCGTGATGTATTGCCAGTCTTCCTCCTTAATTTTTTCATTAGGGAAAAGTTTGGAACCCATTCCGACGCAATAGACACCAGCTTTAAACCATTCGGTTAGATTTTCTTCAGTAGGAGCGACTCCGCCTGTTACCATGATTTTTGACCAAGGCATTGGGGCTTTGAGGTTCTTTACCATGGCAGGACCGTAAACGTCGCCAGGGAAAAGTTTTGTGAGGTCACATCCAAGCTCTTGTGCTGCACCCATTTCTGTGACAGAGCCGCAACCTGGGCAGTAGGGAATGAGTCGTCGGTTGCATACTGGTGCTATTTCTGGATTGAACAATGGGCCGACAACGAAACATGCGCCTAACTGAATGTAAAGCGCGGCTGTTGGAGCGTCAACAACGGAACCTACGCCAAGAGCGAGTTCAGGGCATTCGGTTGCTGCAAATTTAATGCACTCTGCGAAAACTTCGTGTGCGAAGTCACCACGGTTCGTGAATTCGAAAGCACGAACGCCGCCATCATAACAAGCTTTGATTACTTTTTTAGCAATTTCTGCATTTTTATGGTAGAAGACAGGAACCATTCCCGTTTCTCCTATTTTTGCCATTACGGCAAGTTTATCGAATTTTGCC
>CAJGCU010000018.1 GCA_904501945.1 uncultured Bacteroidaceae bacterium
AGAAGTGTGAGAAATGATTTCTTCATATTGCGATTTTGTTGATTGTTTTCTTACGTTCACAGCTAAATTGACTACAAACGGACGAAAAGGTTTAATTCGTCAATGATAATTTATTTATTATATGTAATTTTGCAGTTGATGGGTTTTGAACTTGTAACTTTATAAGTTAGCCCTTCGGATGATTTGCTTGCAAATTCACAGATTCCAAACTTAAAAACATATAAACTCGCATTATGAGACAGAAAATATTTCTTTTAGTATTTTTAGCCACCAGCTTCCTGGCTCCTTCAGCACACGCGCAGTTTGCCCGTCTGGACAAATATCCACAGATACCTACTCAGTACGACGCTGCATTTGTTGACCATGTCAAAGACTTTGCCAGCGGCGTGGCAAAATCGTCTTATGGACAGTATTTCGGTCAGATTACACGTGAAAAGAATGTGTATGGTTTTGGTGCCTACTATACGGATCAGGATGGTGTCATCTATGGACAGTATCGTCAGGGTAACTTCCTGTTTGGCATCAAGATGGGTGTGCAGACAGCTAAAGTGGGCAGCAACGACCACTATATCTGCTACGACTTGACCACTGGCGATCCGCAATATATCATGAAAGACAGCGCAAAATACACTTTGCCTGCTGATTATGGCCAAACCTATCGTTTCGAATCGCTTACCTATCAGAATGGTGACAAGTATGTGGGCGAAACCGTCAATGGCAAGCGCGATGGGGTAGGCATCTACTATTATAATAATGGTAACTATTACTATGGACGCTACAAGAACAATGAACGTCGCGGATTTGGTGCCATGTTCTTCACCAACAATACTATAACCATTCAATACTGGAAGGGAGAAGATGAATAATCCAGCAACCAACTCGTTCAAAGCCTGGTGGCTTGCAAGCAGACCCAAGACACTTACAGGCGCAGTTGCCCCCGTATTGGTGGGAGGTGCCATGGCCATTGCCGTTATGGCAACAGAGAAATTTGGTCTTGATTATCATTCTGGCATCACAGAAGCCCCATTCCTTCAGTGGATTCCTCAGATGCTCATACCCCTTGCTCTGTGCCTCCTTTTTGCCATACTCATGCAGATTGACGCCAACTTCATCAACGATTACTTTGATTTCAAGAAAGGCGCCGACCGTGCCGACCGCCTCGGCCCAGAACGAGCTTGCGCACAGGGATGGATTACGCCACATGCCATGCAGAAAGGAATCATCATCACAACAGCTCTTTCTTGCCTTGTCGGCATTGTCATCATGCTGTGGAATATGCAGTTTGAATTGCTGCTTGTAGGCATACTCTGTGTGGTGTTCAGTTTCCTCTACACCACCAAGCTTTCATATATGGGGTGGGGCGATTTCCTCGTCGTTGTCTTCTTCGGCATAATCCCCGTCTTTTTCACCTACTACGTTATGACCCATGGCGACTGGGGCTGTCCTCTCCTCATGGCAGGATTGGCCATGGGACTTGCTACCGACAACCTGCTTATGGTCAACAATTACCGTGACCGCCATCAAGACAGCATCAGCGGAAAGCGCACACTTGTTGTCCGTCTCATTGAAAAGAAAATCAAGAGTTTGGGAGAAGAGGAAGGACAAAGAAAAGGCGAACAGGCTTGCCGCAACCTCTATATGTGGCTGGGCATCATCTCCACCCTCCTTGCCCTCATCACCCTGTTCTTCTTTCCGCTCACCACGCTCCGCTATCCCTTCATGCTCGTTTACATGATACTGCACTTCCGTGCCTCAAAAGACTTGCAGGCTCTCGACGGCAAGGAACTCAACACCTTGCTTGGCATCACAGCACGCAACATCTTCATCTTCGGCATCATGTTTGCTGTCAGCATGTTTTTCTAAAGGTTAAAGAGAATTTTTGAGGAGTTAAAGGGATGATATCTTTCCTGTAGCATAGCATTTGTCCCCTTAACTCCCCTTAAATTCCCCTATAACTTCTCTAAATCTCCTCCCCTAATCATCTAGTTCAGGCTGGTATTCATAGCCGTTCTTTGCTATGGCATCCTGCAGCGGCTTGTGAGGGTAGAAGCGCAACTTCACGCCCTTGATGCTCTCCTCTGGATTCTGTAAATCCTCTGCCGTTGCTACTGCCGTGGAGCTGA
The DNA here is from genome assembly GCA_904501945.1 of uncultured Bacteroidaceae bacterium. Lineage (GTDB taxonomy): Bacteria > Bacteroidota > Bacteroidia > Bacteroidales > Bacteroidaceae > Minthosoma. The sequence goes on from CAJGCU010000018.1 coordinate 2,124, forward strand.
TTGTTGGCTTGAGTGTGCCGATTCCGTCAATTTGAACCGTTCTGCCTAAATTCAGGTAGTGGGCAATGCGATCCATCAGTGCTGTTACTACGCCTGTTGTCTTGCTGGCAGGTTCTCCACATGATTCCGCACACTCTTTTACCAGTTCTTTGAATGTAATGGGTGTCAATGCTGGTGACTGATATACCCATGCTTCGTGTGTTCCGTCAGGACGAACGATTTTCTTCTTTGCTTTTCTTACGATTAACATATTTACTCCTAATTTAAGAACTGCTTTATCGGTGAGAGTCTCACCGATGATTCGATGAGACTCTCATCGATCTGGCGGTAAGAGTCTCACCGTTTTTGAGGTACAAATATAGGTATTCTTGGGGAGGTGGACAACACGGTAAGAAAGAAAAAGGCATTTCATAAAAAAGTTTGTTTTTTTTGTGCCATATAATAAATATATTTAGACCTGTTGGCTGAATTAAATCAGTGCGTATTTAATCCTGCCTATGGGTAAATACTCCTTCGACTGAAACTGAACAATGCGGTCATCTCAAACCTTTACAATGTCAGTGTCGTAGCCGTAAAGAAACGTAAGCTTTGCCTGAAGCGAAACGAGTTTAATGCTGTTGACCCTTTACTCTTGTTGGAGGATATTGTGGATAAATTGTAAATCACGTTAATGCGGAATGATTGTTAATAAATATTAAATAAAAGGTAAAAAAAAGGGGGTGTCCACACCTTTTTTTTAGATCATGTAACATCAATTTCGTGAAAGTGCTTTATTATCAGCAATTTGATGCGTAATATAATTCTAAAAAAATGTCTCCACCTCATCCATTGCTATTTGATTAGAATTTCATAACTTTGCCACCGAAATTCAAAATATTAACAACAAATCCATAGGCGGTATTAAATACGCACAGATTTAATTTCGCCAACAAGTATACAATAGTGTTGTGAAATAAAGATTTATGAAATCGTTGTTAAGGGCAATGGCAATAATAGGTATTACAATAATTTGTATATCTTGTTTTTGTGCACCAATGTATATATTTATACTAACTGTGTAAATATTAATAAATTCCATTAAATAGATAATTGTCTAACACATTGAAGAATTCCTTAAATGCGATTATTTAAAACATCAATCTTTAAAAAAGCAGTAATATGCGTAGAAATATATTCAATATCCAAAGAGTCTTTTTTTGTATATTATTCTGTGGATTTTCATTAGCTTGTTATTCAGACAATAGTGTTATTGTAGGCCTGTTTCGTTTAACACCTTGTCCTAATAATCCATCTGAATACTGCATCTCCATGAATAAGGATGCTGTTCTCGACCAGGGACATGAGACCTTACATATCCCTTCAAGACTCCAGGATAAGGGGGAAACATACAAGATAGTCCAAATTGTAGCAAAAGGATTCATGAACTGCTGCTTTGTCAAAGACTTGGTGATAGCTGAAGGCATCAATACTGTAGGGAAACTTGCTTTTAATGGATGCTCCAATCTCCGCTCCGTCCGCTTCCCCTCCACCCTTTCATCATTGGGCGAATGTGTTTTCTATAACTGCCCGGAACTAAAATCCATTGATGTAGATAAGTCAAATCCGGATTTCGACTCTCGTGAGCAGTGCAATGCTGTCATTCGCACATCTGACGACGCCATTGAGCTGGGCTGTGCAGGGACGATGTTCCCTAAAAGTGTATTGCAGATATCCAGAGGTGCGTTCCGCGGCTGTGCAGGCTTGGTTTCCCTGAGCATTCCCGAATGGATAGAGGTCATAGAGGATTATGCTTTTTCCGACTGTTTCCGGCTTGAAGATATCGGCTTGCCGGAGAATAGCACGTTGCAGCTTGGTCAGTCTGTATTCGATGGCTGCTGCTCCCTTACGTCGTTCTACCTTCCTGCTGGAGACATCTGTTTCTCTCAGAATCCTTTCACTAACTGCGAGAATCTTTCATCCTTTACCGTTTCTCCTTCGAATAAAGACTGGCGCACTAACAAGGAGAATAATGCGCTGATTAGCATGGATGGCTCAGTGCTTTTTGCTGGCTGCTACAACACGACTATCAGCAGCGGCATAAAGAGAATATGCGCTTCGGCCTTTAAGGGCTGCCGCCGACTGACCAAGGTGTTCATTCCTGCAAGTGTGGAGCGTGTTGATGCAGGGGCTTTCTCTGGCTGCGTGAATCTGGTAAACGTAGTAGTTGAGCAAGGCAACAAAGTCTATGATTCACGCGAAGACTGCAACTGCATTATTGAATCTCAGTCAAATAAGATAATCTGCGGCAGTTCCGTTGCAGTAATCCCTAAGAGCGTGAAGTCGATTGGGAAATATGCATTCAGCGGAATGGACATTCCTGCCATCTACCGCATTCCTGACAATGTATTAAGGGTGGAGGAGTCCGCCTTTATGGATTGCAATAGCCTGTATCAGTTGGTTGTCCCTGCAAATACGGAGCTGAAATACAATTCATTCTACGGCTGTACTCGCTTGACGAATGTCATCTATGAACCAGTAAATAAATATGTAAAGACAAAGAAGAATCTGACGTTCAACAATTCGCCCTATCTCTCCTGTCCGAACCTGATGTCTATAAGTATCTCAGGAGAAAATGTTCCAGCCATAAAATATGGTCTTTTTGAATATGAATATTGAATTTACGTTATCTATACATTGTATTTTACATTGAAGTGATATATAACAAAAAAGAATCCTCCTCAAGCATTCTTAAGGAGGATTCTTTAATATATAATAATATGTATTTATGTTCTTAGCTGTTTCTTTCCAGTAACACAACGGCGTAGGCGCTGATGCCTTCCTCGCGTCCAGTGAAACCGAGCTTTTCGGAGGTGGTGGCCTTGATGGATATGTCGTCGATGTCGATGTCCATTACTTGGGCGAGCGTCTCTTTCATTTCGGGTATGCGGGGATTCATCTTGGGACGTTCGGCACAGATGGTGGCATCGATGTTGCCTATGGTGTAGCCTTTGGCTGCTACGATGTCGATGGTTTTGCGAAGCAGTATCTTGGAGTCGATGTTCTCGAATTCGTTGCCTTTCTTGGGTGGGAAGTGGTAGCCGATGTCGCGCATGTTGGCTGCTCCGAGGATGGCGTCGCAGATGGCATGGATGAGGACGTCGGCGTCGGAATGGCCGAGCAGTCCATGTGTGTGCTCCAGTTTGATGCCACCGAGCCAGAGGTCGCGTCCTTCAACAAGTTTGTGGACATCGTAGCCGAAGCCGATTTTTATTTTCATCTTCTTATGATTAAGGATTTATCTTCTTTTTTTGTCAAGCAGGTCGCCGATGCCATCCATGTCGAAGGCAAGGGAGAAACGAAGTGTCTGGTCCAGCGGGTTGCTCTGTGCAGTCGAGATAACGTAGCCGGCATCGAGAGAGAACACGTTCATCTTGAAGCCTGCACCTACGGTGAAGTAGGAGCGGTTACCTTTGTTGGGATGCTCGTAGTGGTAGCCGGCACGCAGGAAGAACTGGTTGTTGTAGGCATATTCGAGACCCGCGCTCCACTGGATTTCTTGCAACTCTTCCTTAAATCCGTTAGGGGCATCGTTGAATGACTTGAAGATACCTGAAATAGGAGATACGTTGTAGTATCCTTCTCCTTCCAGCCATGTACGGTAGTCGGAAAAGTTGTTTTCGTAGTCGGCTGCTACGCCTCCTTCTGTTTCAATCATGTGATTTACATACTGTTCCATTGTCGGACGTGTGGGCACAAGAAGTTTGTTGGCATCGGCTGCAATGGTAATTGTGTTGTATTCGTCGATAGGATAGAGGAGTGACAATCCGAATCGGAGATTGGTTGGAATGAATTCGGAGGTGTTGCCATCGTCGTAAGATATTTTGGAACCGATGTTGCTGATGTTGAGACCCCAGCCGAGCTGGCTTTCGTGTCCGCCCAGATTGATGTAACCGTTGTGATAGAGGGCGATGTCTGCTGCAAAGGCTGAACCAGGTGTAGTCTCGTCGTCTTGGCTGAATCCGAGGTCGGAGTAGATGTAACGAAGTGCAACGCCTGCAGAGAATGTCTCAGAGAGCATACGTGAGTAAGCGAGGTCAACAGACATTTCGTAAGGCTTAATAGTCATGGCATCAGCATCCATGCTGGTTAATACTTCGCCAAGAGAGAAATAGCGGAGTGAAGCTGACAGGGCATCGTAGTCGCCCAAGCGATAGTAGCCTGTGATGTTGGCAAGGTCAATATCGCTTGTGAGCTGTCGCAGCCAAGGTGTGTAGTTGAGTGAAATTCCTGCACGGCTGATGCAGAAAGGGTATTTGGCAGGATTCCAGTATTGAGAATTGACATCGGGGTCGGTTGCAGCTCCAACGTCTCCAAGACCCGCTGAACGTGCGTCTGGTGCTATGGCAAGTGACGTTACGCCATGATAGATGGGGTTGAGCTGATTTTTTATGTCTTGTGCTTTCATGCTGACGCAGAATGCCGACAATATGGCTGTGAATAGTATCTTTTTCATTTTTATGTTTTGGTGTTTTCTTTATTTAGAACGATTGGACGGTCGCTTTATTGTGTAATGATGATTTTTTCTGACTGTGTATATACAACGCCTTTGGGCGAGTTGAGCCTTAAGCGCTTGATGTAGATGCCTTTGGGCAGAGAGGACATGTCATCGGTGTTGCCGATTTGTCGGCCTGCTGTATCGAAGAGTTCGTATTCTTCCTCGAGTCCTTCAACGGCTTCGAAGATGTAGCGTCCTTCACCCATGTTGTTTAGTGTGTCGAATGCGCGTACGACAAGGGTATGCTTGCCTGCCGGAAGAGTAGGCAAGGTGTATTCAACTGTGCCGGAGCGATAGTCTCCAACAGCTTGCGAATAGTAGCTGTTGAGGGTGTAGGTCATAGATTCTTTTCCGTCAATGATAGCTACGATATCATGGCCGAGTCCGTTGCCTGTGGTGTTGATGCCATTTTCATCGTATAGGGTAATGCGAATGGTTGGCGTAGTGGTAGTGATGCTTATTTCTCCAGTGTTGTGCCCGTCAGAGTAGGCCGCAATAGTTGGTCCGACGGTGTCGGTTTGTTCTTCGTTGTAAGTTCCTCCTATGAGGAAGTCCTCGAAAAGTCCTTGTGCCTCGACGCTTTTGTCGCTGTTGATGGCATGGAGTATGATGAGCCCGGGTTCGTCTGCATAGTTGATGTCGAGCGGTACAGGGAAGGTGAAAGTGAAACGTCCGTCTCGAACGGAGTCTGCACCAGCATAGAGTGTGCGAGTGCGGTCATTGTACTCGAACGGCTCGACGTCATCTCCTGGATTGTTCTTGCATACGATGTGTTGCTCGTTGTCATAGACGATGGGTGAAACGATGCCGTTGAAGTTATTGGCTGCCTGTCCGTCTGCATCAACGATATGTCCTTCGATGGTGATAGTTTCTCCTGCAGATATATTAGGCTTGCTGTCTGTGCTGACGTTCTTCCCGTTGACTTTGTCTATCTTGATTTTATGGGTGGGTGTGATGAGTTTGATGGCTGGGTCGCCAAGAAGGACGAAGTGGGCCTTGTTGATGGTATCAAGCTTGGAGTAATAGTTTTTTGAACCCAAAATATCTGCTTTGGCTTGTGCTAAAGCTTCGCCAATGGTGTAGCGTTCTCCGTTATTTTTGTGGGCAAGAACGTGTGACATGAAGTAGCGATTGATGGTGCGGTTGGGAGATGAATAGACGGTTCGTGCAGTTCCAATAAATCCCATTGCTGCTCCTTGTTTGTTGAGAAGTGCTTCGCAGGCCAGATTCACGGTATTCATGTCAAAAGGTGCAACGTCACAGGCTGCAGTGAGCCAGAGTGGTAGATTGGGAGAATCCCACTTCTGGAAATCTGCGGTCTTTAGTACTTGTTCGTGTGAGAGGGTGTAAGGTGCTCCATGTCCAGTGTAGTTCATGATGAGCGCACCTTCTTGCATAACTTTGTTGATGGCAGCATAAGCATCTGGATAACCGCTTCCTGTGGAAGATTGCTGTCGTGGATAGCTGTCCCAGTATATGCGTTTGTAGTGGTAATCGGGGAAGAGTTTTTGAGTGTTGGCAAGAACGTTTTCTGCATCTTCCATATGGATGTTTTCGTTACCGTCGTCGCCCATCATGCAGATGGTGTTTTTCCAAGCTCCTGCATGGATATTGTACATGTAGGTGATAAGTTTGTCAACAACGGTCTTTGCTTCTGCTGCTGTAGTGACAGGGATGCGCCCTACTCCGCAATCGGGTTTCTCTTTGAGTGGCGAGATGCCTTTTCCGTCGGTAAGCAGCGTGAAGTATTCTTCCATTACATAGGAATCGGTATGTGACCATGAGTTGTCAGACTCGTATGCTAACAGGTAATCATCCTGTGATTTTGAAGAGAGTCCGCTGGTTATCAATCGGTTGTCCCAAAGACAATTGCCAAATAGAAGAAGGTTGAAACTGCCTTTCTGTGTGGAGGCCAGGGACGAAGTGGAGTATTGCTTGTCGTGCAGCATTTTCATCAGGCGTCGATAGGCTGTTGCATCGGGTGTGCCAGATGAAAATTCGTTGTAGATTTTATCTGCTTCAACGACAGCGCATTTGATACCGTCTTTGAGTGTGTGTGCATCGGCCAGACGCTGTGCTTGCGCTGTCAGTTTTCCGTTGGCGGGCACGATGATGAGCAGGTTGATGCTGTCGAGAGCATGTAGATCCTGATTTTCTATTTGCCCAACATTTTCGGGAGAAGGGAAAGTGGCATTGGTATTGACCGCTACGTATTTGTCTGTAAAGTGTGTGTCTGATACAGCAACGTTGAACGTGTTGCCTTCCAGTTTACCTTTAAGTTCGTGGGTTTGCTTTGGATAGGTGACGTTCCAGATGCTAGTGGTGGCACTTGCTCCTTGCAGGGCAAATACTTTTGTATTGTTGCTGTTTGGGGAGAAGACGAGGTGGCTTTTTCCGGCAAGGGAGAGTTGTGCCTCGTAACTTGCTCGGATGTAGTCGAGGTGTCCTGAGATGCCAGATGCTCGCGTGTGTTTCAGTGTGATGCTGAGCGCTGATACCGTTTGATCGTAGAGTGTGTATGATTTGCTGCTGACGGAAGCGTACTGGTAGTTGGCCAGTTTGGTGAATGCAAGCATACCGAGTGTGTTGCTTCCTGACGATACGCTGACAGTGGACGAACTGTTTCCTGCTGCTCCAAACTGTATGTCGAGTGTAATGTCTCCGCAGCTGGTATTGTCAAACGACAGACTGTATGTTTTGGTATTGCCAGTAGCATAATCATACTGGTCGAAGAAAGTACGCCCTGTGTTCAAAAATGAATAGGCATCCTGTTCATGAAGTGAGTGCGTGTAGTAGGTGGTTTGTGCGTTTCCTGCAGTAGCAGTTGCTTCTTTCTGGGTGAAAGTGGCAGGAGTTCCTGTGCTTTCGGTCAGAAAGTAGTAAACGTAGTTTGAGTAAGGATTATTTCTGTGTTTATAGGGACTTTCGGCGTCTTTACGTTTCCATTCGATGGTACCGCATGAGTAGAAGAGTAGGGTGCCGTTTTTCTTGCGATAGAGGGGAATCTCGGTGAGGTCGTCATCGAGGTTCTCAATGTTTGCTTCTGGCAGGAAAGGCAGATTGTAGCCGTAAAGGCTCACTTTATCGGGGTTGTTGAAACCCATTGACTTGAGTGTCGCACTGGTCAGCTGATATACGCCCTCGTTCTTGACGCGTATCTTTACCCATTTACCCGTGGCGAGTTTCGAGTGCTCGGCATAGTGTGACAAGGCATTGGCGTTGATGAACAATGCCATTAATATAAATAATGTGTAAAACTTTCTTTTCATGTAGTTTACTCTTGCATGTTCTTGTTTTGTGCCCCGGCCTTCTGCCTTGTATCTTGCCTGATGTCACTTGATTCTCAGGTCGAGCAGTTTCTGCTCTCCGATGTAGGCCTCAATCTTGTCTCCTTCTTTTACTGGACCAACTCCAACGGGTGTTCCTGTGAAGATGAGGTCTCCTGTTTTGAGCGTGAAGTATCTGGAAGCGTGAGCTATGATGTGGTCGATGGAGTGAATCATGTCAGCTGTATGGCCTGTCTGTTTTCGTTCTCCATTGAGGTTCATGTGAAAATGTATGTCCTGCACATCGCATCCGAGGTCTTCTTTGTTGATGAATTTTCCGATGGCTGCACTTCCGTCGAATCCTTTGCAGCACTCCCATGGCATTCCTTTGGCGCGCAGTTTGCTTTGCAAGTCTCTGGCAGTGAAGTCAATGCCTACCGTCAGTTCGTCGTAGTAGCGGTGTGCGAATCTTTCGCTGATGTCCTTTCCTACGCGTGAAATTCTCACAACAATTTCTGTCTCGTAGTCAAATCGTTCGGCAAAGTCGGGAACGAAGAATGGTTTCCCTGGCTGTATGATGCTCGAATCGAACTTGGAGAAGAGTACGGGGGCTGTATGTAATAACGAATTTTGTTCTGCTTTAGTATGCAGTTCGCTGATATGTTCGGCGTAGTTCATGCCGACGGCTAATATTTTCATGTGAAATGATTTGTGTAGTTGCGGAATTTAGTGTTTTTAAAGTGCAGAAAACAGATATGCCCTACTCTTACAAATCGATGTGCTCCACATCGATGGACCGATGCGGGGCACACCAATTTTCAAGAACGTAACGTGGTATGTTACAGTCCGAAAATCCTTAGTATGTCATTGAGTTGTGCCAGTATCATCAGCCCGAAGAGGATGTACATGCCGAAGTACTGCACCACAAGCAAGAAGTTGTCGCTCAGTCGTTTGCGTGTAATGAGTTCGAAAGTGGCAAAGAGTGCATGTCCACCGTCAAGTGCGGGGATTGGCAGGACGTTGGCAAATCCGAGTGCAATAGACAGAAAGGCGGTGAGAAGCCAGAACTTTTGCCAATCCCAAACATTTGGGAAGATATTGCCGATGCTGATGAATCCGCCTACTTGTCTTGCTCCTTGTGGGGTGAATATGTATTTCATCTGGTCCACATAGCTCTTGAGAGTCTCGATGCCATACTTTACACCTGCAGGAAATGATTCGAAGAATCCGTAAGTCTTTTTGCTGATCTTGTCTTGGTATGGCATTTTGTTGGCAAATCCAAGAGTGAAGTCATCTGTAAGTGTTACCTCCTTTTTTATAGAGTCGTTAAGTAGGAGGGTTATCTGTCTGGCTTTTAAGCTGTCACCAAAGTTTGCATTCTCGGGCAGATTGTTTTGTAGGTTGAACAGAGCATTTTGAAAATCGTTAAAATCGCTGATGACAATACCGTTGACAGCACATATTCTATCAGTTTTCTTCAAACCTGCATCTTCAGCAGGCGTACCAGGCAAGATGCTGTCAATGGATAGTGGTGCGCGCATGGCTGCATAAGCTGGCTGTTCAATCATGTCAAGCAGTGACATTTCTTCAGGGAGTGTGATGACAACCTCCTCGCCGCTGCGTAGCACTGTGGCGGTCTTGGCGTTTGAAAGGTCTTGCAGCACGGATGTTTTCCATGACTCGACTTTTTCGTCATCAACTTTGATAATGATATCCCCGTCGCGGAAACCGTCTGCCTTAGCTTGTTCTGAGAACTTCATGCCATATTCCATATCTTCGCTCTTGACAAAACTCTCGCCCCAGGTAAAAAGTACCATGGCGTAGATGAGAAATGCCGTGATGAAGTTCATGATGATACCTCCAAGCATGATGATGAGCCGCTGCCAGGCAGGGTGTGTGCGGAACTCCCACTTCTCGCCTTTCACGTCTTCATTCCTGATGATGATGTTCTTCATCAGTTGTGGAAGTTGGCTCCAGAAACTTTTTTGACTGTCATCTTCGTTGAAAGACGATTCGTCCACCATGCCTGAAATCTTTACATAACCGCCCAAAGGAATCCAGCCGACTCCGTATTCAGTGCCTTCATACTCGTATTCTCCGTTTTCTTTCTTCTTTGCAGGTTGCTTGCCTCTCAGTTTACGCCACCAATTGCTATAGGTGCTGAACAAGCTAAATTTCCAGTCGAAAAAGAGGTAGAATTTCTCCACTCTGACCTTGAAAATCTTTGCTGCAAGAAAGTGGCCTCCTTCATGAAGTATGATGAGGAGTGCAAGCGAGACCAGCAGTTGCAACCCTTTGATGAGAATTGTTTCCATTTTTTTTGTTGTTCGTTTTTTAGTCGGTCGATTGGGCTGTGTGAGGCCTTATAACCATCTCTTTAAGTTGTCAAATCAGTGTTGAAGCGTAAACTCTTGCTTCTTTGTCTGTCTGTAAATAGGTTTCTAAAGTTGATTCTGTCGTGAAAGCAATCTTTTGCATCGTTTGTTCGATGATGTCTGCAATCTGTTCGAATCCGATCCGGTCATCAATGAAGGCACGATTGGCAACCTCGTTTGCCGCATTTACGATGCAGGGCATGTTGCCTCCCTGTTTCAGCGACTCGTATGCTAGTCCCAGACAGCGGAAACGTTTAACGTCGGGCTGTTCGAATGTGAGATCCTTCATCCCGAACAGGTCTAAACGTTCGCCATCCAGCGTAAGGCGTTTGGGGTAACTGAATGCATATTGGATGGGCAGTCTCATGTCGGGCACACCCAGCTGAGCCTTTACTGCTCCGTCTTCAAACTGCACGGCACTATGGATGACGGACTGTGGATGTACAACCACTTGGATTTGCTCTGGCTTCACGCCAAATAGCCATTTTGCCTCAATCACTTCAAACCCTTTGTTCATCAGTGTGGCGGAGTCTATCGTGATTTTAGCTCCCATGTTCCAAGTTGGATGTGCCAATGCGTCTGCTTTTGTGACATTTTTCAACTGTTCATGGCTAAAGTTTCTGAATGGACCGCCGCTACATGTGAGCAGGATTTTGTCAATTTTATTGCCTGGCTCAATGCACTGGAAAATAGCAGAGTGTTCCGAGTCAACAGGCAAGATAGGCACCTGATACTCATTGGCCAGTTGAGTGATTAGGTCACCTGCAACGACCAGCGTCTCTTTGTTTGCCAGCGCAATCATTTTCTGGGCCTTGATGGCAGCGATTGTCGGTTCTAAACCAGCGAAACCTACCATGGATGCCAACACAATATCTACTTGGTCGTCTTGCACTACTTGGCAAAGCGCATCCGCACCTGTATAAACTTTGATTGGGAGGTCTGACAGACCTTCTTTCACTGTTTCATAGTTGGACTCCTTGGCTATAACTACAGCCTCAGGCATATATTTCCGTGCCTGTTGGATGAGCAGGTCGGCATTGTTGTAAGCTGTCAGCACGTATGCTTCATACAGGTCGCTGTGCTGTGCTATCACATCAAGCGCTTGTGTGCCGATGCTCCCTGTTGAGCCTAATATACAAATTCTTTTCTTCATAATTCAAGTAGTCCTAATGGTAAATCCATTGACATGATTTTTTTCTCTTGTTGAATATCCGTAATGAATTCTTCATGAGCTGGTATCATCACTTCTTCCCCATTGACTTTTTCTACGATAAAGAGCCAGTTCTCGGTGTTATCATCAATGTCAATGATGGTACCGATTATTTCTTCATTTTCGCTGTCAATGATTTGAAAACCGATAAAATAATGAAGTGAAACCTCATCGTCCCCAAGTTCTTCCTGATGTGCCTTCTCGATATATACATTGCTGTTTACAAGCATTTGTACGGCATCGGAATTGTCTAAATCTTCAAACTTGATCAATGCTGTAGAATCGCTGCGGAAGCGGTATTCTTCGATAAAAAAAGGAACGAGAATGCCATCGACTTCACAAATAAGATAGTCACTGTCAGCTCTCTCCCAGATGTCATTCGTGAACTGGAAGTTAATCTCGCCCCTCAGCCCATGAGCCTTGGTGAGTTTCCCAATGAGAAATACGTCTTCTTTGTGTATCATGGTACTCGCTTAATGGATGCTCCTAGACGAGTGAGTCGTCCTTCTATATCTTCATAGCCGCGGTCTATCTGCTCGATGTTGCTAATGGTGCTGGTGCCGTCGGCCGACATGGCTGCGATGAGTAAGGCAATACCTGCACGGATGTCGGGGCTTGACATGCGAGCGCCGCGGAGTTTAAACTTATGGTTGTGGCCTACAACAACAGCACGGTGAGGGTCGCAGAGGATGATTTGTGCGCCCATGTCGATGAGTTTGTCGACAAAGAAAAGGCGGCTTTCAAACATCTTTTGGTGGATGAGTACGGTTCCGTTGGCTTGAGTGGCAACAACGAGAAGAATGCTCAAAAGGTCAGGAGTGAGTCCTGGCCAAGGAGCATCTGCAATAGACATGGTGCTGCCGTCCATGAAGGACTGCACTTCGTAGTGTAGTTGAGCGGGTATATGAATATCATCGCCCGTGCGTTCAATGCAGATGCCTAAGCGGCTGAACATGTTAGGGATGATGCCCAAGTTGTCATAGCTGACATTTTTGATGGTGATATCACTTCCTGTCATGGCAGCCAGGCCTATGAATGAGCCAACTTCTATCATGTCGGGAAGAATCGTATGTTCTGTACCGTGTAGAACTTCTACGCCTTCGATGGTGAGAAGATTGGAACTGATACCTGTGATACGCGCTCCCATGGAATTGAGCATACGGCAAAGTTGCTGTATGTAGGGCTCGCAAGCTGCGTTGTATATGGTTGTTGTGCCTTTGGCAAGAACCGCAGTCATGATAATGTTGGCAGTACCTGTCACACTGGCTTCGTCAAGAAGAATGTATTTGCCCTTTAGCTCTTTTGCCACAATTTCATAAACTCCGAGGTCGCTATCATAATGGAATTGGGCACCGAGTTCTTGAATGCCCAGGAAATGGGTGTCCAAGCGACGACGGCCTATCTTGTCGCCTCCGGGTTTTGCCACACAAGCATGGTGAAAACGACCGAGCAGAGGACCAAGCATAAGAATGCTTCCACGCAGGGTTGAGCAGCACTGGATGAATTCTTGACTGCCCAAATATCTCATGTCAAGGTTGTTAGCCTGAAATTTCCATGTGTGGTCGCCCAAGGAGGTGACTTCAACGCCCATCTTGCGAAGGAGGTTGATGAGGTTGTTAACATCAAGGATGTCGGGGACGTTTCGGATGATGACGGGTTCATTGGTGAGCAGTATGGCGGTGATGACTTCAAGCGCCTCGTTTTTGGCACCTTGGGGAGTAATTTCACCGTGTAACTGATGACCGCCTTCTATGATAAATGATGCCATTATCTTTTTTTCTTCTTTTTTACGCTAGTTGAAATGCGGCTGCAGAGAAGTTCGCCGTCGCTGATAAGGTGGTGCTGGCTAGGGTCTATTTGAATTTTCCCTTGAGTATAGGAGGCCAAATCGTCTGCAATCTTGTCGTCGCTCATGGAGTCAACGCTCCAATTGGAAAGGTCGCGCTTCATGTGGTTGGCAACGAGGATAGTCAGTTCATCGCGCAGAGGATTTGCTTCCATGTCTGCAAGATGGTCAACGAATTGCTCGACGATGGCTCCGTAGTTTCGTTTCTGTATGCGCTTTTGCGGATAAGGCAATTTTTCCGGCTGGGTATTTTCGTCGTCAATGCGCTTGATTTCGACAGGGTAGTCAATGTCGAGGTCATATTGCGCCATGGCGGCAAGATGATTCCAGAGCTTCTTCAAAAAATCTTCTTTGTCGGCTGTCTGTTCTGCCATTGCAGCCATGGTTTCAATGATGCTTTTGGCACATCGTAGGCGCTCATCTTTGTTGTTAAGAGTTTTGCAATGCTCAACCATCTGTTGGACGCCACGACCATATTCTGGCATGATGAGTTTATGTCGTTGTGTATTGTAATCCATGTTCTTTTTCTTAGGATAGTTGTATGGATGTACTACTCCGTGGGGATATAGTTATCTGTTGTGTGTTATAGAAGGCTTTTGGCCATGGTTGCCTGAAATTCTTTGAGATAGCAGGGCTCTATGTAGGCTACGTCTTCGAACTCTTCGTTGAGAAACTTCTTTTCTGCAAGAGGAGACATATATTTTGCTAAAAGAGGCACTCCGTCAAGGAAATGTGCGTTGGGGTGCTGAATGACCGACTTACACTTTTCTGCTCCGTTGCCGAAAAAGTAGATGGGACGCTCGTTCAGGTATTGTTCAAAGGAACTTTCGTCAATAATAACAGGCTTCGTTTCCATGACCGGCCTTAGGGCTCGTGTGTAGAGCGCGGCATACACTTCCATGCGTCTTGCGTCGAGCATAGGACAGAGCAGGGCATCTTCGGGCAAATCGTCATGAACGAGGAGTACAGGAACGCACTGTACTTCTAAAGTGGGAAGGGAAATAAGTTTTAATCCTCTACCATAGGCTATTCCTTTTGCCATCGAAACCCCGATGCGCAAACCTGTATAGCTACCCGGGCCAATGCTGACTGCAACAGCGTCAAATGGTATGGCGTGGTTGTCGGTAAAAGAAAGAGCTTCATCTACCATTGTTCCGAGTAGTGACGCATGATTGGTACCTTTGGTTTCTGAGACCTCTGCACCTTTTTCTGCGCTGTCTGTTTGGAAGATGATAGCGCTGTCTTGGCTCACGGCAACGCTGCATCGGTCTGTTGATGTTTCTATATGTAAAATTACGGACATTGTATGCCTTGTTTTCTTTGAGTGCTAATATGTTTGCAAAGATAGTGAAAAAATGGGAATTAGGAATTAGAAATAAAGATTTATTAGTCTTTCCCAAGTCAAAAATCTATCCGAATGGTAAATTCCTGTCTGTAGGCTCCTGACTCCTAACTTTTTTTTGTACCTTTGCAAAAAATAATTTTGGTTTATGATACAGTCGATGACAGGTTACGGCAAATGTGTCGTAGAGTATAACGGAAAAAAGATTCATGCGGAATTGAAATCGCTGAACAGCAAAGCTTTTGATTTGACAACACGCATAGCGTCTTTATATCGAGAGAAGGAAATAGAAATACGCCACCTCATTCAAGAGTCGTTGGAACGAGGCAAAGTGGATTTTGTTTTGTGGGTAGAAAAAGAGGGCGCTTCTTGTGTCGCACCGATTAATATGCCGCTTGTTGCTGAATATAAGAGACAGATTGAAAAGATGCAGCAAGAACTTGAATTGCCAGAACCCGAAGATTGGTATGCTACATTGCTTCGTCTTCCAGACGTGCTGTCGCATACTGAAGTAGAGGAACTTACTGCCGAAGAATGGGTGGAGGCAAAAAAGGCAATCGAAGGCGCTATTGCTGAAGCTGTGGCTTTCCGTAAGCAGGAAGGTTTTGCCTTGGCGAAAAAGTTCCGTGAAAAAATAGATAACATTGCCAAGCTGATGGAATCTATCGAACCTTACGAGAAGGAAAGAACGGACAAGATTAGACAACGTATCCAAGATGCTTTGGAACAGCAGTTGAGTGTTGACTATGACAAGAATCGACTGGAACAAGAGATGATTTTCTATATAGAAAAGTTGGATATTTCGGAAGAAAAACAGCGACTCTCCAATCATCTCAACTATTTCATCCAAACAATGGAAGATGGTCATGGACAAGGGAAAAAATTAGGTTTTATTGCTCAAGAAATGGGCCGAGAAATCAATACTACAGGTTCGAAATCCAATCAAGCAGAAATGCAGAATATTGTTGTGATGATGAAGGATGAACTCGAACAGATTAAAGAACAAGTGCTTAACGTTATGTAAATGTTTGTATGGAAGGAAAACTTGTTATCTTTGCCGCTCCCTCAGGTTCAGGCAAATCTACTATTATTAATCATCTGATGGCTGATGGTGGAGAGGAATCTCTTAATCTGCATTTTTCAATTTCTGCAACATCTCGTGCTCCACGAGGAACGGAACAAGATGGGATAGAATATTTTTTTCTCACGCCAGAAGATTTCCGACAGAAGATAGCTAACGACGAATTCATCGAGTATGAAGAAGTCTATACGGATAAATTCTATGGAACGCTGAAGTCACAGGTTGATAAGCAGTTGGCTGCTGGAGAGAACGTGGTCTTTGATGTCGATGTCAATGGTGCATTACGTATCAAGAAAATTTATGGAAAACGTGCATTAAGTATCTTCATTCAGCCTCCGAGCATAGAAGAGCTGCGTCATCGTCTGGAATCACGTGCTACAGATGCTCCAGAAGTGATAGAGCAACGCATCGAACGTGCTAGATACGAATTGAGTCAAGCTGAGCATTTTGACGAAGTCGTTGTGAATGATAATCTGGAGATAGCACAAGTGGAAGTGCAGGCCCTTGTCGAGGATTTTTTGGAAGAATGAAGTCCGAATAGCTATATTTGTAGTAGTTTAAGAGTATGGATCACTTCAAGCTTAAAGAAGTCATCCGCTACTACAATAATGCCAGAATTAAATTGATACAGAAAGTAAAGAGTCCGGTGCATACCGGACTCTTTACTTTCTGTACTACTTTTATGAATCCGTCCAACTTTTTGGGGTCAGATCAGATATTATCGGTATAGTTTGTTTTAGAGATTTCCTCTTTCCTTGTCAAGGTAATATTTGTATGTACCTACGGTCAATTCATCACAAGCAGCCTCGTCACATACAACGATGGCGCGAGGATGCATTTGGAGAATGGAAGATGTCCACTTGTGGCTGATGTCTCCGTCAATACAGTGCTTAAGGGCACGTGCCTTATTGTGCCCGTTGCACACAAGCAGTACCTCTTTGGCATCCATGATAGTTCCGATACCAACAGTCAGAGCCTGCTTGGGCACGAGGTTGAGGTCGTTGCCGAAGAAACGGCAGTTTGCATGGATTGTATCTGTAGTAAGGGTCTTGATGCGTGTGCGTGAAGACAAAGAACTGCCTGGCTCATTGAAAGCGATGTGTCCATCAGGACCAATTCCGCCCATGAAGAGGTCAATTCCTCCCACCTCGGCGATAAGTTCTTCGTAGTGATTGCACTCGGCGATGAGATCGGGAGCATTACCGTTCAGGATGTGTACATTTTCAGGCTTAATGTCAATGTGGCTGAAGAAGTTTTTCCACATGAAGCTGTGGTAGCTTTCAGGATGCTCTTCTGGAAGATTGACATATTCGTCCATGTTGAAAGTTACGACATTCTGAAAAGATAATTTTCCAGCTTTGTTCATCTCGATAAATTCGCGATAAAGTCCCAGCGGCGAAGAGCCTGTAGGACATCCTAACACAAAAGGATTGTCGGGTGTAGGATTTGCTGCAATAATCTTGTTTGCAACATAATTTGCCGCCCATTTTGACATGGTTTCGTAATCGGGTTCAATAATTACTCTCATAATTGGTCGTATTTAAGTTGTATTATTTCAATGGATTCCATCCTTGTGCTTTTAGTTCGAACTCTGAACCGTCTCGGGTGATTAATGCACAGCCCAAGTTTTGTTTGGTGATATGTCCGATAAGTTTTATGTCTTTCATCTGTTCTATCTTCTCGTGGTCGGCAATGGGGACAGTAAACAGGAGTTCGTAATCTTCTCCGCCATTCATGGCTGCGGTCGTAAGATTCATGTTCATTTCTTCGCACATAACGGCAGTTTGGTAATCAATCGGTATGCGTTCTTCATAGATTCGGCATCCGCATTTGCTTTGTGTACATATGTGCAGCAGTTCTGAAGACAAGCCATCGCTGATGTCTATCATCGATGTTGGCTGGATTCCCGCATCGCGCAGTTGTTGCAGGATGTCTTTGCGTGCTTCGGGTTTCATCTGGCGCTCCAGCAAATACTCGCGTCCACTAAAATCAGGTTGTGAGATAGCCATACGCTCAATGTCTGTCTTTGCGGCCTCAATCTGTTTGTAATATACATCCTTTTCTCGTTCGAGCAGTTGCAAGCCCATATAAGCTGCGCCTAAATCTCCGCTGACACAAATGAGATCAGTCTCTTTTGCGCCATTGCGATAGATGGCTTTCCCTTTTTCAACTTCTCCAATTGCTGTAATTGAAATAGCGATTCCTGTTCTCGAACTGGTGGTGTCACCTCCTATCATGTCAACTCCATGTGCATCGCAGGCCAAACGTAATCCGGCATAAAGTTCTTCCATATCCTCAATGCTGAAACGCTTGCTGAGAGCGATGCTTACTGTTATCTGTTTTGGTGTTCCTCCCATCGCATAGATGTCGGAGAAATTCACCATCGCGGCCTTGTAGCCTAAATGCTTGAGAGGCAGATAGGTGAGGTCGAAGTGTACTCCTTCCATCAGCATGTCAGTTGTGATGAGAATATCCTTTTCTTTCCCATATTGAAGAATAGCACAGTCATCCCCCACGCCATATATGGTTTCCGGATTCTTTATTTCGATGGATTCGGTCAAATGTTTGATAAGACCAAATTCGCCAAGAGTAGATATTTCAGTTGCCATTATTTTCTATTTGTTTTACGCTCATAATCTTTATGCAAAGTTTTCTTCACGTAATTTTTTATGAGATGGTCAAATTCTTTCTTTTTATTGTCGAGAAATTCAACTTCTATTGGAATGATTTTGAGATTATCAAGGCCTTGTATGCGAGTTGCGTCTTTCTCTGTTGTGAGAATGGTACGTCCAGCTGCTCTATGTCTGATGTTTTCTATGTCACGTTTCGTGAAGTGATGATGGTCGGGAAAACTCATCAGTTCCAGTTTAGGAATTATATTCTGGAGATCGTACACCATTTGTTCTGGTGATGCGATACCAGTCACTAAGAGCGGATTCTCTCCTAAATCCTCTATTTGGCTGGGGTATTTATATGTGGTGAAAAATACTTTCTGCCAATTGCCAAGGTCAAGTGAACGTTCTATGCCTCGCCTATCCATTGGGGTTAGGTTTCGTGGACATTTTGTGACGATGATGATGTCTGCCCTCAAATGACCTATCGGATGTTCTCGGAGCCTTCCTGCAGGCAATAATGCGTCGAAACATATCAAGCGGTGATAGTCCATGAGCAGAATATTGATGCCGGCTTGTACATACCGGTGTTGGAATGCGTCGTCTAACAGAATAACTTCGGTTGTAGGCTGTATGTTGTCAGACATCAGTTTTTTGATACCATGACAGCGGTCTTTGTCAACGGCCATATGGATTTCTGGAAATTTCTGTTTCATTTGGTAAGGCTCATCCCCAATTTCAATCATAGGGGATTGTGTAGTAGCAAGCCTGTATCCTTTTGATTTCCTTTTGTATCCACGGCTGAGTACTGCAACTTGATAGTTTTTTGCCAGCAGATTAATCAAATATTCCGTATGTGGAGTTTTTCCTGTTCCGCCTACAGTGATATTACCAACACAGATGACAGGAAGGCTGAAAGCCTGAGATTTGAGCAAGCCATAGTCAAACATCAAATTTCTGATGCCTACCACTAGCCCATAGAGCCATGAGAATGGCATGAGCCAATAGTTGATTTTGATATGGTCGCCTTCCATCTTTGGACGTTTTTTTACTTGATGTATTTGCTGTATTCACAAGCGGCCAACAGCCAAGCGCCAGTGCCGAATGGAGCTTGTGATTTGGCATTTACGGTACGGGTTGGGTCTGGCTTTTCTCCGATGGGCTGCACATAGCCAATGCTGCCATCTGGCTGAAGAGCTATCTTTGAGAGATATTCCCATGCCTTATCTATTGTTGGCTTGTATTGCTTTGCCGAAAGAATGCCGTTATTCACGCCCCAAAGTATTCCATAAGTGAAAAATGCGGTGCCTGAAGTTTCGTAACCAGGAGCATCGTCAGGACATAACATAGAGCGTGTCCAGTAACCTTCTGGCTGCTGGCATCGAGCAGCACCTTCTGCCAGTTTTTTGAAGCGGTCAATGTAGAAATCTCTATATTCGCAATCCTGAGGAATATCTTGGATTACTTTTGCTAAACCCGCGATGACCCATCCAGCTCCGCGTGCCCAAAAAGACTTACCGTCATTACATGCTGTTTTCACTTTGGGATATACATATTTCCCATCGCGATAATAGAGCTGCTCCTGTGTGTCGAAGAGCAAACTGTCTGTCCAGCGAAAGCATTCGTATTGTTTGTCAAGCAGTTTGGGGTCATGAGTGACAGTATATAGTTTTGTGAAAATAGGCATACCCATATAGAGGGCGTCAGCCCACCACCAGTAGTCTTTTTCTGGAGTGGCAGCCTGATAGCACATCACTTCAAGGGTACGTTCAAGGCGTTCTGCACGATGCTCCAGTTTATACAAGTCAATATAAACTTGGAAGCATATTTGCCAGTCGGCAAAAAGAACAAAATCCATGCCTTCGCCGTAAGTTTGGTATCTCCAGCGTCTTTTATCTTTTTGTGTCGCTCCTTTCCAGTTGTTGAATTCAGCCCATTCTATAGCGTAATCGAGGTATTTCTGATTGCCAGTAAGATTGTAAACCTCTTGATTGCCTGTGAAATATGCGGCATTATCCCAGAAACCTCTGCATTTTGCAGAATTATGGCTTTGCCAATAGTTGTTTACTTTTTCTATAGTTGCAATAACATCTTCTTTTGTCTGAGCTACAACCGTCTGAGCTATTAAGGCTGTTCCGAGCAGGAGTGTGGATAAAAGTTTCATACTATTATATTTTTATTAGTTAGTAATTATTTGCAATCCAAGCTTTTGTGCTTCTTCTATGAGAATCTGTTTGGCAGGAGCGTATTCGTTTGGAATTTTCCCGTCAAGAATGGCGTCTTTGATGTATGTTTTCAATACGCCAACTTCACGGCTTGGATGGAGATTGAACATTCTCATTATTTCTTCACCAGATATAGGAGGCTGAAAATTTCTTATGCGGTCTTTTTCTTCAATTTCAACAAGTTTAGAACGTACGATAGCAAAATTCTCAATGAACTTCTTTTTCTTCAGTTCATTTTTTGAGGTAATGTCAGCTGTACAAAGAAGCATCAAGTCATCAATGTCATCGCCTGCTTCAAACAATAGTCGTCTAACAGCACTGTCCGTAACTTCTTCATCAGCAATGACAATTGGACGCATATGTAACTGAACCAGTTTCTGTACAAACTTCATTTTCTCGTTCATGGGTAATTTCATGCGCCGGAAAATGCCAGGAATCATTTTTTCCCCAATATCGTTATGGTTATGGAAAGTCCACCCAAGGAGAGGGTCGAAACGCTTTGATTTAGGTTTCCCTATGTCGTGGAGAAGCGCTGCCCATCGTAGCCAAAGAATATGGTCTTGCACCGTGTCCCACTTTCCATTCCCTGTCGGGATTGATTGCGGGTTTGCGGTAGCTTTTGCTACGTTGTCAAGAACTTCGAGGGTATGATAGAAATTGTCTTTGTGTGCTTTCTTGTTTTTAGTCTCAACACCTTGCAGTTGAGCCAATTCAGGAAAGACCAAAGAGAGTAAGCCACATTGTTCAAGCTCCACAAAACCTTTGGAAGGGATGGGGGAGAGGATAATCTTGTTTAATTCTTCAGCGATACGTTCTCCTGAAATAATCTTGATACGTTCTTTATTCCTGCCCAAAGCTTCAGCTGTCGTTTCTTCTATGTGAAAATTAAGCTGAGTGGCGAAACGTATGCATCGCATCATGCGGAGAGGGTCGTCGCTGAAAGTGATGTCGGGGTCTAAAGGGGTTGCGATAATCTTATCTTCAAGGTCGTAGAGACCATCAAATGGGTCAACCAGTTCGCCAAACCTGTCTTTGTTCAGAGACAGAGCCATTGCATTAATCGTGAAGTCACGTCGGTTCTGGTCTTCCTCCAAAGTTCCGTCTTCTGTAATGGGCTTTCGTGAGTTTCTGTCGTAGCTTTCCTTGCGTGCGCCAACAAATTCTATCTCCAGATTTTTGTGCTTAAGTTGCGCTGTGCCGAAATTCTTATAAATGGCAATATGTACTTTCTTGCCCAGTCGTTTACGCAAGGCTTCTGCTATGGCAATGCCAGGGCGTTCAACTTGTTTCTTCTGGTCAACGACAACGATGTCTATGTCGCTTGAAGGACGTTCTAGATATAGGTCACGAACCCATCCTCCGATGACAAAACAATCTAACCCTAATTCTTCCGCTGTGTCAGAAATGAGATGGAAGAAGGGGTGGTCAAGTTTTGCTAATATATCCTCATGCGTCAGTATCTTCATACAAGATGGGGGCTGAACGTCTTTTTATATTGCAAAGGTAAAAAAAAAAGGAGAAAAACGTGATAAATGAGGGCTTTTTTTACCGTTACAGAAACGAAAAAGCAGGATAAAAGGTAAAAATAGTGATGAAATATATTTTTTGTACTACCTTTGTGAACAAAACAGAACGTATGAAAAATAGTATCTATTATGCCTCCGTCGTCTCGATGGTAGTTTGTTCTTTGGTCTTTTCCGCCTGTCAGCATCAGCCTTCAGCCGTAGAGCGCCGAAAGGCGGAAATCCGTGAAAAGGATTCATTGGAGCTGTTGCAGGCTCGACAGGATTTGTATGTGTCAGATAGCATTTTGTCCTTCAAGACTTTTGAGGTGGAGGACTTAAAAGCACAGTTTGTGTTTGAGAAGCAGGAAAAGTATCAAACAAAAGGTTACTATGTGTTGCCAGCATATCGTGGAAGCAAGGAAAAGTATAGTTTCTTCCCTGAAGTGGAGGAAGATGGCGCTCTGTTGCTTGTTACGATTGACAAGGCAAGAAAATACACGTTCAAGGAGGTGGATTTTGAGACAGAAAACTACAAGGATTTGTTGCCCAATCAGTTGACAGAGTTACAGCGTCGTGATGTGGATGCTTGTTATGCTTTGGCTAAAGCCATGCAAGATCTTTCTGGCGTACAGCAGAAGAAAGAGAAATTGCAGCTGAAGATTCGATTCTATGAAGAGAAAATGTCTCGCTCATTAGGCACATCTGCTGTGGCGGAATAACTTGAATCTGGCAGAATATAAAACTGCAAAAAAAAAGCTTGTGCAGTTCTTGGCGGCGCTCTTTCGTAAGGGCCGTACCGCCAGTCTTGAAGAATTCACTTTGTAGAAAGGAATAGAGGGATGCACCCATGAGTGCATCCCTCTATTTTGCTATAGATAAGTCGTTTCTTATTCTGCGCGGAGAGTGAAACGCTTGAAGTCTGTAACAGTGAGGTCTTTGTCGATGTTCTTAAGATACTGTGCAACAGAAATCTTGTTGTCATCGATGTAAGCCTGCTCAAGCAGACAGTTTTCTTTGTAGAACTTAGCAACCATACCGTTTGCGATGTTCTGAATCATCTGCTCCTTGAGGTTTGCTTCTGCCTCCTGAGCAACAGCAGCCTTGATTTCGCGAGCCTTAGCTGCGTCTTCTGGAGTGATCCAGCCTTTAGCTGTGTTAGACTCGATGTGGTCTTCAGAGTCAACGTGTGCAGGATTGATGCCAGCCTTCTTGAGTGCTGCTTCTACAGCCTTAGCAATCTGGTTCTGCTTAGCCTTTTCTACAGCGTTCTTTGTTTCAGCATCCTTGATGTCCTGAGGAACTGATTCTGCGTTGAGTGCGATAGGTGACATGGCAGCAACCTGCATAGCTACGCCCTTGCCAGCCTCTTCGAATCCCTTCTTGTTCAAAACAACAAGGGCGCAGAGGAAGTTCTGGTTCATGTGGTTGTAAGCAACGATGTCCTCGCCTTCAACATAGTTGAAACCATCAAGTTCCATCTTTTCGCCTGTAACACCAGAACGGTTAGTGATGGCATCCTGAATGTTCTCGCCGTCAATAGTGAGGGCATTAACTTCGTCCATGCTCTTGCACTTTGCAGCAGCGATTGCGTCGATAATCTTGTTTGCGAGAGCAACGAAATCTGCGTTTTTGGCAACGAAGTCAGTTTCGCACTTGAGAGCAACCATTGCACCATAGTTGCCATTAACCTTTGCAAGAACACAGCCTTCAGCAGCGTCGCGGTCTGAACGCTTTGCAGCTACGAGCTGACCCTTCTTGCGGAGGATTTCCATTGCAGCCTCCATGTCGCCGTTAGCCTCTGTAAGAGCCTTCTTGCAATCCATGAGACCTGCCTGAGTCTTCTTGCGAAGCTCGTTGATTTCCTGTATAGTAATTGCCATAATGTTATTTATAATTTAAGTGTTGAAGAATTGAAAGATTGAAGATTTTTTTTGCTTCAATCTTTCAATTCTTTATTTTATTCTTTTTTGTGATTACTCTGCAGCTGGAGCTTCTGCTTCTTCTGCTGGAGCCTCTGCCTTTTCTGCTTTTTCAGCAGCTTTAGTTTCGCCAGCAGCTTCCATGTCAACCTTCTCAGCCTTACGCTCTTCGAGACCTTCGTTGATAGCACCGCAAACAGCATCGAGAATCATTTCGATAGACTTTGTTGCGTCGTCGTTTGCAGGGATAACGAAGTCGATATTGCGTGGGTCAGAGTTTGTATCAACGATTGCAAATACTGGGATGCCAAGACGATTAGCCTCGCTAACAGCGATGTGCTCTTTCATCACGTCGATAACGAAAAGCGCAGAAGGAAGACGAGTCAAGTCTGCGATAGAACCGAGGTTCTTCTCGAGCTTTGCACGCTTGCGGCGAATCTGGAGGTTCTCGCGCTTAGAAAGCTTGTCGTAAGTTCCGTCGCTCAAAAGCTTGTCGATGTTAGCCATCTTCTTAACTGCCTTGCGGATAGTTGGGAAGTTAGTGAGCATACCGCCTGGCCAACGCTCGATAACGTAAGGCATGCCAACAGATGCAGCTTTCTCTGCTACAACCTCTTTAGCTTGCTTCTTTGTTGCTACGAAAAGGATGCGCTTGCCGCTCTTTGCAATCTGCTTGAGTGCATCAGCAGCCTGGTCAACCTTTGCAACTGTTTTATGAAGGTCAATGATGTGGATGCCGTTACGCTCCATGAAGATGTAAGGAGCCATAGCTGGGTTCCACTTACGCTTGAGGTGACCGAAATGAGCACCTGCAGCGAGGAGAGAATCAAAATTTGTTCTTGCCATAATTTTTTTTTCTTGTTTACTTTCTTTGTGAGTTAATGTTTTTAACCAACTTGCAAGTAGCGCTCCGAGAAGAGAGATCCTGCAAGTTTAGATACTAAACGGCTATATGGTATATGTTCTTGGGGAAATGTTTCATCGTAGAGATGCAGAACGTTTCCCCATGAGTCATTTTAGCGCTTAGAGAACTGGAATCTGCGACGTGCCTTTGGCTGACCTGGCTTCTTACGTTCAACAGCACGTGAGTCACGTGTGATGAAGCCTTCAGCGCGAAGTGCCTTCTTGTCGTCTTCGTTAATCTTAACAAGTGCGCGAGCGATAGCGAGACGGAGTGCCTGGCTCTGGCCTGTGTAACCGCCACCTGTGAGAGTTGCCTTGATGTCATACTTCTCTGCAACGCCAAGGAGGTTGAGAGGCTGCTTAACAACGAACTGAACCAGTTCAGATGGGAAATAATCAGCAAGTTCACGCTTGTTGATGATAATCTTTCCTGTACCTTCAGTAAGGTACACGCGTGCGATGGCGCTCTTGCGGCGGCCAAGTGCATTAATATAATTTACTGCCATATACCTTATTTTTATTTGAGGGTGTTAATATCAAGTGCTACTGGCTTCTGAGCCTCCTTGTCGTGCTCTGAGCCTTCGAAAATGTAGAGGTTGCGCATGAGGTGTCTGCCGAGGATGCCCTTTGGAAGCATGCCCTTAACTGCATGGCGAAGAACCTTCTCGTATCCGTTTGGACGCTTGATCATTTCTGCATAAGTCGCCTTGTGCTGACCGCTTGGGTAACCAGAGAAAGTGATGTAAAGCTTCTGGCTTTCCTTTGCGCCAGAAACCTTAATCTGGTTCGCGTTGATGATAATTACGTTGTCGCCACAATCCATGTTAGGTGTGAAGACTGGCTTGTACTTGCCACGAAGTACCTTTGCCACCTTAGATGCGAAACGACCGAGAGTCTGGTCTGCTGCATCTACTACAACCCACTGCTTGTTAGCTGCTTCTGGGGTGATGTAGCTTGTCTTAAAACTGTTTGATTGCATTTTAACCTTTTTGGTTTTAAAAATTAATAATGTGTGTTCGCTGTCAGCTCGACGTTGCCGTTCGACTGACGTACTGTGCCCATCGGATTCCCTTTGGGTTTTCTGCGTTTCACGGACCGCATTTCCGGTTAAAAGAAGATGCTATCCACACAGAGCATGAGGCGGTTTTCACCGTCTCTCGATATAAATCGGCTTGCAAAGGTACGGTTTTTTGTTAAAATGGCAATGCTATTTTGTGTTTTTTACTATTCTTTTTTGATTTTTCTTTAACTTTGTGTTCAAATCATGCAATTTATGCCATGCAAAGATACAACGAATACGGATTATGGCTGAAAGAACAGCTGGGAATGAAGTCGCAGAAAATCTCATTGAACGCCGGTTTCACATGCCCTAATCGTGACGGGCGGGTAGGGACGGGTGGTTGCACCTATTGCAATAATCAGACCTTCAACCCTGATTATTGTGTAACAGACAAATCCATCACTCAACAGTTGGAAGAAGGGAAAAGTTTCTTTTCGCGAAAATATCCAGAGATGAAATACCTGGCTTATTTTCAGGCATATACCAACACTTACGATTCGATAAAGAATTTGCGCCTGAAATATGAAGAGGCGCTGAGAGTTCCCGGTGTCGTTGGAATCGTCATCGGCACACGTCCCGACTGCGTGTCTGATGCCTTGCTGGACTACCTTTCAGAACTGAATCGTCGCACATTCCTGCTCGTAGAGTATGGCGTGGAATCCATTTACGACACAACTTTGCAGCGTATCAATCGCGGACACACTCATGCCCAGACCGTAAATGCCATTACCCGTACTGCAGAGCGAGGTATCAAGGTGGGCGCGCATATCATTCTGGGCTTGCCCGGAGAAAGTGTAGATGCGATGCTTCGCGAGGCTTCTGTACTTTCATCCCTTCCGCTCACCACACTAAAACTGCATCAGTTGCAGCTCATCAAGGGTACGCGCATGGCTGAAGAGTACTTTTCCAATCCGTCCGACTTTCATCTCTTCTCTGCGGATGAGTACATCGATTTAGTCATAGACTTTGTGGAACACCTGCGTTCAGACATCATTCTCGAGCGCTTTGTCTCTCAGTCGCCTTCAAGTCTCCTTGCAGTCGAAGGGTGGGGACTGAAAAATCATGAGTTTGTAGATAAAGTTCGTCGGCGCATGGACGAGCGTGATGCCTATCAGGGACGGCTTCTCATTCCGTCCTCTTCTTCAGCACCCTCACAAACTCCGTCTCATATCCCAGTTTCCCCAACACGCTGCAAATAGCGTCTTCGGCATATCTTTCAGCCTTCCTTCTGTTGCTGGCGGTGTCGAATCGATTCTTGATTTGTGCTTCCACCTTGCGTTTCAGGGCGTTCGTGTTAGGCAGATGCTCGCTCCAGTAGTTGCTGTCGTCCGAAAGAAACGAGCTGCTTTGTGTCATCGCCACATATTCTATGGCAGGAAGTTTAACGTAAACAGTTTTTGTCGAGTCGCTGGCAAGGTATTCCACTTTTTCAAGGTCAATCTTGTAGCTGCATTTCTGAGTCATGGTTTGCACACAGGAATGCTCCTCGTCTGCCCAGAGCAGATTCCGTTCCGTTGCTCGCTGAATCGTGTAGTCTTCCATC
>CAJGCU010000019.1 GCA_904501945.1 uncultured Bacteroidaceae bacterium
CACTTCAGCTGGGCGGGATCCTTCTCGGCGGTTACGCGGATTGCCTTGCCGTTTACGATGAGCTTAGAGTTTTCAACGTCAGCCTCGATTGTGCCCTCGAACTGACCGTGCATTGTGTCATACTTGAGCATGTATGCGAGATAATCTACTGGGCAGAGGTCATTGATACCTACTACCTCGATGTCGTTGCGAGTCTGAGCTGCGCGGAAAACAAAACGACCGATACGGCCGAAACCGTTAATACCAACTTTAGTTGCCATTTTCTAATTAATTAAAGGTTGAATAAATATGTTTTTTAATCCCTAATTTCTTGTTGTCTTGAAGAAAGAGCGTTACCTATACAAAATGCTATTGGGCTTATCCGCAGTTGCAGCGCTCTGCGGTTGAACATGCAGCAAACAGAAGGAGCATCCCTAGCATTGACATGTATGCAAATAAACGATATTTCATGCTTTTTCTCGTTTTCAAGCACAAAGTTACGAATAATATTTATAACTTTGCAATGTTTTACAGATATTTTTGAAAACTTCAGAAAATCCAATACATTAATTTTAACAAAAAAACTATGGCAAAAATTATTGACGAATTCAAAGCGTTTGCCCTGAAAGGCAATGTGGTTGACATGGCGGTCGGTGTCATCATCGGCGGCGCATTCGGTAAAATCGTTTCTTCTGTTGTGGCAGACCTCATCATGCCGCTCATCGCTGTGATTGGCGGCGTGAACACGAGCGACCTGAAGCTGACGCTCAAGCCAGGCGTTGACGCTGTGCTGGACGAGAGCGGAGCCGTTGTAACAGAGGCAGTTGCGGCTGTAACCTGGAACTATGGAGCGTTTGTGCAGAACGTGATTGACTTCCTCATCATCGCTGTCTGCCTTTTCTGCATCATCAAGTTTATCGCTAAGCTTTCTACGCTCAAGAAGAAGAAGGAAGAAGCTGTCGAGGAAGCTCCAGCTCCTGCTCCAGAACCAGAACCAACAAAGGAGGAGATTCTTCTTGCTGAAATCCGCGACCTCTTGAAGGCTCAGAAATAAGATTACCCGCTCTAAGGGCGTGCGGCTCTGCATCAGACGCACATTGCCGCATGGCCATGCGCTTAGAAGGGCAATAAAAAAAGAATCGGCAAGATTCTAAAAAAGTACAAAATGCCAACTCGACTTTGCAGTTTAGTTGGCATTTCTGTTTTTTCTCTTGTCTGGCAGTTCAGTTGATTTCTCCGCTGCCGAAACAGAGCTTATGCGCTTCGTCATACACCACGCAGAATTGCCCTGGAGCCACCCCGTGTATTCTGTCTGCCGACTGAAGCAGCCATCGTCCATCGGGCTTCTGCTGCAGAGTTCCTTCCATATATTCGGGCGTATGCCTGATTTTGAAGGTGACTTTCATCGCCGGGCTTCCGTCTGCTTCAACGATTTTATCCCTGAACAGCTCGTTTTCAAAAGGATTGTCCGTGATGAAGTGAAAATCATTCATGGTGACGTGGTCCTTGTACACTTTTTCAGGGTCATATCCGTGGGAGACAAACAAGATGTTGCGCTTCAGGTTCTTCTTCACCACAAACCAGGGGCCTCCGCCAAAGCCTAAGCCCTTGCGCTGTCCGATGGTGTAGAACCACAATCCCTTGTGCTCCCCTATCTTCTTGCCGGTCTCGATTTCTCGCACATCGCCGGGGTTCTCGCCCAGATGAGCCTTGATGTAATCGCGGAAATCGATGTTGCCCAGAAAGCAGATGCCCTGGCTGTCTTTGCGGGCTGCATTCAGCAGGTGCGCCTTCTCTGCCACTTCGCGCACTTCGTGCTTCCACAGGTGACCGATGGGGAACTTCAATTTGTTCACTTGCAAAGCGTTTATCTGGCACAGGAAGTCGGTCTGGTCCTTCACGGGGTCGGGCGATGTGGAGAGCCACACTTTTCCGCCTGCCAAAGTCGTTGTTGCGTAATGGCCTGTAGCGGTAATGTCAAACTCCTTGCCTACGGCCTCTTCGAAGCAGCCGAACTTGATGAGCTTGTTGCACATCACATCCGGATTGGGCGTCAATCCCTGCCGCGCCTTCTCCATCGTGTAGCCTACCACCTTGTCCCAATACTCCTTGTGAAGGTCCACCACATCGAATTTTGCCCCGTACTTGCGGGCAAGCCACTGGCATATCTCCACATCTTCTTCAGACGTGCAGTTCCATTCCGTATCCTTGTCAGGACCTATCTTTATGTAAAACAGATGCGGGTCGAATCCTTGCTCTTTCAGCAGATGTACCGAAACTGCTGAATCCACTCCGCCCGAAACCAAAGCTGCGACCGTCATATTCCTATTTGCTTGACATAGCAGACTTTAAGTTCTTTGAAATCTCCAGCATCTTGTCGATGGGCTTTATTGCTTTTTCTGCAATTTCAGGAGCTACTTCAATGGCTGGCCACTCATATTTCAAAGTGTTGTACAGCTTATTTAACGTATTGAGCTTCATGAACTCGCATTCGTTGCAAGAGCATCCTGCCGCTTCGCTCATTTCTGGGGGAGCTGGAATGAACAGCTTGCCCGGGCAGGCCTTTTTCATTTCGTGCAGAATGCCGCTTTCGGTTGCAACAATAAATTCTGTAGCCTCATCCTTGATGGCAAAGTTCAGCAATCCTGCCGTAGAGCCTATCACGTCGGCCACCTTCTGGATGGGTGCCGGACACTCTGGATGAACCAGTATCTTTGCCTCCGGATGCTCGGCCTTGATGGCAAGGATTTTCTCCAACGAAAATTGTCCATGAACATGGCAGCCGCCATCCCACAAGAGCATTTCGCGCCCTGTGACAGCATTTATATAGCCACCCAGATTCTTGTCGGGACCAAAGATAAGCTTCTCGTCCTTGGGGAATGAATCGACAACCAGTTCTGCGTTGCTTGAAGTGACAACCACATCGGTCAAAGCCTTTACGGCAGCCGTTGTGTTGACATAGCTCACCACCTTGTAGCCGGGATGCGCCTCTACAAACGCCTTCAAATCTTCAGCCTTGCAGCTGTCAGCCAGCGAGCATCCCGCATTCAAGTCAAGCACCAGCACTTTCTTGCCCGGGCAGAGAATCTTGTTCGTCTCTCCCATGAAGTGCACGCCGCACATCACAATCACGTCAGCATCAGTCTTGGCCGACCATTGCGCCAAGGCCAGCGAGTCTCCCACAAAGTCAGCAATATCCTGAATGGCGCCATCCGTATAGTAATGAGCCAGAATCACAGCATTCTTTTCTGCACACATTCTGCGGATTTCGGCTTTCACGTCGACATCAGCAGGGACGGGTTCATCCACATATCCCTTTTCTATCCAGGCATCTTTTACGTTCATATCCATTACATTTACAAATTATGGTTACAAAGGTATCAAAAAAAGTCTGTTACACAAAACAATCATCCCGATTTCTTCTGCAACCCGACGGAAATAGAGAGCGCCTCAGCCATTGCAAGCAGCCGGATGCTCATATAAGATGCACCCTTCATCGCAATTACGCTATAGGGCAAAAGGTAATGGCGATGAAGGGCGCAACCCCACATTGGCTATTCGCGCAAAAAAACGCAGATGGCTGAAAATATTCAGGACAAGGCAGCTACCTCTTGTGCAGATACTTCTTGCCGTTGATAATGTAAACGCCCGGCTCGACAATTTCCGACACTCTCACTCCCTGAAGCGTAAAGATGCCCTGGGGAGCAGCTGCAGCCGGGCTTTCCAAGTCCTCAATGCCATTGGCATCGCCGCCTTCAGAAGGCAAGGGCGCCACATAAGTGAGAACAAAGTTGTCGGCCTTATACCAGCGGCCTTCTCTGACACCTATCTCAAGAGTCCCCGTTGAGAGCCCCTCTGCCGCCGTAACCTGAATGCTGTCAATCGCCGCTTCTGTAAGATAGAGATTTCCAAATGGATGCCCAGCAACTGTAACAGCCGAATCGCCTGCAAACAGGGTCACAGTCGAATGCGAATCCGTTCCAAGCATGGCTGTCAGGCGGTAATAGCCGGGAACAAGTCCTTCCACAACCTGCGAGATGGCTACCGAAGTGGAGTCGGCTGAAGGGATAACGCTCTGGAACACATATTGCCCATCGAGTCCTGCGGCATGATATCTGTCGGCAAGCGTGCCGTCCTTCACGAAGGAAACTGCCGCCAGGCCTTCTTTCTCGCCAACGGTCCATCCCTTGTCGCTCTTTGTCTCAAAAGAAGGATTCACAATGCAGGAAGTAAAGTCAACCTCTACATTGCCGGCGAAAGCAAAGGCTCTCATGAAGCTGTCCATTTCTGACTCAAGCCGCGCGGCATAGTTCTTGACTTTTGTTCCCGTCGTGAGCTCAGAGCCTTCGCCGCGATTAGAGAACTCATGCTCTGCCTCATCTATCTTGGCCCCGAAAGAGCGAATCGCATCGTCCGCCACCCAATTGCCATAATCAGCCAAGAGAGCATACGCACTATCGATTGTCTGCGCCAGAATAATGAACGGAGGGTCAAGCAAGATGTTGGAATAGGCACGGAATGTCTTCGTCAAATCGCTTGCGCACCAATAGCCGCGCAAGGCCTCAACGGCTGCCCCCTCTTCAACAGGAACAAAATATTGCGACTCTTCATCGTTCAGAAGCTGCGACTGGGCTGGGGCTTTCATATTGACGAACGTGCCCGCCATCCCTTCATCAGCATTCTTGACGGGAGCAGTCAGCACAGTAACGTTTTCAGCAGCCAAGACCTGATTCTCAGCAGAAGAAGTCATGACCAAGTATGTTTTTCCCGCTTCCAGCTTTTTCACGTCTTCAGTCTTCCCTGAAATGCCGCTGCTGGTGTGCGACAAGACTTCACGGGCAATAATACCTTCTGGCACAGCCACATCAAAAGGAGAAGTCAGCAAATACCATTTTGCAGGTTCAGCATCAAGGAACAATTCCGCTTTAGCAGCCACAAAGGATGAATGAGGCGCAAAGCTGTATCCTGGCACAAGGCGAAGATAAGCGCACTTCCCTGCCCTAACCACATTGATGCCTGCGGCCTGGCTGTCGTCGGCCACATAAATGAGCGCATTAGGATTGACGTCCAGCGGCTCCACCTCCTTGATGTCTGCACATTGCGTCAAATCGTATGATGTTGCAGACTTATAGGTACTTTTCCCAGCAAACGAAGTGCTGCTGAATGCGGTAGCATCAAAATTGCCCTTGATTGCCAAGCAGTTATTTTCAAAACCCACAACATCCATATCGATGGACTTCAGCACAAAGCGGACAATGGTATCAGCCGTTTCTGGAAGAATGGAAATGTCCGTATTAGGAATAGGATTTATCAGCTTACCATAATAGTACTTTCCTGCTTCGAACGGGCAAGTGGATGTGCCTGTTATGCTGAAAGAAACCTGTCCAGCCTCCTTCCCCTCGAGAGCAAGCTTACCAGTCTTGTAACCCAGTTCCTTCCACGCCTTCGCCGTCTCGTCATAGGTGTAGAACATCATGCGCAACGTTTCTTCACGCCCCAATGCTGACGCGTTGTAAAGCTCGGCAAAAGCTTTGGATTTGGCATTGTAGACAACCTGATAGTCCTCTCCCTCAAAGCGTTCCGTCTTGCTGCTGCCAGCCACCTGAAGCCCCTTCAAACGGAGGTCGGCTTCCGCTACGGAAGGAGTCACGCTTGTCCGTGCCAGAACATTCAGATTCTTGTCCGCCAGCGTCAAATGCCAAAGACGAGTGCTGGAAGGCTTGAAGTCTAACATGAATTCAGCCGTTTCTCCCGACTTCAACACCAGATTTTCATTACTTGACTTGGCTTCCGACAACTTGAAAACCTTGTTGGCAGTAGTGGACGCAAAGAGATATACGCCTTTCAGATCCAGAGGAGAATGGTTTTTCACCTTCACCATCACAGCTCCCGTCAGATTCTCGTAGGCATCACCTACAACCTCGATGCTTGCCTCAACATTCTGCTTCTGCGGACGAATCTTGTAAGTCATGCCCTGCCACATCCTGAAATTATTCATACCCGTCTCATCATCAACGGTATACCAGCCGTCACCTTGTCCGCCCCAACCAAAATTGAAATGGAAAAGCCCCGTGCTTGACTGATAGCCATCAAGCACCACCGCATGGCCTGCGCTCTCTTCATGATAGCCAGTATAGACAATCGGATGACCCGCAGCCAAGTCGTCATAAATCATCTTCTCCCACTCCTCAAGAGCAATCCAGCTATGAGTGCCATCGCTCTTGTAGATGCTTTCGCTCAACAAATTGAAGTAAGTCTTCAAAGGGTTCACAAGGTCCGTTATCTGAGCTCCCGACGACTCGCCATAATCCATCTTGCCCATTGCCCCAACAGCATACACAAGGTCGGCGACAGCCTGCCTGAACTCCTTGGGTTCACCACCATTATAACGGTCGAGCATCAAATCCCATTTGATAGGAGTGCCCTTCTTTATCTGATCTGTCACAGGAATACGGTGCCACTCATCTGCGCCATAGACAGGGGTGTCGGCCAAGAAAACATCCGGATTATCATTCCTATAATAATAGATAACCTGTGCTGCAGCCGTTGCCGTACATCCTGTCACAGCACGAGAGTTCTTTCCTGGTATGTAAGGGCAACGGTCATTATATGGCGATGTCTGATGCCAATGAGTGGTCAGCAGAGGAGATATATTTTTCAAACCCTTTATCTTACTGGGAGCTTTTCGTTTACTGCTCTTGCGACTGACATTCTGCCCTGCCTCTTGAGCATCCTCAATAGCCAACTTATAGTAATCCAGCCACTTGAAGAAATGTGGCGGCAAAGCGTCCTCATCGAAATCCCCCTGTTCAGTATAGCCCAACACTTCAGGAAGACAGTCATCTCCACTCACTATAACAAAACCCTGCCCTTCACCCCGAGAAAAGATGTAATAAGGAGAAGTCGATTTTGTCTGCTGATTCAAATGGCGAGCCTTTGCTTCTGTACGGACAGCAGCCTTTACCAGCACAGGTTCAGCCCCAGCCCCCATAGCGGATGCTATCGACTTAGCCTTTTCAAAATCAATCGGTTCTGCTTTCACACTCGCAGCAACAAGCATGAAAAGAGAATAAATCAGTAAATTTTTCATATAGTTTCAGGTTAGTTGCATCTAATTTAATCTCATCAATCGTCATCCAGCTTCAGCACAGCCAGGAACGCTTTCTGTGGAACGCTGACATTTCCAATCTGCTTCATGCGCTTCTTTCCTCTCTTCTGTTTTTCAAGCAGCTTGCGCTTACGGGAAACGTCACCTCCGTAACACTTGGCAAGCACATCTTTACGCACCTGCTTAACAGTTTCGCGTGCCACAATCTTTCCGCCAATAGCAGCTTGAATAGCAATATCGAATTGCTGGCGAGGCAGCAAGTCCTTCAAACGCTCACACATGCGTCGTCCCAACGTAACTGCATTATCAACATGAGTCAAAGTAGAGAGCGCATCGACAGATTCGCCGTTGAGAAGAATATCAAGCTTCACAAGCTTGCTCTCCCTGAAACCTGCCGGATGGTAATCGAAAGAAGCATATCCTCGACTGACACTCTTGAGCTTGTCGTAGAAGTCTATGACGATTTCGCCTAGCGGCATGAGGAATTCAATCTCCACACGATTACCAGCAATGAAGTCTTGTTTCACCAATTCAGCACGTTTGCCCAGACACAAAGTCATGATAGGACCAATGTAATTGGCTGTCGTAATGACCGTTGCACGAATATAAGGCTCTTCCACATGGTCTATCAACGTCGGGTCGGGCATACCGCTCGGATTATGCACTTCCTGCACTTCACCATGCTTGTCGTAGATGAGGTAGCTAACATTGGGCACAGTGGTGATAACGTCCATATCGAATTCTCTATCCAATCGTTCCTGAACAATTTCCATATGAAGCAATCCCAAGAATCCACAACGGAAACCGAAGCCAAGTGCTGCCGAACTTTCGTGCATGAACGTGAGAGAGGCATCGTTGAGCTGAAGCTTCTCCAATGACGTGCGAAGATTCTCATAATCTTCTGTTTCAATAGGATAGATACCTGCAAACACCATCGGCTTCACTTCCTGAAAGCCTTGTATCGCCTCTGAAGCAGGATTGGCAAGCGAAGTGATGGTATCGCCCACTTTCACTTCCGTCGCATTCTTTATGCCCGTAACGATATATCCCACATCTCCTGTACGCAATTCCTTCTTGGGCACCATATTCATCTTCAACGTACCAATCTCTTCTGCAAGATACTCTTTCTTGGTATTGATGAAGCGAACCTTTCCGCCAGGACGCATAACACCATTGATAATCTTGAAATAGGCTATGACACCACGATATGAATTGAATACGGAGTCAAAAATGAGAGCTTGAAGCGGAGCTTCCTCATCGCCAACAGGATGAGGCACACGCTCAACCACAGCATTCAAGATTTCTTCCACACCTTCGCCCGTCTTTCCGCTAGCATAGATGATGTCTTCGAGGTCACAGCCAATCAAATCAATAATTTCATCCGCCACCTCTTCTGGCATAGCGCTTGGCATATCTATTTTATTGATAACCGGTATGATTTCCAAATTGTTATCAATAGCCATATAAAGGTTAGAAATAGTCTGCGCCTGTACGCCCTGTGTCGCATCAACAACCAGCAACGCTCCTTCGCATGCAGCGATAGAACGGCTCACTTCATAAGAAAAGTCAACGTGTCCCGGAGTGTCAATCAGATTCAGCACATAATTCTGTCCCTTAAATTCCTCTTTCTCACCATTATAGCAATGCTCCATCTGGATGGCATGACTCTTGATGGTAATACCTCTTTCCTGCTCCAAATCCATATTATCAAGCATCTGCCCCTGAGTAATCTTGATGGTATTTGTCTTTTCCAGCAATCTGTCAGCCAATGTTGACTTTCCGTGGTCTATATGCGCAATGATGCAAAAGTTTCTTATATTCTTCATATCGTATTTACGTAACTGCTAAAATGAGGGTACAAAGTTAACGAAAATTGAGGACTCAACAAAAGGAATGGAGCTTTTTTACATTTTCTCGCAACAGCACTTTCACTTCGATTCACAAATCTTTTCCCAATATAATTGCAAAGCGCTTAAATTTCACGCCCTACAGCCCCTAATCCACATGAGGCACACCGATACTTTGATGTGCCCCATATCGACATTTCATTCAGCATAGCATCGCTTTCAAGGGCACAACATCGTATAGCAGCAGAAAGGAGCAAGTGTTCCTTCCACAAAAAAGCAACGCTTCTCCCACCCTACCTTTTTCAAACCAGATGTATAAAAAATGCGTAACTCAAAAATGAGCTACGCATTTTATAAGTTTTTCAGTTTTTCATTAATTACTTAAGTGAGTAAGCATAAGGATCTTTCTCATCACCTGTCTCTACTGCAGAGAGCTTGTCCTCACGAAGCAACCAGCCAAGACCAAGGTTGAAATCCTTTTCTGCGAGCTTTGTTGTCTTCTTAATCTGCTTGAAAGTGAGTGCTGTCTCTGAAGCTGAAAGGGCATTCCAGATAAGACCTGCGATGTTTCCTGCTTTTTCCTGTAACATAATCTTGATACCTTAAAATTAAAAAATATTTATAAAAATGATGTGTTTTTTTTATCTTTATTCATAAAACCGCTACAAAGTTACGACGTTTCTTCAAATATGACAAAAAAATATGACAAAAAATACGAAAAAGTGACTAAAGAATAGTCAATTACCGCAT
Source organism: uncultured Bacteroidaceae bacterium (assembly GCA_904501945.1). Taxonomy (GTDB): domain Bacteria; phylum Bacteroidota; class Bacteroidia; order Bacteroidales; family Bacteroidaceae; genus Minthosoma. The sequence continues at coordinate 9,685 of CAJGCU010000019.1, forward strand.
TTTTATATCCCAAAAGTCATCTCAAACATACACATCCTGTGTGCGCACACAACAATCAGCCTCAATTAGAGAAACAAACATACTATAAAATAAAACAACAAAAGAAACTGTACTTGTGTCAGTTCCTCTTGCCTATAAAGTTCTTGTTCATTTATAACTTGAATTTAAGCACCTTGCCTCCGTTGGCAGGAAGCTCTACATAGATAGTTCCATCAGGAACAAGCATCTTCTTTTCCGTCTTGCCTGTCAGCAAATCTTTGCATTCACGTTCCTTCTCTTCGGATGGTATTCCCAAACAGTCAAACGCATGAGCCGGTATTTTTACCCAAGAACGCGCTGGCTCATCAGCAAAATTAACAACTACAACAATCAAATCCTTGTCTAGCTTGCGCAGAAAAGCATATTGACGATGCTCATTCATTCCCTCGCCTCGATTGACATACATGATGTCAAAGAAACTGCCTTCACGAATAGCTTTCTCAGAATTGCAGATATTCAAGACTTTAGAATAATATTTCTGAAGCTTCTTTTCCTCTTCAGAAAGCAGAGCGCCATCAAATTTGTTGCCATTCCTCCAGCGACGAATCAGGTCAATTGTCCAATAGTCGAAAATTGTTGTACGGCCATCCAAGCCACTGAATCCTTCTGCATCCATGCCTTTCTCACCCAACTCCTGACCAAAATAAATCATCATTGGATTGGTGTTCATCAAAGCACTAACAAGCAGAGCGGGCTTACCTTTCTCTGCATTTCCAGCAAAAAAGTCAGAAGCGATACGTTGCTCGTCATGATTCTCAAGGAAATTCAGCATATGGCTCTGGATGTCGTCCACACTTTGCCATGCGCCTGTGATTGCAACAGCAGAATTGCCACCCACCACAGAACGAACTGTATCGTAAAGACCTACTTTATCATACAGATAGTCAAAGTGACCACGATAGATATAATTGCGATATTCGTGCGGATTATATACTTCTGCAATAAAGATGATATCAGGATATTTTGCTTTGACTTGAGGGATTGCCCAACCCCAGAAATCGCAAGGCACCATCTCTGCCATATCGCAACGGAAGCCGTCAATGCCCTTACTTGCCCAGAACAGCAATATATCACGCATTTTCAGCCACGTGTCAGGAGTCGATGGACAGAATACCAGTTGATGTGAACCTTGGTAATCAACACCATAATTCAGCTTTACCGTTTCATACCAGTCGTTCTGACCCGCCCATTGAGTGAAGCAGTCGTTACCTGTAACTTTGGCTGGTTTTTCAACATAATCACCCATTTCCTCATCAGACAACGCGAAATTTGGAGAGAATGCTGCATTTGGAATATAATAGAAATTATTGTGCGGATTAAAAGACATTGTTATGTCGTCATCTTCACCCAAGTCCCTCACTCCTTCTGGCTTTGAATCAGAATGATACTGACGAGCCACATGGTTAGGCACAAAATCTATGATAACTTTCAACTCTGCTTTGTGTGTACGCATGACAAGACGTTCAAACTCCTTCATACGTTCAGGCACTTTCGTAGCAAGGTCTGGGTCAATATCATAATAGTCCTTGATGGCATAAGGACTTCCCGCATTTCCTTTCACCACAGCAGGATGATCCTTTGGAATACCATACTGAGTGAAGTCGCTTTTCGTTGCGTGCTCAATCAATCCCGTGTACCAAACGTGTGTAGCTCCCAACTTACGGATCTCAGCCAAAGCCGCCGTAGTGAAATCAGCCATCTTGCCACACCCATTATCTTTTTTGGTGCCGTTGCTAACATTCTTGCTAGCATTGGCACCAAAAAGACGTGTAAAAACTTGATAAATAACAAGTTTCTCCATATTGATATTTATGCGATACCGTGTACTGTTACATTGCGGTCAATCTTTGCAATCATGCCTTGCAAAGCCTTGCCTGGACCACATTCTGTGAAGTCTGTTGCACCAGCAGCAACCATTGCCTGAACCTCATAAGTCCACTTAACTGGAGCAGTAAGCTGAGCGATAAGGTTCTGCTTGATTTCTTCAGGGTTAGTGTGTGCCTGAGCGTCAACATTCTGATATACGGGGCATTTTGGAGTAGAGAAAGCGGTTGCCTCAATTGCTGCCTGAAGCTCATCTTTTGCTGGCTGCATGAGTGGAGAGTGGAATGCACCACCCACAGGAAGTGGAAGAGCGCGCTTTGCACCTGCTGCCTTCAACGCTTCACATGCTTCGTTGATAGCCTCTACATTTCCTGAAATAACAAGCTGTCCAGGATTGTTGTAGTTAGCAGGTACAACCACATAGCCAGGCTTTGAAATTGATGCACAAATTTCTTCAATCTTTGCATCATCAAGACCAATGATAGCAGCCATTGTAGAAGGAGCAGCCTCACAAGCTTTCTGCATAGCCATAGCACGCTGAGAAACCAGCTTCAAGCCATCCTCAAAAGAAAGAGCACCTGCTGCAACAAGTGCAGAGAACTCACCCAGAGAGTGACCGCCAACCATCTCAGCATCAAAAGCGTCGCCCAGACAAATAGCAGAAATAACAGAATGAAGAAATACAGCTGGCTGAGTTACTTTTGTTTGCTTAAGTTCCTCTGCAGTACCTTCAAACATAATCTTGGTGATTTCGAAGCCAAGAATCTCGTTTGCCTTGTCAAAAAGTTCTTTTGCTACTGGATTTGAATCATAAAGGTCTTTACCCATTCCTGTGAACTGAGCACCCTGACCAGGGAAAACAAATGCTTTCATATTATTATTTTTTAGTTATGACTGGAAGCGGAATAGACACTAGCTGGTGTCTGATACCCCCTTAACTTTTTAATGATAAAAGCATCTTCCCACATGAGAAAGATGCTTTATTTTAGTAACTAATGTTGATTTACTTAACCTTCTCAACGATAGCCTTGAATGCCTCTGCGTTGTGTACTGCGAGGTAAGCAAGAGTCTTACGGTTGATTTCGATGCCTGCCTTGTGGAGAGCGCCCATAAGCTGTGAGTATGACATACCCTCGATACGAGCTGCAGCGTTGATACGCTGAATCCACAGAGAACGGAACTCGCGCTTCTTACGACGACGGTCGATAAATGCATAGGTGAGACCTTTCTCGTAGGCATTTTTAGCAACGGTCCAAACGTTCTTGCGAGCGCCGAACTGACCCTTTACGCGCTTCAAAATCTTTTTGCGACGAGCACGTGATGCAACATGATTTACTGATCTTGGCATAATTTGTTTTCTTTTTGAATGTTAGCGACGTTTCATGACGTTCTTTGGAGCTAACAAATCGGTTAAACTTTAAGTTAAATTCTTACTGATAAGTGTTCTCTCGAACTTGTGATGTTTGCCTTTGCGAGAAAGGCGTCTTCACAACTACGGGAAAGATTAACGCATTGCGAGACAGTCGAGAACCTGCTTGCGGTTTGCCTTTACGACAATTGTGCTGTGGTCAAGATTTCTCTTCTGCTTCTTAGTCTTCTTTGTCAAGATGTGACTGTGATAAGCATGCTGACGCTTAATTTTTCCTGTTCCAGTAAGCGTGAAACGCTTTTTTGCAGCGGATTTAGTTTTAACTTTTGGCATTTTTTTATTTATTTAATTATTAATAATGTGTGGCAACGCATATACCAGGGCGTTACGCACTTCTTCTATTCTTCGTTGCTAGCAGCAGCCAGTTTCTCTGCAAGTCCCGCAAATGGGCTGTTAGGATTAGGTCCTTCTGTTTCTGCCGCTTTCTTGCTTTCAGCCTTTGCATTGGCTTCTGCAGCTTCATTGTCTCGTCTTTGCTGGCTTTTCTTTGGCTGTCCTGCTTTCTTTGGTGCAAGCGTAAGGAACATCTTCTTTCCTTCCAGCGATGGCATGCTTTCCACCTTTGCGAGTTCTTCCAAATCATTCGCAAAACGGAGAAGGAGCACTTCGCCTTGTTCTTTGAAAACGATTGAACGTCCTTTGAAGAACACATATGCCTTTACCTTATTGCCATCGTTCAGGAATTCCTGCGCATGCTTCAGTTTAAAAGCATAATCAGCTTCACCAGTCTGTGGTCCGAAACGTATTTCTTTAACTTCAACTTTCACCTGCTTCGCTTTAAGTTCCTTAGCTTTCTTTTTCTGCTGATAGAGGAACTTTGAGTAGTCGATAAGTCGACATACCGGAGGTTGAGCATTTGGAGAAATTTCAACGAGGTCCACTCCTTTGTCTTCTGCCAGACGGAGAGCTTCACGGGTTGACATAACAGAAGATTCAATATCTTCACCTACAATTCTCACTTCATGTACACGAATCTGTTCGTTGATTCTGTACTGCTGTTTTTTATTGTCACCTTTCATTAAAGTAGGGTTAATTCCTTCGGTATTTTAAAGTTAAGTTTCTGTTGATGTTAAAATTTCGACTGCAAAGGTAGTGTAAATCGAAGACATGACAAAATAATTTTGATTATTTTTATGTCAAGACGTCACTCCCCTCTTCGAATGTTAGAAATTTTCTGTCATTTGACGGACTTCTTCTTGAACTTTCTTTGCAAATTCATCGATAGTCATCGTCTCTTGCTGCTGAGTGCCTTGCTTTCTAACGTTCACTGTACCGTCCGCCGCTTCTTTCTCGCCCACTACGAGCATGTATGGAATATGCTTGATTTCGTTGTCACGAATCTTGCGGCCGATTTTCTCATTTCTGTCATCCACTAATGTACGCACATCCTGCATATTAAGCGTAGCAGCCACCTGATGAGCATAGTCGTTATGCTTTTCAGAAATAGGCAGAACTACCACCTGATCTGGTGTGAGCCAAAGTGGGAAATGGCCTGCCGTATGCTCAATGAGCACAGCGATGAAACGTTCCATAGAACCGAATGGCGCACGATGAATCATTACAGGGCGATGCTTCTGGTTGTCAGCGCCTGTATATTCGAGCTGGAAGCGTTCTGGCAAATTGTAGTCAACCTGAATTGTTCCCAACTGCCAACGGCGGCCCAATGCATCCTTAATCATGAAGTCGAGTTTTGGGCCATAGAATGCTGCTTCGCCTAATTCCGTGCGTGTAGGAAGTCCTTTCTCTGCACAAGCCTCGATGATTGCGTTCTGTGCTTCTTCCCATACCTCATCAGAACCGATATATTTTTCCTTGTCTTCTGGGTCACGGAGAGAAATCTGCGCTTCAAAGTCCTTGAAATCGAGAGCCTTGAAGATGATGTTGATGATATCCATCACGCGAAGGAACTCTTCTTTCACTTGATCTGGACGGCAGAAGATATGCGCATCGTCCTGTGTAAAAGAACGTACACGAGTCAATCCGTGAAGCTCGCCCGACTGCTCATAACGGTATACTGTACCAAACTCTGCACAACGGAATGGGAGATCCTTGTAGGAACGTGGCTGCCATGCAAAAATTTCACAGTGGTGAGGGCAGTTCATTGGCTTGAGCAGATATTCTTCACCTTCTTCTGGTGTATGGATAGGCTGGAAGGAGTCCTTGCCATAGTGAGCATAGTGTCCTGAGGTCACATAGAGGTTCTTGCCGCCAATATGAGGAGTAATAACTTCATGATAGCCATACTGCTTCTGAATCTTTCGCAAGAAATCCTGCAAACGAAGACGAAGAGCAGTACCCTTAGGAAGCCACATTGGAAGGCCTTTGCCAACACGCTCAGAGAACATGAAGAGTTCCATTTCCTTTCCAATCTTTCTGTGGTCGCGTTTCTTTGCTTCTTCCAGCGCAACAAGATACTCGTCCAGCATCTTTTTCTTTGGGAACGAGATGCCATAGATGCGAGTCATCATCGGACGTTTTTCATCACCACGCCAATAAGCAGCGGCGAGAGACTGGAGCTTGAATGCTTTAATTGGTGCAGTCGTCATCAAGTGAGGTCCCTTGCAAAGGTCAATGTAATTACCCTGTGTATAAGTTGTAATTTTGCCGTCCTCCAGTTCTGAAATCAGCTCATTCTTATATGTCTGTCCCTTAGAAGCGAAGAGTTCCATTACTTCAGCCTTCGAGATGTCTTTACGCACCAGAGCCTCCTTTTTCTGCTGCAGCTCCTGCATCTTCTTCTCAATCTTTGGAAAGTCCGCATCACTAAGTCTAACACCTTCTGGCGGCATCACATCATAGTAGAAGCCGTTCTCGATAGCAGGGCCGATACCAAACTGAGTGCCAGGATAAAGCTCCTCGATAGCCTCAGCCATCAAGTGTGCTGATGTATGCCAGAATGCATGCTTTCCTTCAGGGTCATCAAACTTGTACAACGCAATTGTAGCATCCTCATAGATAGGACGATTCAGCTCTGTAGTCTCGCCATTCACTCCGCAAGCAATCACATCTTGTGCAAGGCGCTGGCTAATGCTCTCTGCTATCTGCAAACCAGTGACGCCAGCTTCATACTCGCGCACCGAATTGTCTGGAAAAGTAATCTTTATCATATCTTAGTTTTTATAATTAATTCTAGTCAAACGCATGACGGCACAAATGCGTCAGCGCATAAAATCTTGCAAATTTAGCATTTAATTATGGTTTAACAGCAAATTTTTCGAAAAATCATCTGCTTCTGCCATATTTCTTCTCAACGAAAGCACCAAACAGCCTCTTTGGGTATCATTTCTTCATCTCTCCAATTTCTTGGCAAAGCACATTCAACACTCCATTCACTTTTTCCCATATCGGTTTTACGGCACAAGGTTCAACGTGATTACGATGCAAGGCACAACGAAATTACGATACAGGGCGTATCGCTTGGATAGTTCAAAAGACATGGAAAAAACGGCTTACATCTATGCTGGGGAAGCCACACAAAAACAAAAAAAACATCCAAGACCTAAGCCTTGGACGTTAATATGAAAAATAAGTTTTTTCATTGTTAATGCAGAGCAGCTATGCTGGTGTACCTCTTCATTACTCTCTGGTAGTAACCTTCAGTACGAGCCTTTCGTGTCATACATTTCAAGTCGCCAGAATTCCAAAGACGGATTGCCTTTTCGAGGTTTCCCTCTGGATTGTAGCGTTCCTGAAAGTCAATGAACATGTCAATGCTCTTCTGCTTGTCATAACGGTCGGCGTAAGTGTACTTTTCGTATCCAACAATACGGTTGCACTCGCGCACCAGAATCTCGGAAATCTGCAGATAACCGACGTAGAGCCCATTCCTAGATACTCTATTGGGTTGGCACTCACTCTCCACCATTGCGATGGCCTGAATGACAGTTCCCCATTTCTTCTGAAGATCCACCTCAGGAGTCGACTTCGCAGCCGCCACAATTGAGATAGTCATCAGCACTAATACTAGTAATTTCTTCATACAATCTTACCTTTAGTTTCTGAAAAACTGCTGCAAAGGTACGTATTTTATGCCAAACTACCAAATTTTCATTCATTTAGCATATTTCTTCACCTCTTTTCTGACTCAAAATCATCTCACTTTGCATAGCTTTTGCCATCAGCAAGAAACAACTTAAACACCTTTCCCAAATGCATTTTAGCTGTTTTATCGAAGCCAAAAGAATGAAAGTATCGAGGATTTCGCAAGTTTTCCGTCTTAGAGATGGATAGTATTTGTTTTTTTACTAATTTTGAACAGAAAAATAAAAAAAAATGAAGAGATTTTTGTTTCTATCAATATGCCTGCTGGCTTTTGCATGCCGTCTCAATGCACAAGAAAACATCTGCTTTTCGTCACGCATCAAGACGCTGCAAGTGAAAGTGAATGGCGCATGGGGAGAACCCTCTGTGATGCTCCTGAGAAGCGGGCACAGAGTAGATATCAGCTTCGACGATTTGCAACCCAACTACCAGCGATACACTTACACCATCACGCATTGTAATGCAAACTGGGAACAAAGCGAATTGCTGACAAGCGAATACATGACTGGATTCAATGAACTACGCATTGACGACTACGAACCAGCCATCGGCACAGAAATGAATTATTGCCACTACATGCTGTCACTACCCAACAACGAGACGCAACTGCTGGTTTCAGGCAACTACAGGGTGGACATTTTCGAAGACGGAGAGCAAGAGCCCATAGCGCAGGCCTGCTTTTCTGTGATAGAGCCACATGTAGGAGTAGACATCAGCGTGTCGGGCAATACAGACATTGACACCTACGAGGAGCATCAGCAAGTCAGTTTTGCCGTAAACTACAGCGGGTATCAAGTAAACAATGCCGTAGGAGAATTCAAGTATATTGTGACTCAGAATCGTCGATGGGACAACCATGCAGAAGAGCTGCAGCCATCGTTGATGCAAGTAAACAAACTGATATTCAATCACAATCGCGCATTAATATTCCCTGCAGGCAACGAATACAGGCGATTTGAGATTCTGGACGAATACGTGCCGACAATGCGCGTAGACCACATGGAGTATGACGACACATACTATCATGCCACATTGTTTATGGATGAGCAGCGCATCAACTATCTGTACGACGAAGACCAAAACGGACGCTACCTGATACGAAACGGAGACAACGTGGAAAACGACACAGAAAGCGACTACTTTTTCACTCATTTCGCGCTCCAGATGCCTCAAGTAGCAGGCGGAGAAGTCTATCTGTTTGGCGATTTAACCAACAACAGGATTGACGAGGAATACAAGATGACATACAACCTCATTGACCATCAGTATGAACTGGTAACACCACTGAAACAAGGTTCTTATAATTATATGTATATGTTCCTCCACGATGGCGACGCCATAGGAGAGACAATGCCATGCGAAGGCGATTTTCATCAGACAGAAAACGAATATGCCGTTTATGTCTATCATCGACCATTCGGATTGAGATATGATAAACTTATAGGATTCAAAAACATCAAATTCAAGGAATGAAGTACATTCTTCTCACCATATTATTAGCACTTTCTTCAACCATACACGCCCAGAATCTTGGAAAGCAATTGAAAGAATGGGCTGCGTCCTATAGCAGAAGCGATGCCAACATCAAGCCATCGACTCTAACTTCCTGCACAGTGAACGACAAGAGAGAACAAATACACATTGTTTTTGGAGGAGGATTTCAGGAACAGCACTTCACGCCAGCTGTCGTCAAAGACATCTATGAACAAATAAAAGAGCTGTTGCCAAAAAAACAGAGAAACTACGACCTGACAATCGAGACAGACGGGAGAGCCATCGAAGACCTCGTCCCCATCTTTTTTCGCAACGACAAAGATGATGACACACGAGTCCTGCAAAGAACCTACAGAGGAGAGCCTTGGGTGAAGAACCTGTCACGTCCCTACACTCCCAATCTTGGATTAGAGGGCAATCACATCGCTGTATGGCAAAGCCACGGCAGATACTACAAACCAGAAAAAGGAGAATGGATTTGGCAGCGCCCACGCTTATTTGGAACAACGGAAGACCTCTTTTCACAGACATTCGTTGTCCCCTACATCATCCCCATGTTGCAGAATGCAGGCGCTGTAGTATTTACGCCTCGCGAACGCGACTATCAGAAAAACGAAGTCATAGTGGACAACGACCAGCCCAATCGTAACGGCACTTATATAGAATCCTTCAGACGCAAACAAAAGGAGCTGAAGTGGCAAACAGCACCCCAAGAGGGATTTGCTCTCTATAAGGAGATTTATGAAGTCTGTGACTCTCCTTTCTGCGATGGCACAGCACGCTATGTCCCCACAGTTTCATCGCCAAAAGAAGAAGGGTTAGCGCAATGGATTCCCAACATCCCGGAAGAGGGACGCTATGCCGTTTACGTCACTTACCAGTCCTATGAAAATTCTGCTACAGATGCCATCTATAAAGTTTTTCACAAAGGAGGCATGACCGAATTTAAGGTCAACCAAAGAATTGGCGGAGGCACATGGGTATATCTGGGAACATTCGACTTCGACGCTGGCGAACACGACTATGGCATGGTTACACTATCCAACCAAAGCGACGACAAAGGCATCATCACAGCTGATGCCGTACGATTTGGCGGAGGAATGGGAAACATAGTCCCAGTAAGCTACGACCAGGCCATACCACCTTCAGGCTTGCCACGATGGGCAGAAGGAGCCAAATACAGCATCCAATGGATGGGATTCCCTTATCGAATTCATACAGAAGCATTTGGACGCAATGATTACAATAATGACATCAACGCGAGATCGGCTGCAATCAACTATCTGTCAGGACGTTCCATCTATAATCCAGATAGAGAAGATGGCTTAGGAGTTCCACTCGATTTGACCGTCGCTTTCCACACCGACGCCGGAGTCAAAGAAGACGATGCGTACGTGGGAACACTTGGAGTCTACATGACCAACCATAACGACGGAAAGACTGGTGCAGGTTTGGACAGATACGTGTCAAGAGACCTCGCCAGCATGTTCCTCACAAACTTTACAACCGACCTGAAGAAATACGACTGGAAAGTTCGCCAGCTATGGAACAGGAATTACGGAGAAGCGCGCGAGCCGATGACCCCCGTGTGCATTCTTGAAATGCTTTCCCATCAGAACTTTGCCGACATGAAACAGGCATACGACCCACATTTCAAGTTCGACATGTCACGCTCCATCTACAAAACCATTGTCAAGTACATTGCCACACTTTACAAGCGAGATTACGTAATCCAGCCACTGCCAGTGGACAACTTCGCCATCACGCTGAACGAGCAAAAGAAAACCGCCACACTCACATGGTCAGCAGTAAACGACCCACTTGAACCTACAGCACAAGCCAGAGAATATATTGTCTATACACGAAAAGGGTATCAAGACTTCGACAACGGAATCATCGTAAAAGGAACAAGCCATACTGTTGAACTATTCAACAATGAAATCTACTCGTTCAAGGTCGCTGCAGTCAACGAAGGCGGAGAAAGCTTTCCTTCAGAAGTACTCTCATGTGGGATAACAGCAGAGAACAAAGGCACAGTACTTGTTGTCAATGCCTTCACACGCTTAGAAGGTCCCCAAGTGATTGACACAGAAACAGAAGCAGGATTCGATATTGAGGCCGACCCAGGTGTTCCATACGGAGCATACACAGGCTTTTGTGGAGCGCAACTCAGTTTCGATCGCTCGAAAGCTGGCAGCGAAGCAAGTGACGGATTGGGAGCCAGCGGCACAGAATGGGAAGGACAAACCATGATGGGCAACACGTTCGACTACACAGCCATACATGGACGAGCTATAATGACGGGCAAAAAGCACTCTTTCACCTCATGCAGCGAAAAGGCACTTATCGAAGGGAAAGTCTCACTCTCCGACTATCCGATTGCCGACATCATCTACGGCACACAGAAACAATTCAGCAGCCAGACCAATGCCCTCATCAGCCAATACTATGACAATGGAGGGAAACTGCTCATCAGCGCAGCCAATGCAGGATGTCCTGACATAGGTGGAAACGTTACTTCACAAGTGAAACAGAAATCCATCAGCACCCTGTCTGGATGCGGCCTCACTTTCAATATTTATCGAGAAATGAACCCTGAGAGCTACTGCGTGCCTGCACCATCTGTACTGACTCCTGCAGGCGAAGCCTTCGCCATACTCACCTATGCTGACGGCACCTATGCCGCTATTGCACAGCCACAACGCTTTGTGCGACTTGGCTTCCCTCTCGAAAGCATCACAGAACGCCAGAAACTCAACGCGCTGACCCAAGCGTTCATCACATTCTTAGAATAAACATCCATCATCAGGATTGAATCGCCATCATCACAACAACCATCGTTATGCACTTTCTACCCACTACAAAAAAAGAACTCGAACGTCTCAATTGGGACACCCTCGATGTCATCCTCTTCTCTGCCGACGCCTACGTTGACCATCCATCTTTTGCAGCAGCAGTCATTGGTCGCATTCTCGAAGCAGAAGGACTGAAAGTGGCTATCGTTCCCCAGCCCGACTGGCATGGCGACTATCGCGACTTCAAGAAACTGGGACGTCCTCGCCTCTTCTTTGGAATTGCCCCTGGTGCCATGGATTCGATGGTAAACAAATACACAGCCAACAAACGTCTCCGTTCTGAAGATGCCTATTCCCCCGATGGCCGCCACGACCTTCGCCCAGAATACCCGACTATCGTCTATACACGCATCCTAAAAGAACTTTTCCCAGATGTGCCTGTCGTTATTGGCGGCATCGAGGCAAGTTTGCGACGTCTCACCCACTACGACTACTGGCAAGACCGTCTCATGCCCACAATTCTTCACCCGTCAGGCGCCGACCTCCTCATCTACGGAATGGGAGAAAAGCCTATTATTTCTTTAGCACAATTGCTGATGGAGCAAGACTGCGAGATTGACGTGAAGATGTTCAGTAACCTCATGGCGAGATATCCTCAAAAACAAACCGTTTCCCTCTTGATGAAGAACGACATTCCCAACGGAATCCGTCCTGACGATATTCTCTTGCATAGCCACGAGGAATGCCTCCACAACAAAAAAGCACAGGCCGAAAACTTCCGTCACATTGAGGAGGAATCCAACAAATATGAAGCACAACGCATCATCCAGGAAGTAGATGGACGTTATGCCGTGGTCAATCCGCCTTATCAGCCGCTCACCCAAGACGAACTCGACCACTCTTTCGACCTGCCCTATACGCATCTGCCACATCCTAAATACAAGGGCAAACGCATCCCTGCCTACGAGATGATAAAATTCTCCGTATGCCTCCATCGTGGATGCTTTGGCGGCTGCGCTTTCTGCACCATTTCTGCCCATCAAGGCAAGTTCATCACTTCACGCAGCAAGGAAAGCATCATCAAAGAAGCGAAAGCCATCACTCAACTTCCTGATTTCAAAGGCTATCTGAGCGACCTTGGCGGACCTTCTGCAAACATGTATGCCATGCACGGAAAGAACCTCGACCTTTGCCACAAGTGCAAGCGCCCTTCGTGCATCCATCCTCAAGTGTGCAAGAATCTCAACACCGACCACTCTGCCTTGCTCGACATCTACCATGCTGTCGATGCGTTGCCTGGCATCAAGAAGAGTTTCATTGGCTCAGGCGTCCGCTACGACCTCCTGCTCCACGACACAGGCGATGAACACACCAATCGTGTCAATCGACAATACACAGAGGAACTCATCACCAGGCACGTCAGCGGTCGTCTGAAAGTGGCACCAGAGCATACTTCCGACCGTGTGCTCGACCTCATGCGCAAGCCATCTTTCAAGCTCTTCTACGACTTCAAGCGCATTTTTGATGACATCAACCGTCGCAAAAATCTTCGCCAGCAGATTATCCCCTACTTCATCAGTTCTCACCCTGGATGTACAGCCGAAGATATGGCAGAGCTGGCAGCCATCACCAAAGACCTCAACTTCCAGCTTGAACAAGTGCAGGACTTCACACCTACTCCCATGACCGTATCAACCGAAGCATGGTACACAGGCTTGCATCCCTACACGCTCCAGCCCGTTTGGTCGGCCAAGACACAAAAAGAAAAGCTCGCCCAGCGCCAATTCTTCTTCTGGTACAAGCCTTCTGAAAAGCAGAACATCCTTCGGCTGCTTCGCCAGATGGGGCGTTCAGACCTCATCCGGCGACTCTTCGAACGCAAATAATCTGCGTTTACTTTTCCTCATTTTTACATATTGCGATGCCATCGCAACACTCCCTTCATCACCTCTGAATCGATGCAGGGCCCATCGTAATTTCGTTATGCCCTTCATCGTAATTTCGATACACCCTATATCGTTTTAGAGGTTCTTCTGCCATTTCTCATGCAGCATCCCCTTTGCCATCCTCCATCATCTTCCTCTCCCTCCACAACTGCCAAGAGTTCACCACATTATGCCAGATAGAATAGAACCCGCCAGCAAGAGCCGTAACAGGGTTCAGGAATGTATAACCCATCCAAATGGCAAATACCGTGTTCTTCTGTCCAAGGCTCTGCGTACCAGCCACAGCTTCGCCATGCTTTCGCCCAATCAGGCGACCTAATCCAAACTGAGCTAGGCAGCACACGAGCGACACCACAGCAATGCCCACCATGTTCTCCACACTCTCTTCGCTATGCTCCAACGCCTTCACAGACATGCCGATTGCCAATGCCAGCGACACAGCCCACAGATGGAACGCCAAGTCTGTTTGACGCAAGATGAAAGCATGGAATACAGGAAACAGGTGACGCACAAACCAGGCAGCCACCAATGGAAGAATCAGCAAAGGAAACACTTTGGCAAGAATGACAAGAAAAGATAGTTCAAAAGTCATGCCGGGCATGCTGCCTTCATGCAAAAACGGCACCATTGCAGGCACCAGCAGCGACACAGCCAAATTGATGAGACACGTGTAGCTGACCACTACATTCGAATTGCCACGCAATTTCGATGTCACCACAGCAGCAGCCGTTGCCGTCGGGCAAATCATGCAAACCATCGTACTCTCAATCACCACACGACTTCCCACACCTGGCATCCACACAATCAGTAACCCCAACGCCACAAACGCCACCACCTGAATGGCCAGCAACTTCAGCATCCAAGCGCGTGGTTTCAGTTCCCTGACACTCATCCGACAAAAACTCACAAACAGCATACAAAACAGCAATGCAGGCTGCACATAGCCAATCAGCCGCCCAACCACTTGATGCGTCCCATCCAATGCAGGGATATTCACATATATATAATAAGAAGCCACACCTGCCAGCATAGCTATCGGCAACATCCAGTTCTTGATAAAACCAATAAATCTCATAACTTTCCCATTATCTATCGTCTGTTGTCCGTCATCCGTTGACTGTTGTCCGTTGTCTGTAGTCAATTTCACGCAACAAAGTTACACATTATCCACGAAAAAGCGTATCTTTGCAGCACGAAAAGCTGTCACATGAAGAAAAAGAACGACATAGAGATTCCTGAAGGCATCAGCCAAGTGCTGCTGCACGCTTGCTGCGCCCCCTGTTCCTCAGCCATCGTAGAGTGGATGCTTCAGCACGGCATCCGCCCCACCATCTTCTACTTCAATCCCAACATCTTTCCATACGAAGAGTACGAAATCCGCAAGAACGAGAGCAAGCGCCATGCAGACAGCTTAGGCATACCCTGGATTGATGGCGACTACAACCACGCGCAATGGTTAGAGCAGGTTCAAGGCCTTGAGTACGAACCCGAACGAGGTTCCCGTTGCCTCCAATGCTTCCGCATGCGCCTCACAGTCACAGCCCTTCAGGCACAAGCACTCGGCATCACCCACTTCACCACCACCCTCGCATCCTCTCGCTGGAAAAGCCTCGACCAGATTACCCAAGCGGGCCTTGCCGCACAAGCAGCCGTTCCCTCCACTCTTTTCTGGGCACAGAATTGGCGCAAAGGAGGACTGCAAGACCGTCGCAATCAATTACTTCGCGAATACAACTTCTACAACCAGCTCTACTGCGGCTGCGAATTCAGTATGCCGTCCACCCCGTCTTTATGATAGCCCCTATAGCATCCTCAACCTTCTCCACAAGCCTCCTTTCATCCCCCATGCTACGATGCCATCGTAGCCATTTTCCACCTCCCCTCACATTTTTTTCATCTTTTCTTTTGTCCTTTCAAGAAAACACCTTACCTTTGCAATAGCTTATGCCGTAGACTCTCATAAAGAGAGTGAAGGTGTGGGCCAACTTATTGGAATAGCGTCTCGCTATGCATTGTTTTTGAACATTTGAACGTAGGAAATTCAAACGACCACAATAAAAACATTGCAGACGGGGATGCTGCGGGTAGGTATATTAAAACAAACCCGTTAGTGTGCAGAGGACCCTTCGTCCTCAGGCACACTTTACGGGTGCAGTATATACCAACGGCGTGAGCGTCAATTTTGTCTGTTTTTGTGGAAGGTTTCCTACGACCTAAATGTTGAGCAGGCAAGAAGCAGACTCACGCTTTTTCGTTCCCCACCAGTTCCTTGCTGGCCCGGTTCGCAATAGCGTCTATTTCAACAAGACAACACCAGTCATTGACGTTATTGGACATCAGTAAGGAAAATGATTCGTAACCATTTTATGGTAGCATTCTTCTGCCGCCCTGCCCTGCAGGGGGTGTCCCTCTCCTATTGTCTTCATCGATGAGCGACATTCGCACCCAGACACTCTGGTATCCCATGCGCGTCACCTACAACAGGGAACTGAAAGTGAAAGCCAATCTCGACCAGCTGGGCATCGAAACTTTCCTCCCCGTCACCAACAAGCTCATCGAACGCAACGGACACAGAAACTTCGAACAAGTTCCAGCCATCCACAACCTCCTGTTCGTCCACTCGACCAGAGAAACACTAACAGGACTCAAGATGACCGACGAAGATTTCAGTCCCCTACGCTACATGATGACACGTCCCCTCGACCCTACAGCCAGACCCGAAGTTATCCATATCCCCGAACGTGAAATGGCCAACTTCATCCGCGTCGCCTCCATCACCGACAACCGCGTCATGTTCCTCGACTACTCCGATGTAGCCCACAAAGTAGGCAGACGCGTCATCATCACCGATGGCGACTTCGCAGGCATCGAAGGCACAGTCAAACGAGTAAACAAAAACCGCCACGTTGTCATCCAACTTGAAGGAGTAGCCGCCGTAGCCCTCGCCTACGTCCCCACCTCCCACCTCAAGTTCCTCGAATAATTCTCAAATAAAGTGATTTCCTTCAATTTACTTAGGATTTCCTTTCCACCTCGCCCTCAAAGCGCCAGCGCAAGGGCATCAATCCGATAACCGCATTGTCAATTTTCAACTATCAATTCTCAATTATCAATTAGATAAACAGTTGTCTGTTGTCCATTGTCTGTTGTCCAATTTAAGTTAATTTTCAATTCCCCAATGACCTCTCTTCGCCTCCAAGCCTACCGCCAATTGCTCCTCCTCGACACCCTCGAAGACCACAGCATTCAGGATTATCAATCCCGGTGGCACGAAGCACAACATACCGTCAAGACCCTCTTCCAGCGCCTTGACACCCATGGAGAAACCCTCCCCCTCGAAGAAAAAGCAGAACTCCTGCTCACCATCTTCGTCCTCCTTCAGGTCGGCTATCGCAACGAAGCCCTCTTCGCTCGCGCAGTCGAAACCACCTACGAACTCCTGTCCCAATTAATAGAAACCGCAGACCCCCTCGAAGCACCAAACTGTCGTCCGTTGTCTGTTGTCCGTTGTCCGTTGTCAATAATAAATTACAAAACCCACCTCCTCGTCCACCTCTACCAAGAGACCCAAGACGAAGAACTGCTCCCAGCCATCGACCACCTCATGTCCACATGGCAAGACGACACCATGACCGAGGAAGACCACTACCTCATGGAACTCTTCCAACTGGCAGAAACAGCATAACACCCCTCAACATTATTTATCAATTAGATAACGTTGTCATTTTAAGTTAATTCTCAATTTTCAAACGCAAGTTCGGCGTAGCCAATTAGCAAACTGTTGTCTGTTGTCCGTTGTCTGTTGTCAATTAAAAAAACAGGGTGCGGTGGTCACACCTCTCATTCTTCGGTTCAATAGTGTGACCACCAATCCCACCTCACTTGATTAAGAAATATACTCTGAATTCCCTTAAGATTTACTTTCCACCTCGCCCTCATAGCGCCAGCGCCAAGGGCATCTATTCAATAAAATTTTCAACTTTCACTTTTCAACTTTCAACTTTCAATTAGATAGCCGTTGTCTGTTGACAGTAGTCTGTTGTCAGCCTTCGGCTTCCAACATAGCCAACGATACTACACCCTTTCCCTATTCCTTCAAGGTGCAAGTCTGCGGCTTTTCTGTTCAGCTTTTTATCCCAATGATTACATATATAAAGAAGAAAATTTTCTCCAGCAATAGCCAGCGTACCCAAACGATAAAAAAGAATATCATCGGTTCTTTGTTCATCAAGGGATGCAGCATATTGATATCCCTATTGCTGGTTCCCATGACATTAGGCTATGTTTCATCGGAATTGTATGGAATATGGCTCACCTTGTCTTCCATCATGCTTTGGCTTAATTTCTTTGATGTAGGTTTTACGCTCGGATTAAAGAACAAACTCGCAGAGGCGATAGCAAAGGAAGATTGGCAGAGGGGCAAGTCATTGGTTTCTACCACTTACATGATGATGCTCTTTATTTTTGTTCCTTTATGGATTCTGCTTGAATTAGCTATTCCCTATATCGACTGGGCATCATTCCTAAATGTCAGTTCCATATACAATGCCGAAATCACCAGAGCCATGCACATTCTTGCAGCGTGCTTTTGTTTTCAGATGATAGCTAATGTATTGACTGCCGTAGTTGCCGCATTCCAGAAAGTTGCCCTGTCGTCTGCATTCCCTGTTATAGGAAATTTCCTTTCACTGATAGCAATATTCTTATTAACCAAGTTCTGCCCTCCCTCTCTCGTTACATTAGCCTGTACAATTTCCGTACTGCCAATACTGGTGATTGTTTTTGCAAGCGTGTGGTTGTATTCAGGGAAATTCAAGGCGGTTTCCCCGTCAATAAGAACAATCAACAAATCCTATGTGAAAGATTTGTGGGGATTGGGTTACAAGTTTTTCTTGATTCAGATTCAGGTTGTTGTTGTTTATCAGGCAACCAACATTCTGATTTCCAATGTGGCTGGTCCTAATGAGGTTACCAGCTACAACATAGCATACAAGTATTTAGGAATAGCCATGATGATATATACCATATTTCTTACTCCGTTGTGGCCTGCGTTCACCGATGCCAATACAAGAAAAGATTATACATGGATGAATAATATTTATAAGAAGATGTCACGGGTTTTCATGATTTCAGCAGCAGCAGTCGTTGTCATGGTGCTCCTTTCTCCCTTTGCATACAGGATCTGGATTGGCACAGAGGTTGAAGTTCCTTTCATGATGACAATTGCTGTGGGAGCGTATATGATTATTCACTCGTGGGATGCATTACAGGTAAACATGATTAATGGAATAGGAACTGTAAAATTACAAACTTACATAACATTATTAGGATTGGTTGTGCACATTCCTCTTTCTTTTTACTTGGGACAATATATTGATGCTATTGGAGTTGTATGCTCCATGATTGTGATAAACATGCTATATTCCACTGTTTTTACCATACAAATAAGGAAATTGTTGAACAATAAAGCTAAAGGGATTTGGCTAAAATGAAGTTCAATAATTCTTGAAAAATAATATATTAAAATTGAAAGTATGATAAGATGGCTTAAAAGATTTGTTTGGATGCTAAGGAGTGGCTTAACTTCAAGAAAAGTCATGGGGTATTGCCACCCCACTGCTCAGATTAATTATCCTGTTTATGGTTTATGCAAGGAACTTTTCTTTGAAGAATATACTCGTATCCAGCCATGGACGAAGTTCATAATTGCGCCCAATGGCGGTAAAGTTTATTGGAAAAAATATAGCGGAGGAGGAATAAATCTGACGGTAATAACTGGGAATCATAGGCCGACAGTTGGAGTTCCGCAGTTCTTTTTGGAACCTACCCATATTAATAATGTGGAAAAGGATATCATAGTGGAAGAAGATGTATGGTTTGGAGCGAATGTGACACTGCTGGCAGGCACTCATATTGGCAGA
>CAJGCU010000020.1 GCA_904501945.1 uncultured Bacteroidaceae bacterium
CACAGACGCTAAAATGATAAAGTGAGAAGATGCATTTTGCCCTTGCAGCTTCTTCAAGAAGAACATAATAATATTGGTTAGTTTTTGTATGAGCAGCTTCGACACCGTGATGGCCTCGAAGCTGCATTTTTAGCATGGGTGGGAAACAGCGCTTTTTGTGCCTCTCACCCCTTTTGGGGCACAAAAGAGGGGTAAAAACAAGATGTCTTTCTTTGAATGCTTTTCAGCATTATTGGGGGCAGACGGTAACAAAAAAGAGGGCTACGTCCAACATTGACATAGCCCTGCTTGCAGGCTGGCGTGAGAGCCTGATGGATTATTTCACGTATACCTTATAAGTGTCGGTCTTGCCGTTCTGTACAAACTTGATGAAATAGAGTCCTGGCGCAAGGGAAGAGGGCAGCGTGTAGGCATTGCCTTGCAGGGGAGCCTCATCGACAACAATTCCTGACAGTCCGAGCATATTGACACGCACCTGGTCGGGCGAGATACCATTGGCAAGCTGTACGGTGATAGGATGCCCTGCCATCAGTCTTCCGGTGAGGAGTTTGACACCGTTGCTGCCAGGCGTGTAGGGGGCATCAGGCTCGCTTCCATTTATTTCTTTGATGTAGAGCGCTATGTTTTGGGCTTCGCGGGCTGCATCCTCATCGTAAGACGCATCGGTCAGCGTCTGTTCGTTAAGGCTCCACTTGGTGTAGAGGTCGGCCACCTGCAGGGCGCCATCGAGGAGGCGGACTCGGTAGTCGTAGTGGTGCTTGCGCTGTGCCTGATTGTTGTCGTTGGTATAGATGTAGTCGGTGTTTGCCACGACAAGGAAGATGACATTGTTGGCTGGCCTGTCGGTGAGGTCTATCCTTGTCTTTCCGCAATGGATGGGCTGTGAATAGTAGTTCTTTCCTGCTTTTATCACATAGCAGAGCTGGGCACGCATCTCTGTGTCTTGCGGCAGGAACTCGACTGTGGCAGAGTTGGCTTTTGAATCAACATGGATAGGGATAATGTTGCTGCCTGACCATCCCGGATTAGTGATGGTGTCTGGCGCCATCCAGTTATCCAGCGAATTTTTCTTGAGTCCTTGGTAAGGTGTCAGCTTGAATGGCTCGACATCAATCCAATAGGGTTCCCACTCGGCTTTCACTACAACGCCGATATTGTCATTCATGATTTGCCTATAGCCTTTTTTCCAGCCACCAATGTCGAAGGTGGCCATGCGTGAGCGGTATTGCAAGATGAGTTGCCTCATGGTTTCATCGCCCAGCATGGTTCCGATGCCCTTGAGCACATAGTCGGAGCAGTTGCGCCAAATCCAAGGAATGCTGCCCTTTCCGCATATCTCTCCCAAGATGATTGGGAATGCATTGCCATACTGGGTTCCGCCGAGCAGGTTGCGCCAGGTGCAGATTTGCTGGCCATTGCTTTCATACATATTGACGCCTTCAGCTGTAGGTCCTCCAAACGAGCCGTCTTGCAGCCATCCTGAATAGCATTCGATGGGCATGAAGGGAGCGACAAAAGGACAGGCATCGAGAAAACCTGGGGTTCCGTACTTGTTATCGCGCTCGGTGGCCATGGCGCTCTGCAGCCATGTGTTGCCAGCCTCATGGAACCAGCTTGACTTTTGGCAGGAGCCCAAGTCGGCAAAGAGGGCGTGGATGCCTTCATGTATCATGGCTTCGCGCTGATAGTCGCCATCGCTCCACTTCTTGTCGGCATCGTCGCGGAAGCGAGAGAAGGGAAGATAAGATGCCCACACGCAAGGCCAGTTTGCTCTGATGCCCGTCACTGGGTCTTCATACCAGATGGCGCCCTGATAACCACCTTTCTCCTCATTGCTGGTGTTGTCATTCTTGAGGCCGGAACCGAAGATGTAGATGAGCGAGCGGTACCCATTACGAGCGCGGAGATCGGGCGGCCAGCCCATGTTGTTGCGGATGTAGGCAAAGTCTTCATCGTACTTCTCTATCATGTTCTGCGCGCACTTCTTGACTTCGTCAGAATTGTAGGCTCCACATTCCTTGTTCAGATTGCTGCCCCACACGACGGTCCACCATTCGCCATCCACTCGGTTGACTGGCTTTCCGTTGCGGTCAGTGGAAGGTACATCGCCAAGGTTTTTCGTAGGCTTCTCGAATTTGCCGTAGTTGAATTTGGCATCGGTCGTCCAGTCGTGGGAGAACATCGGCACTCGACCTTCCCAAGAGAATGGCGCGCCCAGAGGCTCTGTCTGCACATCTACGTAGATACGCATATCGGTCTGGGTGAGCGTATTCCCATCTGTATCCTTGTACATCATAGAACAAAGATAATAGCCTGAATGTTCAAGCGCAGCACACTCTGTCAGCACAAATTCCGGGTCTGCCTTGTAGCCGCGGAGCTGCTTGTCGTGCTTGTCTTTGTAACGCACTCTATACAGGGTGTTACCGTCTCTATCTACGCAACTGAAAGTTATCCTGTCACCTTCCATCACCTGTATGTAGTTCTGCTGCAGCCATTCCCCGTCGTTCTGGCGAACAAGAGGCTGCAATTTCCAAAGGTCAATTTCGTCCGTTCGGTGCTCGACGGTTTCGACATATTCTGGTTGGTCGGATTCGACACTATCACCAGAACCTATCGTTACATTGAACACATACTGAACTGTATCGGCATCCTGCACGAACATCTCAGCAAAGGTGAAACTATCCCCTGCGCTTACTTTTGCATTGTTGTGAATGATTTTGAAGTATCCATTTTCGTACTTGCATGCCACACAGCGATTAGCGTTTGAAGCAGCGCAAGCCACACCCTTCTTTGTGAACCAATAGCCTGTTCCGTAGGACTTGGTGCTGTAGGTTGTGTTGGTACTGCCCTGCTTTGCCAAGAAACGGATGGAACCCAAAGATATTCCTTTCTCAAACGATTCTTCGGAGGAACGGCCGAAAGCATCGACCAACACATTGGTGCTCACCCGCATCACAGTAGGAGCATCTGATGCTTTCTCGGCATCGCGGATGATGTTTGCCGTATAAGTCACCTTGGAGCCAGCATAGGACAGGGCTGTGCACACGAGCAGCGATAAGGTAAGTAAGCTTTTCTTCATAAGGTAATAAGATAATTAATGAGTTAGTTAGATTTGATTCCACAAAATTACATTTTTTTTCACAATAAAGAAAGTGCTTCAGCACCGTTTCATCGGTATTGAAGCACTTTTTAGACAATTGTTTTACAAATGGACAATTCTTTCAGACATCGGCCATTACTCGATCGTCAATTCATTAATCAGGCGCTTGGCGTTGCTGTAGTCATCCATAACTGAAAGCACCCAACGAATGTCGACAGCTATACAGCGCTGCAAGGCATTGTCGAACTTCAAGTCGCCTGACATGGCTTCCCAGTTTCCATCGAAAGCAAGACCGATGAGCCGTCCCTTGCCATCGAATACTCCTGAACCCGAGTTGCCGCCTGTGATGTCATTGGTTGTAAGGAAGCAAAGAGGAAGTTCGCCTGTAGCCTTATCAATATAGCGTGCTGAGAATTTTCCTTTCTTCATCCACTTATAGACAGAAGGAATGAGCCTGTAATCGTAGTTGTCGGGGTTCTGCTCGTGCTTGTTGAGGAAGGAGCGAGGACTGGTGATAAGCTGAGTCGCCTCTTCTTTCAGCCCTGTTGTACCAGGAGTGAAATCAATCGGTTTGCACAGACCATAGCTGAGACGCAAGGTAAAGTTTGCATCAGGATAATATTCACGGTCATGGTTCATTTCGCGGATGCCATCACCAAGAATGCGCTCATACTCATGCTCGTTACCGCTTACCGACAGCTGGCTTGCGTAAACGTCAAACAATTGACTGGCAACTTTTGCCATGGGGTCGTCAGCCACCTCGCTGAACGAATAAACCTGACGAATATCGTCGGGGCGAGCAAAGACAGAAGTCGCATAAAGGTTATCCACATAACGGCTATAGTCGCCATTCCATGTACTGTTGATTTCATGCATAATTTCTTGTATTTGGAACTTGGTTCCAGAAGCCTGCTTAACGTAGTTTTGCAGCAGAGAAAGGAACACTTTCTTATCGGTTTCCACGTCAATGTTCTTATAGGCATTTTCAACTTTTTCCTGAAATTTCTCGTCTTCGCTGCCACGTCTAGAGCTCGCTACATTCTTCAGAACCAAACCTAAAATATCGCTGCCACGATAGAAAGATTCCATCCACAAGTTGTTGCCGTACAGAACAGAAGCTTCTGATTCGTAGATTGACTTCAGCGAATCGAGCGCGCTGATGTACTTGCCACGTTTGTTAACATCCTTTTCCGACCATTCTTTCAAGTCCTGCTCCTGCTGCTGCTTTTCTTCAACAACTTTCAAATTTTCAAGCGCTTGATTCTGACCAAGAGAAAATTTCCAGTAGTTGGAACTGCTAGCATATTTAGACGCATACATAATACGAATGGAATCACTCTGCCGCATTACCTCTCGAAGCACATCGAGCTTCACGCCACGTACCTGATAACGCACATCGTTAAGGGTTCGCATGGTGCTCTCGATGCCATAGCTGGAAAGGTAACGGTCGGTGCTGCCAGGATAGCCAAGCGTCATCGCATATGAGCCATCCTGATACCCCTGTGTGCTAACACGGGCGTACTGAAGAGGGTGATACGGAACATTATCCTTGCTGTATTCAGCTGGAGCATTGTTCTTATCGGCATAAATACGGAACACACAAAAATCGCAAGTCTGACGAGGCCACATCCAGTTATCGGTATCGCCACCATACTTACCTAGGCATTGTGGTGGAGCATATACCAAACGAACGTCGTCAAATCGCTGATAAACAGACAAGAAATATTTACTACCCTTATAGAAAGGATTTACCTCGCTCTGTATCCCATTTCCGCTATAATCAACCATCTCCATCAATCGACTTGACACAGAATCTACAATTATGGCTTTGGCAGTTTCTGATGCTCCTTCTGGGACAGAAGAAAGAATCAAATCCGTTACATCAACCGTCTTGATGTGAAAAAGCACATACAGCCCTTCGTTTGGAAGTTCATCCTCAAGCTTTTTAGCATAAAAGCCATACTTAAGATAATCGTCCTCTGGTGTGGAATGAGTCTGAATGGCACTAAACCCACAGTGATGGTTGGTGAAAACCAATCCTTCATTAGAAACAACAACGCCTGAACAAAAGCCACCCAATTGTATGATGGCATTGTTAAGCGAAGGCTGTTCTGTACTATAAAGTTCTTCCGAAGTCAGTTCCAGTCCAAGACTTCGTAAAACCGAATCGGTCTTCTCTGAGATATTGCCCATCACCCACATACCTTCGTCGGCCCGAGTGGTGAGGGAGAGAAGAGTCAATAAAATGAAAGTAAGTTTTTTCATATTAATATTGATTTTAATGTTTCTATATGTTATTTAAAATAAACGTAAATTTACTTTTGAAATTTCTTTCCAATGAAAGGTAAGCTGTGCAGAGGGAGGTCTTTTCGTACAACTTCTATCATAAAAATAGCAATAAGACCAGTATTGAGTATCAGACGCACCCAACTACTCCACGTTTCTGGCTGGCAGCACATTGCAACATACAGCACTGCAGCAAGAAGGACGTAGGAGAGGATGCTCTTGAGATCATATTGAATCGGATTGATTCTTTGACCAACAATATAACTAAGCAACATTGCAGTAGCATAGCCAGCGAAACCGCCCCAAGCACATGCCATATAACCGTATTGGGGAATGAAGAGCACATTGACAGCAACGAGCACCACACAGCCTGCAAACGAGAAGAAGGCACCCCAAACCGTCTTGTCAATGAGTTTGTACCAAAAGGACAGATTGAAATAGATGCCCATCATTATCTCGGCTGCCATCACAATAGGAACGACGACAAGCCCTTCACGATAATCTGCTCCTATGATGTACTTGAGAATGTCCATATAGCCTACCACACAGAGAAATGCCAGGAGAGTGAATATAACGAAATACTTCATGGCATGAGCATAATAGTCTTTGCTATCCTTTTCCTTTGCTTTAGAAAAGACGATGGGTTCGTAGGCGTAGCGGAAGGCTTGAGTTATCATTGCCATAATCATTGCCACTTTGACACACGCTCCATACACACCGAGCTGTGCCGTTCCGTCTGTCTCATTATAGACGAGAGGGAAAATGATTTTATCGGCAGTCTGATTCAGAATGCCTGCTACACCAAGCACTAGAATAGGCCAAGAATAGCTAAGCATACGTTTCAACAGAGAAAAGTCAAATCGCCATTTCACCTTGAAAAGGTCAGGAACAAAGAAGAAGGTGATGAGTCCTGTACACCAAAGATTGATACAGAAAACGTAAAAGACTTCTGCCTTTTCTAAAACAATGAAATAGATGACATTGAGCAAGATATTGAAGAGTATAAACAGCAGTTTTAATGAGGCAAACTTGATGGGGCGTTTTTGGAAACGTAAGTAACTGAACGGTATGGCCTGAAGCGCGTCAAGCACAACAACTGCTGCCATCATGAACAGATACTCGTGATGGTCTGCATAGCCAAGGAACTTGCTGACAGGAGTGATGAAACCAAAGATAGCCAAAAGAAAGATGGCTGAAAGGACTCCTATCACCACCATGGCTGTAGAAAATACGGTATCAGGCTTTTCGCCCTCCTTGTTGGCAAATCGAAAAAGCGTGGTCTCCATGCCAAAAGTAAGAACGACCAATGCCAATGCCGTATAGGCATAGATGTTCACGCTCACACCATAATCGCCTGATTCTTTAGGCATACAATTGGTGTAGAGCGGCACAAGCAGGTAGTTGAGGAAACGCCCAACAATGCTGCTTAACCCATAGATTGCCGTATCTTTGGCCAAAGCCTTGAGGTTTGCCATAATCTATTCCAGATAGGTGTATCCGTAAAGACCAGAACGATAGGTGTCAAGGAATTCCTTTCCTTCGTCCAGAGTGACTTTACCGTCCTTGATAGCTTGCTTTACCCAAACTTCGAGGCTTCGTACCAGTTTCTTTGGCTCGTACTGAACATAGCTGAGCACGTCTGCAACTGTTTCGCCATCAATGATATTCTTGATGTGATAGCCATCTTTGTCTGTCGTAACATGAATTGCGTTGGTGTCACCGAAAAGATTGTGCATGTCACCTAAAATTTCCTGATAGGCACCAACAAGGAATACACCAATGTAATAAGATCCTTTTTTCTTGTCGAGCGAATGGAGAGGGATGAACTGATTGATTCCTGTTTCTGTAGCAAAATCCGCGATTTTTCCATCTGAATCGCAAGTGATATCCTGAATGGTTGCATTACGATTGGGACGCTCGTTCAATCGCTGAATCGGCATGATTGGGAATATCTGGTCAATAGCCCAAGAGTCTGGCAACGAATGGAAGAGAGAGAAATTGCAGAAATACTTGTCTGCCAATAGTTTATCGAGAGAACGGAACTCTTCTGGAACATGCTTCATCGTATGAACCAACGTGTTTATCTCTCGTGCTACCGCCCAATACATCTTCTCTATTTCTGCACGTGTACGCAAATCAAGCATGCCATGCGAGAACAAGTCGAGAGCTTCCTCGCGAATCTGCTGTGCGTCATGCCAATTCTCAAGCATGTTTCGCATATTGATATTACACCAAATCTCATACAAATCTTTTGCCAAAGCATGGTCATTCTCGCCCACAACGAATTCGTCAGGCATGGCAGGAACCTCTGTCGTTTCAAGCACTTCCATAATCAATATAGAATGGTGAGCAGCAAGAGAACGGCCTCCTTCCGTAATGAGATTAGGATGAGGAATGTCGTTGGCATTGGCTGCATCAACAAAGGTATAAACACAATTATTCACATACTCCTGAATGGAATAATTGACCGAACTTTCGCTATTACTTGAACGGCTACCATCATAGTCAACTCCAAGTCCACCACCACAATCGACAAATTCCACGCCATAACCCATTTTGTGAAGCTGGACATAAAACATGCTTGCTTCACGAAGGGCATTCTGGATACGACGAATCTTGGTGATTTGCGAACCGATATGGAAATGTATCAATTTCAGACAATCCTTCATATCGTTTTCCTCAATATACTGAAGAGCCGCAAGAAGTTCACCTGATGTCAATCCGAACTTGCTGGCATCACCGCCACTTTCTTCCCACTTGCCAGATCCCGACGCTGCCAATTTGATACGGATACCAATATTGGGGCGAATGCCAATCTTTTGGGCTATACGGGTAATGGTATCCAGTTCGTTCAACTTTTCCACCACAATAAAAATGCGTTTGCCCATTTTCTGTGCCAGCAGCGCTAACTCAATGTAGTCCTGGTCTTTATATCCATTGCACACAATCAGCGAATCGCTGTTCATGTTAACCGCCAGCACAGCATGCAGTTCTGGCTTAGAACCAGCCTCAAGACCAAGGTTAAACTTCTTCCCGTGCTTAATAACTTCCTCAACAACGGGACTTATCTGATTGACTTTAATCGGATATATAATAAAGTTTTCTGCATTATATCCATACTCTTTTGCCGCTTTCGAAAAACAAGTAGAGGTTTTTTCGATGCGGTTATCAATGATGTCCGGGAAACGGACCAATACAGGTGCCGACACATCACGTAGGGCAAGGTCGTCCATCACCTCCTTGAGGTCAACCTCTACGCCATCCTTGCGCGGCATTACTGCCACGTTTCCTTTCTCATTGATATGAAAATAGTTAACGCCCCAACCATTGATTCCGTAAAGTTCGTTGGAGTCTTCAATGCGCCATTTTCTCATTTTAGTAAAGAATGAATAGTAAAGAAAGAAGAATCATTGCTATCGAACCATCTCAACAATCTGGCTGACATAGCTTTGGATTTCTTCATCTGTATGAATAACTTCTATATTTATCACATTTTTCGCTTTCTGATAGAAAGAGAGTCTTCCTTGCAAGGATTGACGGACAAAATTCTCCAATTCCTCTGGGTTTTTACCCTGAATAAGCGGACGTTTGTTCTTTCCCATCAGCAAATGCTCTTTCAACACTGCTGGCGAAGCAGACAAAAAGACCGTTTCACCACAAGCATTCATCATCTCCATATTATCGAAAAAGCAAGGAGTGCCGCCACCGCACGAAATCACAACATTTTCCAACTTAACCACTTCCTGCAATATATTCCGCTCGATTGTCCGAAAAGCATCTTCTCCTTTCTCCGCAAAGATTTCAGAGATGGTCTTACCATAATGCTCTTCAATACAATCATCAAGATCGCAGAATGTTGCTCCCAGCTTTTGAGCCAACGGTCTCCCTAGGGTCGTCTTGCCAGCCCCCATGTAACCTATCAGGAATATTCTTGTCATACTTTTTTCGATGCAGGTTTTCTTCCACGTTTAGCAGGAGCCTTTGCTTGCTGCGGAGTGTTAATGATTTCCATGCACTCTTCATAAGTAAGACTTGCAGGCTCTTTTACAGACTTCGGAAGTTTGTAATTTATTCCCTTATATTTCAAGTAAGGACCGAAACGACCATTCATCACCTCCAATTCTGCATCTTCATCAAAAGATTTGAGATGTGCTGCAGCTTCTCCCTGACGCCGTTCCTCTATAAGGCTGATTGCTGCCTCAAGAGTGATTTCCATCGGATCTACATCTTTAGGAATTGAAACATATTTCTTAGAATGAAGCACATAAGGACCGAAACGACCTGTTCCTACAGTAACCGTTTCTCCTTCAAAATCTCCCAAGGTTCGTGGAAGCTTAAACAAACTTAGTGCCTCTTCAAGCGTAATAGTTGCTATGCTCTGTCCCTTATTCAATTGAGCGAAACGAGGTTTTTCCGCCTCATTGGCAACACCTATCTGAACCATTGGCCCGAAACGACCAATCTTCACGCTAACAGGCTTTCCTGTGCCAGGTTCTTCGCCCAGCAAACGTTCACCAACCTTATACTCGCTCTTCTCCTGAAGGGTTGCATCTACCATTGGCTCTAATTTTCCATAGAACTCTCTCATCATCGACTGCCAATTCTCACGTCCATCAGCAATCTCATCAAACTCCTTCTCCACATTTGCCGTAAAATTATAGTCAACAATCTCAGGGAAAGAGTGAATGAGGAAATCATTCACCACAGTACCGATGTCGGTAGGCAGAAGCTTTCCTTTCTCATTGCCTACAACTTCTTTTTTCGAGAGTTTCTCTAATTTTCCCGCTGAAAGCTTGATGACGCCAAACGTGCGCTCTTCTCCTTTCTTGTCGCCTTTCTCCACATACTCGCGCTGCTGAATTGTCGAGATAGTGGGGGCATAAGTAGAAGGACGGCCTATACCAAGTTCTTCCAGTTTCTTTACAAGACTGGCTTCGGTATAACGCAATGGGTGCTGTGAAAAACGCTGGACGGCTACCATTTCCTTCATCTGCAACATCTCGCCTACTTTCACAGAAGGAAGTAATCCTTCTGACTCTTCTACCTGATTGTCATCATCATAAGACTCACGATAAACACGAAGGAAACCGTCAAAAGTAATCACTTCTCCTGTTGCTGTAAAGGAAACGGCTGAATCATCATCAGAGGACAAGCTCTTCATTCCTATTGTGATTGTAGTCTTTTCTGCTTCCGCATCTGCCATCTGGCAAGCTACAGTACGTTTCCATATCAAGTCATACAATCGTCTTTCCTGTGAATTACCTGCTATTTCGTGTTCGGAAATAAAAGTCGGACGGATTGCTTCGTGTGCCTCTTGAGCTCCTTTAGAATTGGTGTGGAACTGACGAGGTTTGGAGTACCTCTCGCCATGCATGGACACAATTTCCTCTTTAGCAGTATTGAGACAAAGCGAAGAAAGGTTGACGGAGTCGGTTCGCATATAAGTAATGTATCCCGATTCATACAGATGCTGAGCAACCATCATGGTCTGCGAAACCGTGAATCCAAGCTTTCTGGCTGCCTCCTGCTGCAAAGTGGAAGTTGTGAAAGGTGGTGCAGGGGTCTTCTTTACAGGCTTCTTTTCTATGTCTGTGATGAAAAACTCTTTATCTTTGCATGATTCCAAGAATTTCTCCGCATCTTCTTCGGTCTTGAAACCTTGTCCTAAAGACGCCTTTATTTCTTGACCTTCAATCACAAAGATAGCACTGACACGATATGAAAATTCGCTTTTAAAATTCTCAATTTCTCTCTCGCGCTCTACAATAAGACGAACTGCAACACTCTGTACACGTCCAGCCGAAAGGCTGGGCTTCAGTTTCTTCCACAAAACAGGAGAAATCTTAAAGCCTACGATACGGTCGAGAACACGGCGAGCCTGCTGAGCATTTACCAATCCCATATCAATGGTACGAGGAGTTTCTATCGCCTTTAAAATAGCGGTCTTCGTAATTTCATGAAAAACAATTCTTTTTGCCGCCTTAGGATCAATGCCCAACACCTGGCTCAGATGCCAGCTGATAGCCTCTCCCTCGCGGTCTTCATCGGATGCAAGCCAAACTGTCTCTGCCGCACTTGCTTCTTTTCTCAGTTCCCTCACCACCGACTCCTTATCCGATGGAATCTCGTATTCTGGAGAAAAATCATCAAGATTCACACTCATCTCCTTTTTCTTCAAGTCGCGAATGTGCCCATACGAAGACATTACCTTGAAGTCTTTTCCCAGAAATTTCTCCAGCGTTTTTGCTTTCGCAGGAGACTCGACAATCACCAAATTCTTTTGCATAATATATTTATATCTTTATTTCACGTCAAACTTCGCCCTATAAAGCCATTATTTCAATGGCTTTTCGACAAATCGGGTGCAAAGGTAAATATTTTTTTTATTCCTTATATATAATAATGTGTAATTTTTCAGAAAAATAATAAAACATCCATTTACCTTCAAACTAAATTCTACAGAAAAGCTACCGACACAACACTATAGCCTCATCACTACATACACACCGTGTGCATCATATTAAAAATACCGCCTACGAAATATGTCAAACACGGTGTTTTAAATATTATACACACGAAGACTACATATAACATATAACACATAACAATATATATACACACATCGAGAACATATAAATCTCACAATTCCTTTTCTGAAATATTTAAATCGCTTACGTAAAGAAAAAACTTCTTTTTCTCAAAAAACACTCTTAAAATCCCTTTATGCAGATACTAGCACAAAAACACCGATGGAATCGGCTTTTTGCGACTTTTCAACAAATTTGCCCTTCACTTTTTTACACCAAATAAGCGAAAATACAAAAAAAAGTTACAAAAGTGCAACTTACATATTTATAAAAAAGTTAAATTTGCATTCGGAAATAATCTTTTATCCGCCCAAATTAACAAATCTATATCAAAATCAAAATGGCAACAGAAAATTTAATTCAGGAAGCTAAAGGCTTCTACAAACTCAGCTGGCTTCAGCGCGTCGGATTTGGATCTGGAGACCTCGCTCAAAATCTGATTTATCAAACTGTCAGCATGTATTTGCTGTTTTTCTACACCGACATCTATGGTCTGGACGCAGGTGCTGCCGCAACAATGTTCCTCGTCGTTCGACTCGTTGATGTGCTTTGGGACCCTCTTGTAGGTGCCTTCGTAGACAAACACAACCCAACATTGGGAAAATATCGTGCATATCTGGTACTAGGCGGTATTCCTCTGACTGCGCTAGCCATCCTTTGTTTCTGGAACGGATTTGCGCCATCGCTCATCTATGCTTACATCACTTATGTCGGCATGTCAATGCTTTACACGCTCATCAATGTACCTTACGGAGCACTCAACTCTTCGCTTACTCGCGACACAAACGAAATAACCATCCTCACTTCAGTACGAATGTTTATGGCAAACTGCGGCGGACTCGCCGTATCAGCAGGTATTCCAATCCTTGTAGCCATCATTGCTGGAGCTAAGGATCTTCCTTTCGAAATGGCACTCTTCATGGGACTCGGCTCCCTGCCATCTTTCATCTTCATGCCACTTGTTCCAGCTATCAAGAGAAAAGTAGGAAAGAAGAACATGTTCTTCATCTTCCTTTCTGTGGCAATCTTAGGAATGGCCATGCTTTACTGCATCACAAAATTCCTAGACATGCAACAAAACATGACATTGATTTACATTGCACAGTTCATCAAGTCAACCGGTGTCATTGTAGCAACAGGTTACATGTGGGCACTCATCCCAGAAGTCATATCCTACGGAGAATTTACAACAGGCAAACGTATTTCCGGCATCGTTAACGCGCTAACAGGCATCTTCTTCAAAGCCGGCATGGCGCTTGGAGGCGTAGTGCCAGGCTATGTACTCTATTACACAGGATACAAAGCTGCAGCCGAAGAGGCAAGCACCCTGCCAACCGATTCTTCAGCTTGGTTCTACACAATGCTCATCTATGCATTGATTGGGCTTGCATTGCTCATCTTCTGTTTCTCTCAGTGTAAAGAGCGCGTCGTAATGGATGCTTCAGAAACTGAGAACGTGAAAGTTAGTGACCTCTGGGTGGAATTTGTTCGCAACCGACCATTGCGTATCATAGCTCTGTTCTTCATCACTGCATTTGCGATGATGTCTGTAGGTAATGCAGCTGGAGCATACTACATGAACGACCTCCAGGCACAGACACCACTTGCACAAGAAGGCATCCTATGGCTCGTATGCGTCATCCCTGCAATTCTTCTGATAATTGCCATGTTCATCATTTCAAAGTATGAGCTTTCAGATGAAAAGATTGACGAAATCAACAAGGCGATTGAAGCACGTTCTAACAAAGAATAAAGAAACGATAAAATATGAAGAAAGCGTTCAATATACTCTTCTGGGCGGTGCTCGGTACTAGCAACCTTCATGCCCAGTCGCTCCAAGAAGCATTCAAAGACTATTTTCGAGTTGGCGTCAGCGTCAATCAATGGGAAGTTAAGGCAGAAAAGGAAATCAAGGAAGGCATCAGCTATTCAGGCGCAGTCAGTCTTGACCAAACTGCCGATTACGAACAGATAGCCCAACATTTTGGCTGGGTTGTCCCTGAAAATTGCATGAAATGCGAAGTTATACACCCTCAAGAAGGAGTATACGACTTCACGCTTGCCGATCAGCTTGTAGACAAAGCTCTAGCCAACGGGCAGCAAGTAATAGGCCACTGCTTAATATGGCACTCTCAATGTGCACCCTGGTTCTTTGTTGATGAAGAAGGGAAACAAGTTTCAGCAGAAGTTTTAAAGAAACGCATGCGTGACCATATCTTTACCATCCTCGGTCATTTCCGCGGAAGAATAGTAGGATGGGACGTCGTTAATGAAGCGTTTGAGGATAATGGCTCACTTCGCCGCAGCAAGTTCTATCAGATTCTTGGTGAAGACTTCATCCCGCTGGCATTCCAGTACGCTCATGAAGCAGACCCAACCATCGAACTTTATTACAACGACTACTCCATGAATAAGCCTTCCAAGGTAGAAGGCGTAGTAAACTTCTTCCGCCCATTAGTAGCAAAAGGTCTCCCTATACATGCTATTGGAATGCAGGGACACATGATTTACGGTGATGGCGACTATGTGAAGCAATACACCCACTCCATCAAGACCATTGCAAGCATCGGACTTAAATCACAGTTCACAGAACTTGATCTCACAATGCTTCCAAATCCGTTTGGTTTCTCTGGTGCAAACATCAGCGACCAAGCTGCTTACAAAAAGGCTATGGATCCCTATCAGGATGGTCTGCCCAAAGAAAAGCAGGAACAGTTTGACCAGTTCTGGCTTGACTTCTTCCAAATGCTCATAGACAACAAGGAAAACGTCCTGAGAGCAACATTCTGGTGTTTCAACGATGCTAAATCATGGAAGAACGATTTCCCAATCAAGGGACGTACAGACTACGCCACACTATGGGACCGCCAAAGCAAAGCTAAGCCAACCGTGCAGAAACTCATCGACATGGCCGAATCTTTGGAAAAGAAAAACAAAAAAGAAAAAAAGTCCAACAAAAAATAAAAATGAACATTATGGAAGGAAAAAAATATCTCTATCCTAGCGATTATATGGCCGATCCATCGGCACATGTTTTTAACGGCCGTCTCTACATCTATCCCAGCCACGACTGGGACGCAGGCGAATGCGAAGACGATGACGGTGGACACTTCCAGATGCGCGATTATCACGTGCTTTCATTCGACGACCTAGAAAATGGACAGGCAACCGACCATGGTGTTATCCTCGATGTTGATCAAGTTCCATGGGCAGAAAAGCAAATGTGGGACAGCGATGTTGTCGAAAAAGATGGAAAATATTATCTCGTTTTCTCTGCTAAAGGCTATGATGGTGTATTCCGTCTCGGCTTGGCCGTAGCAGACAAACCAGAAGGACCTTTCATTCCACAGGAACATCCTATCCGCGGTTCTTTCTCAATCGACCCTTGCGTTTTCAAAGATGAAGATGGAAGCATCTACACTTATTTCGGAGGACTTTGGGGCGGCCAGCTGCAGTGGTGGCAGCCTCTTGCCCAGGGCAACGAACCTATCCCTGGTACATACGGTGATCAGAACGGACTCATTGACTTAGGTCCTGCTGCCGACAGGAAAACTCAGATTTTTGCTAAGCCCAATGCTCCTGCCCTCCCAAGCGCTGTAGTTAAGATGAGCGATGATATGCAGTTTGCAGAAGCACCACGTCAAGTTCTCATCCTCGACAAAGACGGACAGCCACTGAAAGCAGGAGACCCACATCGTTTCTTTGAGGCTTCATGGATGCACAAATATCAGGGAAAGTACTATTTCTCTTACTCTACTGGTGATAGCCACTTCCTCTGCTATGCTACGGGCGACAATCCTTACGGCCCTTTCACTTATCAGGGAGTCATTATGACTCCAGTTGTAGGCTGGACCACTCACCATGCTATCGCAGAATACAAAGGCAAATGGTATCTCTTCCATCACGACTGCGTGCCATCAAACGATAAGACTTGGCTCCGTTCACTCAAGGTTTGTGAACTCCACTATAACGAAGACGGCACCATCCAGCCTATCGAAGGATTGGACTAAATCATAAATAAAAATTATAAATAAGAATATGTATTTATTAGGTTACGATATAGGCACTTCGTCTGTCAAAGCATCGCTCGTTGATGCACAGAGCGGACAGACTATCGCAAGTGCACAATACCCTGATGCGGAGGCTCCTATCATTGCCAATCAGCCAGGTTGGGCTGAACAAGAGCCAGAAATGTGGTGGGACGAACTCAAGCAAGCAACAGCACGCGTGGCTACAAAAGCAGGAGGTTCTCTTGCAGACGTAAAAGCTATCGGCATCTCTTACCAAATGCACGGACTCGTGTGCGTTGACAAAGAAGGCACTCCACTCCGCCCATCTATCATTTGGTGTGACGGAAGAGCTGTTCCATACGGCAACAAGGCATTCGAAGCTATTGGTGGCGAAAAATGCCTTCAGCACCTTCTCAACTCTCCAGGCAACTTTACCGCAGCAAAACTGGCTTGGGTGAAAGAAAACGAGCCAGAATTATTTGCGAAGATAGACAAAATCATGCTCCCCGGCGACTACATTGCCATGAAGTTGTCAGGTGGTGACAAGAAGACCACTATATCAGGGCTCTCTGAAGGTATGTTCTGGGACTTCCAAAATAACGAAGTGAGCAAGGATGTGATGAACTATTTCGGATTCTCCGATGACATCATCGCAGAAATCGTACCAACATTTTCGGTACAGTCAACTGTTTGTCAAGCTATTGCTGACGAACTTGGTATTCCAGCAGGCACTCCTATCTCTTACCGTGGCGGTGACCAGCCTAACAACGCACTGTCACTCAACGTGATGAAGCCTGGAGAAATTGCAGCAACAGGTGGCACTTCAGGTGTTGTGTATGGCGTACTCGGAGAAGTCAACTATGATAAGCTGTCTCGCGTCAACACCTTCGCACACGTTAATCATGCAGCAGACCAGACACGCCTCGGCGTTCTTCTCTGCATCAACGGAACAGGCATCCTCAATGCCTGGATGAAGCGTACCGTTGCGCCCGAAGGCATTTCCTATGGCGAAATGAACGACTTGGCAGAAAGTGTTCCAGTAGGTGCAGAAGGACTCTCCATCATCCCATTTGGCAATGGTGCAGAACGAGTTCTTCAGAACGAGAACCCTGGCGCATCTGTTCATGGCATCAATTTCAACATTCACAACAAGGCTCATATGCTTCGCGCAGCACAAGAAGGCATCGCATTCTCTTTTGCTTACGGCATGGACATTATGGCTAAAATGGGAATGGAAATCAAGACCATCAAAGCTGGTCACGCAAACTTGTTCCTCTCACCTCTGTTCCGCCGCACTCTTGCAGCCGTAACAGGTGCAACCATCGAACTGTACGAAACGGACGGTTCTGTTGGTGCAGCTTATGGCGCTGGAATCGGTGCAGGAATCTATAAAGACAGTGACGAGGCATTCAAGACACTCAAGCACATCGCAACCATCCAGCCAGAAGCAGATTGCGAACCATATAAAGCAGCATACAAACTGTGGGTTGAACGACTCGGAAAGTAAAAAGTTTCTTCATATAGACAAAAAAGATGCTGATTCTCATCGAATCAGCATCTTTTTTGTTGTTCTATCAGCATATACATAAACAAAATCCGAAAAAAAATTGCAAATTGGGATTTCTGCTAAATTCATTTTGTCCTCGTTAAAAAGATAAAAAAACTTTTTATTTTCATCTTATTTTGCTATCTTTGCAAGAAATATGTTGCCCTTGTTTGCCAAGGAGCTTTTTCCACATTTATTTATATTCAGAAAATATGGCTTTTACACCTGAAAACATATTTTTCATGGGTGCAGTGCTCGTTGTTGTAAGCATTGTCATCAGCAAATGGGGATACCGTTTTGGTATTCCGACCCTGTTGCTTTTCCTCTTTACAGGCATGCTGTTTGGAAGCGACGGATTAGGGCTGCAATTCAACAGTCACAAAGACGCACAGCTTGTCGGGATGGTCTCGCTCAGCGTCATTCTCTTCACAGGCGGTATGGATACAAAGTTCAAGGAAATTCGCCCCGTCCTCATGCAAGGCGTACTGCTGTCCACAGTAGGAGTCCTTCTTACCACTTTTATTACAGGATTTTTCATCTATTATTTATCTGAATGGACTAATTTGGGCATCAAACTGTCTTTACCACTTTGTTTGCTTCTAGCTGCGACAACCTCATCAACCGACTCGGCATCCGTATTCAATCTTTTACGAAGCCAAGGTATTGGATTGCAGCACAATATGCGACCAACACTTGAACTGGAAAGTGGCAGTAACGACCCTATGGCCTATATGCTGACAATTGCACTCATCAGCCTCATCGGATCGACAGGAGAATTTTCTGTAATCGAAGTAATTGGCATGATTATCGTACAACTGACAGTAGGTGCTGCATTGGGCTATGTCTGCGGCCGTTTATTGGTTTGGGTCATCAACCATATCAATCTGCCTAACCCCTCGCTCTATCCTGTGCTGATGCTAAGCTTCATCCTGATTATCTTTACACTTACCGATTTGGCAAAAGGAAATGGATATCTTGCTGTTTATGTAGCAGGACTTGTTGCAGGTAACAGCACGCTTTCCTATCGTCGTGAAACCAACACATTCATGCAAGGTATCACATGGTTGCTACAAATTGTGATGTTCCTCACCCTCGGACTGTTAGTGAATCCTCGCGAAATGCTCACGGTTTGGATTGCCGCTGTTGCCATCGGCTTTTTCATGATGCTCGTTGCACGACCAGCAGCCGTCTTCCTCACATTGATACCCTTCCGTATTCCTGCCCGTGCCAAAGTATTCCTTTCTTGGGTCGGACTTCGTGGAGCAGTACCCATCATTTTCGCCACCTATCCCGTCATCGCAGACATTGAAAATGCCCATGTGCTTTTCAACGTTGTCTTCATCATCACTCTCCTATCGCTTTTGTTTCAAGGAACCACCATTGCAACATTGGCCCGTAAACTGAAACTTGATATGCCTGCACCTAAAGAAGGCAATGAATTCGGCGTCGAATTGCCAGACGAATTGGGCTCGCAACTGGAAGAGCTGACATTGAGAGAAGAGGACTTAGCGAACGGCAACCGTTTGGCCGACATGAATTTCGCTAATGGCACATTGGTCATGATGATAAAGCGCGGAAACAGTTTCATCGTTCCCAACGGAAAACTGGAACTCTATCCTGGCGATATTCTCCTGTCCATCAGCAACCTCACCAAGGATTCATCAAA
The DNA here is from genome assembly GCA_904501945.1 of uncultured Bacteroidaceae bacterium. Classification (GTDB taxonomy): domain Bacteria; phylum Bacteroidota; class Bacteroidia; order Bacteroidales; family Bacteroidaceae; genus Minthosoma. Next base: position 19,196 of record CAJGCU010000020.1, read on the forward strand.
AAAACAGAAAGAAGTCAACCCTGCCATCAAATGAAACACGTACAGAAAATGTCCTGGCACTATTAAATCTAACGTTTCGACTTCACCTTCAATCATAATATTCCCATCAGGAGTTGTGCCTAAGCAAGCACAACTCCTTCTATTTTTATTCTTTTATTCCTCTGCAACAATAAAGAATACACACAAAACATCCTAATGTTACCAAAGTTAAAGAGAAAGTATCATTTTAGTTATCTCTTCTGCTTTTTTTATGGTATCTTTGCAACAATAAAGTTTCTTTTATTAACGTAATTCAACTAAAAACATCCATATTATGACAAAAAACAAACCAACAACAACCTCACGTTTTGTAAGACTGATAGGTCGAGTCTCAATCATGGGAATCTTCATGAGCATGGCAACGGCCAATGCCCAAACCGGAACAGAATGGGACAACACAAATGTGACTAGCGTCAATCGCGAAGAGGCACACACCATTGCTATCCCAATGTCAAGTGAAGCAGAAATCGTAAAAAATGACATCACTGCATCACCTTATTACCAATCATTGAACGGAACATGGAAATTCTATTGGGCATCCAATCCAAGCAAGGTACAGGAAGTTATGTGTGCTGAAGACTATAACGATGCCTCATGGAGCGACATTGACGTTCCTTCCAGCTGGCAGGTTTACGGAATCCGCCACGGAAAAAATTGGGATAAGCCGCTCTATTGTAACGTCGCATACCCATTCTCTTACGACAAGAACACTTACAGTGTCATGGCAGATCGTCCAGGATGGTTCACCTACAAAGGCGACATGACAAACCCTGTAGGTACTTATCGCCGCAAGTTCACCATACCAGAAGACTGGAAAGGACGTGACATCTATGTTCGTTTCAACGGGGTTGGACATGGTTATTACCTTTGGATTAACGGAGAACGTGTAGGCTACAGCGAAGATTCATACCTTCCTTCAGAATTCAACATCACTGACTATTTGAAAAAGGGTGAGAACACCATCGCATTGCAAGTATATCGTTTCACCAGCGGTTCCTTCTTGGAGTGTCAGGATTATTGGCGACTCACTGGAATTCACCGCCCTTGCTTCCTCTGGGCAGCTCCAAAGAGCCAAATACGCGACTATTTCTTCACCACCGATCTCGACGCAACTTACACCAACGCTAAAGCAAATGTGAAAGTAAGCCTCACGGGCAAGGCCGTAAAGGGCGGAACAGTAGAAGTGAAAATTGCCGAGAATGGTACAGCCATTGCTCAGGCTTCCAAGGCAATAGACAACGCAACAGAATTGAGCTTTGATATGGATGTTATCAATCCAAAGAAATGGACTGCAGAAACTCCAAACCTATACGACCTTGTACTCACACTCAAAGACGATGATGGCGAAGTTATCGACATGCGTGGTGGAAAAGTAGGTTTCCGAGAGGTCAGCATCCGTAACGATGGTGCGCTTCTCATCAACGGTCAGCGCATGGTCTTTTACGGTGTTAACCGCCACGATTTCTCACCTGTCAACGGGCGCGCCATTACAGCAGAAGAAATCGAGCAGGACATCATCACCATGAAGCGTCTCAATATCAATGCCGTCCGCACATCACACTATCCCAATGACCCTATTTTCTATGATTTGTGTGACAAGTACGGCTTATACGTATTGGCAGAAGCCAACGTAGAATGCCACGCAGACATGGGACTTTCATCTGTAGAGAAATTCCGTGACGCTATGGTAGAACGTTCTCACAATCATGTAAAATGGATGCGCAACCATGTATCTATCTTCATGTGGTCTTTTGGTAACGAATCAGGGCGAGGCAACAACTTCCAGTATGTATCAAATGCAATCAAGGCACTTGACAAAACCCGCCTCACACACTATGAAGGCAACAGCGACTATGCTGATGTCAGTTCAACCATGTATGGCAGCTACGAAACCATCAACTGGATTGGTTCCTCACAGCATAACCGCCCTCACATCCAGTGCGAAAACAGCCACTCTATGGGCAACTCCATGGGTAATGTGCGCGAGATGTTTGACCTTTATGAAAAGTATCCTTGCCTGACAGGTGAGTTCATTTGGGACTTCAAAGACCAAGGATTGCTCACCAAGAATACTGCTGGACAAGACTACTGGGCATACGGAGGTGACTTTGGCGACAATCCTAACGACGGAAACTTCTGCTGCAATGGTCTTGTACGTCCAGACTGGTCTTTGACATCAAAGTCTTATAACACCAAGAAAGTTTACCAGCCACTGGAATTCAAGGCCGTAAAAGGGAAGAAAAACACCTTCCTCATCAAGAACAAGCTGGACTTCTTGCCTAGTACAACCTACGATGTTAGCTATGAACTCCTCAACGAGGAAGGAAAGCAACTTTATGCTGGCATCATCGACCTTGAAGTCGCTCCAAACGACAGCAGCACCATCACACTCGACCTTTCTGCAATCAACAATCTTCCAGCCGACGAAGAGGCATTCATCCAATTTACTGCAAAACAGAAAGAAAAAACACTTTGGGCAGAAGCTGGATATGTTGTAGCTGAAGAGAAATTAACAATAAAGGATGCTACAAAAGCAATGTACAACCTCGCTCAACTGAATGATTGCGAAGAAATCATCGTGGAAGATGCTACAAGTAGACTCACACTATCCAACTCTAAATTCGAAGCTGTATTTAGCAAAGTAACAGGTACATTGAACAGCTACTCTTACAATGGAATTAAATTGATTGACAAACCTGTAAAACTGAATACATTCCGTCTGCCTACAGACAACGACGTTCGCCAAAGCGGAAGTTGGGACAACATGGGGCTAAGAAACCTGTCTGTTCGTGGAAAGGGAGTTGAATTCGAAAAGGGCAATGATGGTAAAACTATAATTGTCACGCTTAACTCCCGCTATACTGGACAGAATTCTACTGCTTTCGATGTACAAATGACATTCCTTGTTTGCGCAAACGGTGTAATGATGGTCAACTCTTTCATCAGTCCACTTAACACCGGCGCCATCATTCCTAAGATAGGTTTCCGTTTAGAAATGCCTGCAGAAATGGAACAGCTATCTTGGTTTGGACGAGGTCCGTGGGATAGCTACCGCGACCGCAAGGAAGCTTGTTTCCCTGCCATCTACAAGAGCACTGTAACCGACCAATATGAGGAATATATCCTGCCACAGGAACACGGAACCAAGCAAGAAGTACGCTGGATGGCACTCTCTAACAACAATGGCAACGGCCTCCTTTTTGTTGCACCAGACCAGATGGCTGCATCAGCAGTCCACTTCCGTCCAGAAGACAACTATACTGACCGCAACAATCGTAGCCGCCATCCATATCAGTTCAAGAGCTGCACTAATACTATTGTTTCACTCGATGCTGTAACTCGCGGACTTGGCAATGCAAGCTGCGGTCCAGATGTACTTGAGAAGTATGAACTGAAGGCTGCAAATACCAACTTCCGTTTTTTCATCATGCCACTCAGCCAGGAGATGAATGCAGCACAGATGGCACGAGTTGATATGCCAGTATGCCAGCCCGTTGACTGCAAACGTAACACTAACGGTCGCATCAGCATGACTACGCCAACACCAAATGCCACAATATATTATAGTGTTGACGAAGGCGAATGGAAAAAATATTCCAGCGCTATCACTTTCAATAACGCCTGCAACATCAAGACCTACTGTACAGCAGAAGGACTGCTGGAAAGCCCTATCATGTCTTACGACCTTGAACTCTTCATCAACAAAAGCGCATGGAGACTCGTCAGCGTTGACAGCCAACAAGGCGGCAATGAAGCAACCAAGGCGTTCGACAACAATCCTTCAACTTTTTGGCACACCCCATGGGGGGCTAACGAACCACAATGCCCACACACCATCGTGATTAACATGAACAAAATCTACGAGGTGACTGCTTTCACTTACACTGCACGTACTGACGGAAACGAAAATGGCATGGTAAAAGCATATGAGGTGTACTTGAGTCTTGATGGCAAAGAATGGGGAAGCCCTGTTGCAAAAGGCGAATTTAAAAAGACCAGTGCTATGCAGATTGCCAAACTCGCAACTCCTACTGCTGGCCGTTACATCAAATTTGTAGCCAAATCTGAAGTCAACAACAAAGCATGGACATCCGCTTCTGAAATTGGCATACAGGCAACTGCTGATATTACAGCAATCAACGAAGTGACCGAAGACAACCTATCCAGAGGAGGAAATGACACATTTTACACCCTGCAAGGTGTGGCAACAGCCACACCTACGCAGGGGATTTATGTGCACAAAGGAAAGAAAGTGCTATTTTAGGCATACCTCGCTATCTTCCACTGTTTTCTTATCGTAAAAAGAAAGAAAAGTAACTATCTGATAAAAAAGTTTATAGAATTACGATAAAAAGTCTATTTTTTTCTTTGTCAGTAAAAAAATAAAAAATAACTTTGTAGCCAACTACAAAAGTTTCATCATGTAAATAATGGACTTCGCTGTCAATCCATACGTATCTGTAGATTGTGTGCTTCTCGGTTTTGACGGAGAACAATTGAATGTACTCATTGTCAGACAAAGTGGAGTAGGAGGAGAAGACAGCACAGGCAATTATAAACTGCCTGGCAGTTTAATCTACATGAATGAGAATTTGGACGAAGCAGCACAGCGTGTGCTAAAGCAGTTGACAGGTCTTGCACAAGTTAACATGATGCAATTCAAGGCCTTCGGTGGCATCGACCGTTTGCAGAATCCCGCTGACAGTGTTTGGCTTGAGCGTTTTCATCACCTCGACCACCACATTGAAAGAATTGTAACAATTGCTTACACCTCCCTGCTGCGAATTGACCGCAAGATGGAAAAGTTGGAAGGCGGCTATGAAGCGCAATGGACTCCTATAGGAGATTTACCCAAACTAGCGTTCGACCACAACGATATCGTACACGATGCTGTAGAATCGGTAAGACAAAAATCCACGCTTGACCCCACCCTTCTGTTTGACCTTCTGCCACGCAAATTCACTGCGACACAGTTAAGAGTCGTGATGGAGACCGTACAAGGAATTGCGCTTGACGTGAAAAATTTTCACAAAAAAATTGCCACCATGCCATACGTGATTCCATTGGAGGAAAAAGAAGATGGCGTGAATCATCGAGCAGCCAGATACTACCAGTTCAAACGTCCAAGAAACAGAAAATGCGTAAAAAATAATAATCAAAATAGTTAGCAAGTTTTTAATAATCAGTAAAAAAATTAAAGTTATGGCTAAAGAGTATTTTCCAGAGATTGGCAAAATCAAGTTTGAAGGCAAGGATTCAATGAATCCAATGGCTTTCCGTTACTATGACGCAGAAAAAGTAATCATGGGCAAGCCCATGAAGGATTGGCTCCGCTTCGCAATGGCATGGTGGCACACACTTTGCGCAGAAGGTGGCGACCAGTTTGGTGGTGGCACAAAGAAGTTCCCATGGAACGAAGGTGCAGACGCTGTTGAAATCGCAAAGCAGAAAGTAGATGCAGGTTTCGAAATCATGCAGAAACTTGGCATTCCTTACTATTGTTTCCACGATGTTGACCTCGTGAGCGAAGGCAACTCTGTAGAAGAATATGAAGCAAACCTCGCTGCTGTTACAGATTACCTGAAGGTAAAGATGGAAGAGACAGGCATCAAGCTTCTCTGGTCTACAGCTAACGTATTCGGCAATGGCCGCTACATGAACGGTGCTTCTACTAACCCAGATTTCGACGTTGTTGCCCGCGCAATCGTTCAGATTAAGAACGCTATCGACGCTGGTATCAAGCTCGGTGCTGAAAACTATGTATTCTGGGGCGGTCGTGAAGGTTACATGAGCCTTCTCAACACAGACCAGAAGCGTGAGAAAGAACACATGGCAACTATGCTCACAATGGCTCGCGACTATGCTCGCAGCAAGGGTTTCCAGGGCACATTCCTCATCGAGCCTAAGCCAATGGAACCATCAAAGCACCAGTATGATGTTGATACAGAAACAGTGATTGGCTTCCTCAAGGCTCACAACCTCGAAAAGGACTTCAAGGTAAACATCGAAGTGAACCACGCTACACTCGCTGGCCACACATTCGAGCACGAACTCGCTGTAGCTGTTGACAACGGCATGCTCGGTTCTATCGATGCAAACCGTGGTGACTACCAGAACGGATGGGATACAGACCAGTTCCCAATCGACCAGTACGAGCTCGTTCAGGCTTGGATGGAAATCATCCGCGGTGGCGGTCTCGGCACAGGCGGTACAAACTTCGACGCTAAGACTCGTCGCAACTCTACTGACCTCGAGGATATCTTCATCGCTCACATCGCTGGTATGGACGCTATGGCTCGCGCTCTTGAGTCAGCAGCTAAACTCCTCGAAGAGTCTCCATACAAGGCTATGAAGGCTGCACGTTACGCTTCATTCGACAGCGGTATCGGTAAGGACTTCGAAGACGGCAAGCTCACACTCGAGCAAGTTTACGAATACGGCAAGAAAGTTGGCGAGCCAAAGCAGACATCTGGCAAGCAGGAGCTCTACGAGGCTATCGTAGCAATGTACGCATAAGTCAACGATTCAATATTTATAAAAGCGCACCCCTCGACTCCGATGCATCGGACCCGAGGGGTGCGTTGCGTCGTACCCGTCGGGTACGACATCCTTACATCACGCAAATATGACGAATCGACCACGCACTCCCTCTATAAATGCTTGCCGTGTACACAGCAAATACGCAGGAAGAGGAAGAATTTAAAAATGCTATTCTTCCTTACCGAAGCTAATGGTTACTGTAGCAGGCTTGTCAGCAGGTTTACCGTCAGAAAGACCTGGCTTCCATCGAGGCATACCTGTCACGATATTGAAAGCTGCAGTGTTCAATGTTGCATTTGTAGATTGCGTCACTTCCGCTCCATAAATATTGCCTTTCTTATCCACATTGAAACCAACTACAACATCCCCTTTTCCTTTCACGTCTGAATGCAAGATCTTTTTCTTTAAGTAGGCCTGCAAAAACATTTCTCCACCCGGGAAAGAGGGCGCCGTGTCCGTTTCTCTTTTCAAACTATCAACCATAGCCATACGAGCAGCGCTATCAGCTGCTGCTTCGGCCTTTTTGACAACTGTATTCCGTGCGCCAAAAGCTCTCGACCGCATTTCTTCCATTTTCGATTCCGCCTGAGCACTCACATTCAGAGAAACAGTGCCCAGCAGAAAAAATATTATTACCTTTCTCACAACCATTAACTTATCAAATTACATATTAGCGTGAAGCAATTGCTTCAATCTCTATATTAGCGCCCTTTGGCAAGGCTGCAACAGCAAAAGCAGAACGAGCGGGATATGGTGCATGGAAAAATTCTGCATACACTTCGTTAACAGCCGAAAAATGATTGATGTCTGCCAACAAAACCGTCACTTTCACTACATTGTCCATTCCCAACCCTGCTTCAGCCAAAATATTCTTAATGTTGGTCAAGCTCTGACGTGCTTCTGCCTGTATGCCTCCTTCTGCGAAAGAAGCTGTTAATGGGTCGATAGGCAATTGCCCGCTCACATAAACAAAGCCATTTGCCTCAACTGCTTGACTATAAGGGCCAATAGCAGCAGGAGCACCGGATGTATTGATTGCTTTTTTCATTTCCATTTATAACTAATAAAGTTTTAGTTTTTTGTAGCAAAGTTAGCGACTTTGAGAATATTGAACAACTCTATCCCATTTTATCCGTTCTTTTTTCAACAAAATGGAAATATATTATTAACTTTGCACACATATTTTACCATTTCTAACACCCAAAGACAACTATGGCAAATTACTCTTTAAACATTAGCAATGCTATCAGTGCAGGCTGGGAATATGCTAAAAAGCATGGTATCCTTATTGCAGTCATTTACTTTATCACAATTATGATAAGCAATCTGCTGCAAAACTTCAACACACAAAATATTGATCCCAACACATACACCATGCTTGGTGAACGCATAGCACAAGGTGACACAGAAGCGCTCAACAGACTGGTGGAAATCTACAGTGATTCTGGCTCATGGCTTGCCTGCATTATTGGAATCGTTTTCACCATCATTGTGAATGTCGGTCTCTATAACCTTGCTCTCGGCTTGACAAGCGGCAGATATACAGAAGTATGCTTCGATGCCTTCAAACTTCCATTACAAGTTTACTTGAAAGTAGCCATTGTACAAATTATTGTCGGCATCCTCATATTTATCGCCGCATTATTCTGCATTATTCCTGCATTCTATGTAGGTCCCCGTTTAAGCCAAGCCGTGTTCTACATCATCGACCATCCTGAGGCAGACATCATGGATGCTATCAAAGCCAGCTGGAAAATGACACAGGGAAATGTCCTTGCGTTGATAGGATTCACTATCATATTCTTCTTCATCTTTATCATCGGTTTCCTCTGCTGCTGCGTGGGTTACTACTTCACATTGGCAATAAGTCTTTTTGCCATGACAGCAGTTTACTATCAGCTGAAAGGAAACTTAGTATAAAAGCACCTATCTCATTAAATTATCTCAAAACAACTGAACTCGAGAAATATAGAGACTAAATAATGACTAATAGTTTAACATACACAAGACTTCTCATTGCCGTTTTCATGCTGGCAATGAGAGGTTTTGTTTGGGGCGGCACTATAACAGATGTACTTAATGCCGAGATTGTAGGCAGTCGTTCCTCTTATGGCAGCTGGAAAGAAAAAAAACATCTGTCCAATGCCATCTATGCAGGCCATAGCACAGGAAGTCAATCCATCCAAATCCGCCAATCAGACAAGCAATCAGGCATCATTACAACTACATCTGGAGGCAATGTCAGAACTATCACAGTCAAATTTCATTCAAGCACCACAAAAGGAAGGAAACTAAATATCTACGGAAAGAATACAGCCTATTCGAGCGCAGAAGATTTGTTTTCTAGCACAAAACAAGGAACACTGATTGGCACACTCACTTGCGGAGAAAGTACAAGCATATCAATTTCCAGCAGTTACAAATATATCGGGATTTGTGTTGCAGACAACTATACAGTGTATATCTCCAACCTTTCTATAGAATGGGAAAATGATAGTTACCAAAGCGAGACCGGAAAAATTGCCACCACAACGACATTCCCCAAAAACAAGTATAGCGCCTTTTTGGGAGAAACCTTCGTTGCTCCAACAGCAACCGTTTCTATAGGAGAAGCCGCTGTAACCTATTCAAGTTCTGACGAATCTGTCGCCACTGTAAACGCTACAACAGGAGAAGTCTCATTAAAAGCATCAGGCACAACCACCATTACTGCTAATTATACTGGCAGTGAGACATATGCGGCCAGTTCTGCAAGTTACACCCTGACAGTACAGAATACAGGAAAATATGTATGGAATGCTACAACCATTTACACAGAAAAAACAACCCTTGCTACGGTAACCGATGAGAACGACCTTGTTTCCATCACGTTTGCAAAAAATGACGCTTCTTCTTCACCTGCTTATTATGTTGACGGCAATGCTGTACGCACATATTACAAAAACACTATAGACTTCTCTGTACCAGAAGGCTATGTCATTACAGGGATAGCCATTGATTATATCTCTGGATATGGGTACAGTTTCATACCCAATAAGGGAAGTTTCTCTGTTAAAAATCTGCTTGGGAAATGGGCTGGGTTCTCATCATACGTCACTTTAGAATCCACGGGTGGAACTCGATTCACCTCCCTAACAGTATCATACACAAAACTCCCTGAAATAGGAAGTGTCAACGTGTCTTCTGCAGGTGTTGCGACATATTGCCCAACCACTCC
>CAJGCU010000021.1 GCA_904501945.1 uncultured Bacteroidaceae bacterium
CGACAGGCAGAAGATGGCAGACGGCGTGAGCCAGCTCACCGTCTTCGACAGCAAGGGCGAGATACTGGCCGAGAGGCTCTTCTTCGTCTGCCCGGATGCCGATGAAGGCGACAGCATCCGCGTCATCGCCAAGACGCAGCGTCTGAAGCCCTGCGGCAAGGTGGAGCTGGAGCTGCAGTCGCAGCCCAACGCGCACCTGTCCTTCTCCGCCATGGACGCGCAGACCATGACCAACGGCATGCGGGGCAACATGCAGACATGGATGCTGCTCAGCTCTGAAGTGCGAGGCTACATCCACAACGTGGGCTACTACTTCGAGGCCGACGACGAAGAACATAGAAGAAGCGCCGACCTGTTGCTGCTCACGCAGGGGTGGCGCAGGTACGACTGGGAACTGATGACGGGGCAGAGAGACTTCGAGAAGGCTCAGCCCATCGAGGACAAGTTCTATGTGTTCGGCAAGCTGAACGTTTACAGGAAGCGGAATCCCGTAAATGATGTGCAGATGGAAGTCTTCCTGTACAACCATGAGGGTCAGAGCCTGACGGGCGAGACCATGACGGACGCCGAGGGAAACTACGCCTTCGCCCTTCCATTCGTGGACGGGGAGTGGAAGATGCAGATTTACACCAAGAAGAACAAGAAAGGCAAGGAGAAACGGGAGACCTACTATGTGGGCATCGACCGCCAGTTCTCCCCCAGGGCACGGTACATCACCCCTCAGGAAGCCGAGATACTCCATCCTCTGAAGGCCAACGCCTTCCTCCCCAGCCCCGAGGCAGATTTCCCTGATGAGGACGAGGATGAGTTCATCCCCATCACAAAGAAGGACCATGTGCTGCAGAACGTGACGGTGAATGCGAAGAAACGCTACTTCACCAACGACGACTGGAAGTACAAGAACGAGGCGTGGGGACGGCAGTACGCCACCCTGCACTACGACATTGACAAGGAACTGGACGCCATACTTGACCGGGGAGAAGCTGAACCGACTCTTTTTCAGTTCCTTTGCAGGAAAAACGCCCTGTTCAACAATCCGGAAGCCAAGAATTTACCTTATCCAAGAGATACATTATATACGGATGAATCTGACAAACATTTTATTATAGAGGGAAAACTGTCTTATGCCAACCGTCCTATCAAGTGGATTGTGGACAATGGAGAGACGTCCGTCGCGTTAGATTTGGAAGGAATTGATAACATATTGCTGAAAGATACTGAAAAAGTTCTCAGTTCTCCAGTCAATTTAGTCGAATACGGCAATGATGAGAAGTTTGCTGCGGTGACCAGCAATGTTGGCGCTATAATGGACTTGCTCTTCCCTATCTATATGAGCGACATCAAGAGCGTGTTCATTGTTCCTGAAAGTAAGAAAGAAACCAGTGGTGCCGTGAGAATATACCTTTACACCCATCAAAAACTTCCCACCGAAAGCCAGAAAGGAGTTCGCTCTACGCATTTCCAGGGCTTTAACAAACCTTCTACGTTCCAGATGGAAGATTACAGCATAATTCCTCCGATGGCAGATTTCCGCAGAACCATCTACTGGAATCCGAACGTGAAGACGGACGCGCAGGGCAAGGCGAAGGTGGAGTTCTTCAACAACTCGACGTGTCAGGAAATGTATATCAGTGCAGAGGGAATGACAGAGGACGGAAAAGTGCTGGTGAATGAGTAAGAGGTGGCTTTTACAGGAGCTCTACGACTTGTATGAGCTTGGTGCTATTTGATCCCTTGATAAGTATGGTGTGTTCCTGAGGTTGATGGGCAATGATGGCTTCTTTTACTTCGTTGACATTCTTAAATGTCTTGTATTCATCGGGATGCGTGGTTCTGCCAAACTCTTCTCCTACTAGCCAAACGCATTCGAAACCGCATGTCTGAAGCAGTTCGACAATCTTTTGGTGTTCCTCTGCGCTGGCTTCTCCCAGCTCTTTCATGTCTCCCAAGATGCACATTTTTTGGTTGACTTTCATCAGACGGAAATTGTCTAATGCTGCTTTCATGCTGGTAGGATTGGCGTTGTAGGCATCGACAATGAGACGGTTTTTTTCTGTGACGGTTAGCTGGCTTCGATTGTTGGTGGGTACATATTCTTCTAAAGCAGCATTGATATCTTCGTCGGGTACGGCAAAGAATGTTCCGATGCAGGCAGCAGCCAGTGCATTGTCAAGGTTGTAGCTTCCAATGAGTTGGGTTTGTACGGTTAGACGGTTGTCCGTTGTCCGTTGTCCGTTGGACCATTGGAACTTCAGGAAAGGATTGCACTCCAGCAGTTCGCCCTGTGTCAGCAGTTCGTCATTTGCTTGCTGTCCGTATCTGATGAGGCGCAGTCCTGTGCTGATGGCTTGCAGATGAGGGTTGTCGTTGTTGATGAAGACCGTCCCGCAGTCTTCTCTCAAAAAGTCATAGAGTTCTCCCTTGGTGCGTATGACCCCCTCAAAAGAACCGAAGCCCAGCAGGTGAGCCTTGCCAACATTGGTGATGATGCCATAGTCGGGCTGCACAATCTCTGTCAGCGCCTTGATTTCGCCTGGATGGTTGGCTCCCATTTCGATGACGGCTATCTGGTGCTCCTTGTTCAGCTGGAGCAATGTTTTGGGCACACCGATATGGTTGTTGAGGTTACCTTGTGTGTAGAGCACGTTGTATTTCTTTTTCAGGACTGCGGCAATCAACTCCTTTGTTGTTGTCTTTCCATTGGTGCCTGTGATGCCTATGATGGTTGTGCCGAGGCTTGTTCGGTGCAGCTGGGCCAGTTGCTGGAGGGTGCTCAGTACATCTTCCACGACGATGAGCCTCTCGTCCCCCGCTTCTGTATATTCCTGTTCGTCGATGATGGCGAAGGCTGCCCCTTGCTCTAATGCAGCCTTGGCGTAGGCATTCCCGTTAAAGTTTTCTCCTTTTAAAGCAAAGAAAATGGAATCTTGGGGCACATCGCGGCTATCGGTCGTGATGATGGGATGCTGAAGAAATATATTGTATAATTCTTTGATATTCATTTTTTTTGTATTGTCTGTTGCCTGTTGTCCGTTGTCCAATTACAAAGCGTTCTTCAGATAGCTTTCCAGCTCGTTGATGGCAAGTTTAAGGTGGAATGCTCCGCCTTGCGCAACACTGATGGCTCCTGTTTCTTCGCTTACGATGATGGCGATGGCATCACTTTGCGAGGTGATGCCAAGAGCAGCTCTATGACGGAGTCCTAACTCTTTGGGAATATTGAGGTTGTGACTGACGGGAAGGATGCAGCCGGCTGCCATGATACGGTTGCGGCTGATAATCATCGCTCCATCGTGAAGTGGCGAATTTTTGAAGAAGATATTCTTGATGAGTTCTGTACTGATGTTGGCATCGATGGTTTCGCCCGATTTGATGATATCGGTCAGTGACATCTCTCGTTCTAGGATGATGAGTGCGCCTGTCATGTTCTTGCTCATGCTGTCGCAGGCAAGTACAATGCGCATAATCTGCTGGTCTTCATCGTTTTCTCCTGCACCAGGCCTCTTTTTGAAGAAAAAGCGTGCGATGGCGTTTAGTCGTCTTTGTGAACCTAATGTCAGGAAAAAACGGCGTATTTCTTCCTGAAAGAGAATGATGAGTGCAAGGACTCCTACGCTGACAAGTTTATCGAAGATGCTGCCTAAAAGCTTCATCTCCAGAATCTGTGACACGACAATCCATGTAACAATGAAGACGAGGATGCCATAAAAGATGTTTAGCGAACCCGATGATTTCATCAGTCGCCATACATAATACAATAGCAGGGCGACGAGAAGAATGTCTATTGCGTCTTTTATTTCGAAGTTAAACACGTGATGAAAAGTGATTTATGGGTTAAAAATGTAATGTTTTCTGGACGATTTTGATGACTTCGGCACAGGCTTTGACATCGTGTACACGGAGGATGTTGGCACCTTTCAGCAATGCCAGAGTATGGAGGGCGGATGTGCCGTTGAGTGCTTGTTGGGGTGTTGATTCCAATAGATTGTAAACCATGCTTTTGCGTGAAAGGCCGACTAAGATGGGCAATTCGAAAATCTTCAGCATTTCTTGATGCTGGAGCAGTTCATAATTGTGGTCGATGGTCTTGGCGAATCCGTATCCGGGGTCGAGAATGATGTCTTTTTGTCCGAGGTCTCGCAGCCTTTGTACTTTTTCAGCAAAATACAGCATGATTTCTTTCATTAAATTCTCATAATGAGCCTCTTGCTGCATGTTTTGCGGCGTTCCTTTCATGTGCATCAAGACATAAGGGACACCTAATCTTGCGACGGTTAAGAACATATTGCAGTCGAGTTCTCCGCCTGAAATGTCGTTGATGATGTCGGCTCCTAATTCCTCTACACACATTTTCGCTACATCGGCACGGAATGTGTCGATGCTGACAGGAATGCCGGGTGCTTCTTCTCGCAGCACTTTCATCCCTTTTCTCAGCCGCTCCATCTCTTCCGACACAGACACGTCATCGGCTCCCGGACGTGAAGAATAGGCACCGAGGTCAATCATTTGTCCTCCCTCATCGACAATCTTCCTCACTTGCAGTCGGATGCTTTCCTCCGTCAGTTTCCTGCTGTCGGAGTAAAAAGAGTCGGGGGTGATGTTGAGGATGCCCATGATATGAGGCTCCGCAAGGTCTATCAGTCTGCCACTGACATTGATGGTATATGGGTTCAGTCCTTCCATTGTTGCAAAGTTACAAAATAAAGTGAAAAAGAAAACTGAAAAATAAAGAATCTTTTGTTTTATATTTAAGAGAAATGAAAAATGTGGATGTTGACAAAGAAAACTCATATTTTTTCTATATCTTTGTGGCGACTAATTAAAAGGCGCATGAAGCATTTTTTTCTTTACCTTTTGGGAATTATTTTTCCATTGTATGTGTTCGCTCAGCCTTCTCAGGACGAGGTGATGAAGGCCCTGGAGCTTGCCAATGACTATTTCATCGGCAGAAATCCGGATCCAGGGAAACCGACCTTCGTGAAGAAAGAACGCCCGTCTAATCTGTGGACTCGTGGTGTTTATTTCGAAGGGTTGTCTGCTTTGACCGAATTGGAACGGCTGATAGGGAATGACGTGAAGCATCAGGAGTATTACCGCTATATTTATCGATGGGGAACAGCGCATGATTGGACACCTCGCAACGGCGTGGCGACTCGTGATGCGGATGACTATTGTTGTAGTCAGACTTATCTGGATATGTACATGATGCCGCAGCCCTCTTCTGAAACGGTTTATCTGACGGAGAAATGGGACATGGTGACTCCGACTCGGCAATGTCTCGACAACCTGATTGCGGCTGAAGATACGCCGTGGATTGCTGGTGGACAGATGAAGTCTAAGGGCAGCGATGGCGACTGGACGTGGATTGATGCTATCCAGATGGGACTCCCCGTTTTCTCCAAGATGGCTCGTCTTTGTTTCCTTGCGGGCGACAGGAATGCTTCTCGATATACAGAAAAAGGGTGGAATATGTATGAAACCACCCGTGATGAGATAGGTGGAGGACTGTATAACGCTGCTGATGCGCTTTGGTGGCGCGACAAGGATTTTGTTCCGCCTTACACTGAGCCCAATGGCGAAGATTGCTATTGGAGTCGTGGCAATGGGTGGGTGTATGCTGCTCTTGTGCGAGCCATGGATGCTATGCTGATTGCAAAGCGTGCGGAAGCTCCTCATTTTCAGGAGCCTTTGGGCGAGAGAAAGTGGAAGAATATTGGTGAGGACGAACATTTTAATGATTATCGCAAAGACTATCTCGCCATGACCAAGGCGCTGCTGGAGTGTCAGCGAGCAGACCGCTTCTGGAATGTTTCGCTGCACGATGGGAATCATTATGGCGGCAAGGAACTTTCTGGTACAGCTCTCTTCATTTACGGCATGGCATGGGGTGTTCGTCATGGATACCTTTCCAAGAAGACCTATCTTCCAGTCATCTATCAGACATGGGATGCCATGGTGAAAGAATGCTTGCATCAGAATGGCTTCCTGGGCTATGTGCAGGGTACAGGAAAAGAACCCAAGGATTCCCAGCCTGTTACCTATGACAAATCTCCTGATTTCGATGATTATGCTTTAGGTTGCTTCCTCCTTTGTGGAACAGAAATCGTTAGACTTATCAATCAACAATAACATATCAACATGAAAAAAGTTGTATATATATTAATGTGTATGTGTCTGGTCCTGAGTGCTTGTGATTCGGAACAAACAACAAAAAAGAAGGCTAAGAAAAAGGCTGTTACGGCAAAAGTTCAGAGCGCTCCTTACGAATTGCTCGTTGTGGCCAACAAGGATTGGCTCAAGACTGGTGCTGGGCAGAGCTTGATTCAGATTGTAGAAGCCCCAGTGGAGGTGCTGCCGCAAATTGAACCTAATTTTCGTGTTACCAGTGTTAATCCCGAAGCATTCAATGGCGTGTTCCGTACGTATGCCAACATTGTCTGTGCTGATGTAGATAAAAAGTACAAGGAACCGGAATTGCGTATGGCAACGAATGTTTATGCCCGTCCGCAAAAAGTGCTGTATGTCAATGCGCCCGACAACAGTAGCTTTGAGAAGTATATGGCAGAATGTGGCAAGATGATACTTCGCGAACTGAACGAAAACGAATTTTCTCGTGAACGAGGATTGCTTGCCAGGCAATTTAATGGTGCGGTTCAGCGACAGGCAAAGAAGCAGTTTGGCATCGACATCAAGGTTTCGCAGGACATTGATGACATGAAGACGGGAAAGGATTTTTTGTGGGCCTCGGCCAGCAAGCAGGAGTTCCGTCAGAACGTGTGCCTTTACACTTTGCCATTGTCAACCCTCTCGTTTGCAGAGGCTCGTGATTCGGTGATGAAAATCAACATCCCTGGAGGCAGGGAAGACCAGTGGATGGAAACAGACAGGCGTACTGTGATTACGGATGAAATCACCAGAAATGATTTGGTTGTGATTCGTGGACTTTGGGGAATGAGGAATGATGCGATGGGTGGTCCTTTTGTGTGCTATTGCTATGCCGACACGTTGCACAACCGTTTTCTTGTAGCCGAGGGGTTTGTGTACGCTCCTGAAGAGAAGAAACGCCCCATCATGCGACAGCTAGAAGCCGCTTTGCAGACAGTTGCATTGCAGTGAAAGTAGGATGATACCTAATGATACAAATGAATTGTAGGGGGAATTTTCATTTTCTCTACTTAAAATTTGGTATGTAACGAAAACTTTTCCTACATTTGCATCGACAAAATTAAAAAATAATTATAAAAAGAAAATATTATGGCTTACGTAATTAGTGACGATTGTGTAATGTGTGGAACTTGCGCTGGCGAGTGCCCATCAGGTGCTATCAACGAAGGTGATGGCAAGTATGTAATTGATGCAGACGCTTGTGTTGACTGCGGTACTTGTGTTGACGCTTGTCCTGCAGGTGCTATCGCTCCAGGCGAATAATTGGCAGTTCCCGACAACAATTGTTGTACAAGTTTTTTGATTTAGCGGCATTCTCCACTGGAGCTTGCCGCTTTTTTTTGTGCTTTTTCATTAAAAGATGAATTTATATGCAGTAGTAGCCATACTTTCAGATTTTTCATGTATTTTTGCAGAAAATATGGTTAAAAGACATGAAAAAGACACATCCTTACTTGAAAAAGCTACAGATTGTACTTCTCTCTTTATTTTCATTCCTCTTTTCTCAACAGCTTGCTGCTCAAAGCGTCATAAACCTTTCAGGCGATTGGCAGTTTCAGATTGACCGCGAAGATAAAGGTGCTTCTGAAGGGTGGTATCAGCCAGACTATCAGATGGAAGATAAAATCACGCTTCCTGCTTCTATGCCGCAGCGCCTCAAGGGCGATGACATTAGCGTCAACACAAAGTGGATTGCATCGTTGTATGATTCCAGTTACTTTTTCAATCCTTACATGAAGAAATATCACAACCCAGGTAAGGACATGAAACTCCAGTTCTTCCTCACTCCCGACAAGCATTATGTGGGCAAGGCGTGGTACAAGAAAACTTTTGTTCTTCCTGAAACAGAGGAACTTCCGATGTACACCCTCTATCTCGAGCGCCCTCACATCGCAACAGAAGTATGGGTTAATGGCGAGAAGGTTGAACGCATCCAGAAGTCTTTGTCTGTCCCTCATATCTTCTATCTTTATGGCCTTCTTCAGCCTGGCGAAAACACGATTGCCATCTGTGTTGACAACCATCACGAAACCGTGAGGGTAGGGCAAGACTCTCATTCCGTCACCGACCAGACCCAAGGCAACTGGAATGGTATTGTTGGCAAAATGGAGCTTCGTCCATTCAATGCGATTGACTATGTTGCCGTTTATCCTGACATCGACAGCAAAACAGCGCGCGTACACCTCGAAATGCTTGATTATAAGTCCAATCGACGTGCCACACTTACGTTGAGGGCTACGGCGTTCAATACGGACAAACAGCACGTTGTTGAAAGTGCTCCTATTGAACTGACAATGAATGATGTGCAAGCGCTCTCAAGAGATGTTGTTTTGCAAATGGGCGATTCCATGCTGCTGTGGGACGAGTTCAATCCGCAACTCTATAAGCTCGAAGCCGAACTGAAAACAGCTGATGGGCAAGTAAGCCGAAAGGAGACTGTTTTCGGCATGCGCAAGATAGAAATCAAGGACAAGATGTTCTATGTGAATGGCAGAGAAGTTCTGTTGCGTGGCACTGTTGAGAACTGCTGCTTCCCCAATACGGGCTATCCTCCAATGGATGTTGAGTCATGGCTGAAAGTTTTCAAGACCTGTAAGTCATACGGACTCAACCACATGCGTTTCCACAGCTACTGCCCTCCCGAGGCGGCTTTCATGGCAGCAGACTTGGTGGGTTTCTACCTCCAGCCAGAAGGACCTTCATGGCCGAATCATGGTGTTCGTTTAGGACGAGGCGAACTCATTGACACCTATCTGATGGATGAGAGCATCGCCATTGTTAATGAGTACGGCAATCACCCTTGCTTCACATTCTTTGCCTTTGGTAATGAGCCTGCAGGCAATTGGGTGAAGTGGTCCACTGAAAATGTGGCAAAGATGAAGGAATATGACCCTCGCCACCTTTATTGCGGCTTCAGTGTTGGAGGCGGCTGGGCATGGCAGCCTGGCAGTGAGTTTGCAGTGAAGGCAGGTGCTCGCGGACTGAATGAGTGGGCAAGAAGAGCCCCTGAGTCTGTGCTCACTTTTGAGAATAATATCTCTATCTATAATGGCAAGGATATGCCGAATACGCCTATCGAAATGCCTTTTGTGAGTCATGAAACAGGGCAGTGGTGCGCCTTCCCGAACTTCGATGAAATAAGTAAATATACAGGTGTCAACAAGGCAAAAAACTTTGAGATATTTCAGGATTTGCTGAGAGATAACGGCATGGAGTCGCGTGCTCGCCACTTCCTGATGGCGTCAGGCAAATTGCAGGCAATATGCTATAAGGCAGAAATTGAACGCACGCTACGCACTCCTAAATTTGCTGGTTTCCAGTTGCTTGCACTTAATGACTATTCTGGTCAGGGTACGGCGCTTGTTGGATTAACAGATGTGTTCTTCGAAGATAAAGGTTATGTGACCAGCGATAACGTCCGTGAGTTCTGTTCGCCGATTGTTCCTTTGGCCAAACTGCCCAAATTCACTTATCAGAATGATGAGGTGTTTGAGGCTTCTATCGAGCTGAGCCAGTATTCAGAGAGGGAAATCAAAGGAGCCAAGCCACATTGGGTGATATACAAAGAACCTAAAAAGCAAGGAAATGTCATGTTGCTCAATATGGAAGCGCCTTTTGCTTTTGGCGACCTTCCCGTCCGCGACCTGCCGATAGGGGGCAACATTGACTTGGGCAAAATCACCGTACCATTGTCCGGCATCAAGGAACCGACCAAGATGACGCTTGCCGTGACAATTCCTGGCACAGATGCGAGAAACCATTGGGATTTCTGGGTCTATCCGTCTGAGCCTTCTGGAAAAGTAAAGTACCAGAAAAAGACCTGGCTGCCCAAAGGCGTCTATGTGACGGACTCTTTGGATTCAAAGGCATTGAAGACCTTGAAGAAAGGTGGGAAGGTGCTTATCTGTGCAGCAGGGAAAGTGACTTACGGAAAAGAAGTCGTGCAGCAGTTTACTCCAGTCTTCTGGAACACGTCATGGTTCAAGATGCGACCTCCGCACACGACAGGCATTTTTGTCGAGAATACCCATCCCATATTTGACCTTTTCCCAACCGATTACCATTCAGATCTGCAGTGGTGGGAACTTGTCAATCGCGCTCAGGTCATGCAATTTACAGATTTCCCAACCGATTTTCAGCCTTTGGTGCAGAGCATCGACACATGGTTCATCTCACGCAAAATTGGTATGCTCTTCGAAGCCAATGTGGGAAAAGGTAAGTTGGTGATGACTACGATGGATATTGCCAACAATCTTGATAAACGCATTGTCGCTCGTCAGATGCGAGAATCCATCCTCGCCTATATGCAGTCGGAACAGTTCAGTCCACAATGGACGCTTGATGTTCAATTGGTTGCAGACCTTTTCACCAAGGTTGCAGGTAATGTGAATATGTTTACAAAAGATTCTCCAGATGAATTGAAACCGGCATTGAATGCCCCAGCTTCCCAGAAAAAATGAAACTGAATAAAAGATTATTGATTGCGATAGGAGCAATGGTGGAAAGTTTGCTCTTTTTGCCCCTTGTAGCCCAAACCTATTCTTTTGATGGGCGAGACAAGTCTGCTATTCAGGTAGCTCAAACGGACAATTATACTCAGGAAAGAGGCTATGGATATGATTTTCAGCAGCTCGTGGGAGAGGCAAAGGCGCATCAAAATGGCACTTTCCGTTTGTCGGATGACCTCTTTTATTTCTCTGTCTCTGTGCCTGATGGCAACTACAAGGTAACGATTACGGTTGGTTCGAAAAAAAGAAGAGCTCATACCACCGTGCGTGCAGAATCTCGTCGCTTGTTTGTTCAAGATGCAGAAACGAAAAAAGGCGAATTCAAAACCTATACTTTCGTGGTCAATAAACGCAACACCGTCATTCAGCTTCCTGACGGCAAAACAGATCGTGTGCGTATTAAGAAACGGGAAGAGACAAAATTGAACTGGGACGATAAACTAACGATAGAGGTGAATGGCAACGCGCCAGCCGTTTCGTCTATTGCGATAGAGCCTGCTCCTCATGTTCCAACCCTTTGGCTTTGTGGAAATTCTACGGTTGTTGATCAGGATTATGAACCTTGGGCATCGTGGGGGCAGATGATAACTCGTTGGTTCACAGAACAGGTGGCTGTGTCAAACTATGCGGAAAGCGGCGAGACGGCCACGTCCTTTATTGCTGCTGGACGTCTGAAAAAAATCGTGTCTGTGATGAAGCCGGGCGACTACATTTTCATGGAATTTGGGCATAACGACCAAAAAGAAAAACGTGCAGGGAGTGGGGCGTTCTACAACTATGCATATGCCCTCAAGCAGTTTGTCGATGAGGCTCGTTCCAAAGGAGTGACCCCTATTTTTGTAACTCCGACTCAGCGTCGCTCGTTCGATGGCAATGGCAAGATTCTTGATACGCACGCCAACTATCCTGATGCAATGCGATGGGTGGCAAAAGACCTTGAAGTTCAGCTGATAGACCTTCATGCAATGACACGTGTTTTCTATGAAACATTGGGAGTGGAAGATAGTAAACGTGCTTTCGTTCACTATCCGTCAAGGACATTCCCAGGACAACTCAAAGCCTTTGAGGACAACACCCATTTTAATCCGTATGGGGCATTCGAAATTTCCAAGATGGTCGTCGAAGGTATCAAGTCACTCCAGCTTCCTCTCGTGCAGCATCTTCGTGATGACTATAGGACTTTTGCTCCTTCCGCTCCTGATGATTGGCGTATCTTCCATTGGAATGTATCTCCGTTTACCGACACCATCAAGCCTGACGGAAATTGATACATTCCTTTCTTACATAAACACCGTGTGCATGATATTTAAGACACCGCTTTTGAAATATTTTGTACACGGTTTTTCAGATATTATGTTGGCGGTGGGGCAGTTTGGTGGTTATGCGGTTGTACGGTTATGTGGTTGCTTTATTACTCAACCGTACAACCTCATAATCCCATAACCTCAAAAACCTCAAAATATTTCTGCTTTTCACATTTTTTTTGTATATTTGAACTTGAATTTTGTAAAAACGCAGTTGCTACGTGTTTTTTGCAAGACTAAATAGAGTTAAGCTTTTTTCTAACGTCCTAATTAATAGATTTTTATATAAATTGGGATGAAGTGAAGGTATGCTCTGTCGCGAACATTGTTAAAATGTAAGCATTGAAAAAATACAGAGTATTCAGAGTTAATAAAAGTTAAAAATTAAAAATAATGAAGCATTCTTATTTCTCTTTTGGTTTGCTTGTTGCAACCATTGTGGCAGTATTAAGTTCCTGCTCCACACCTAAGGACATTGCTTATTTTCAAGATTTCAACATGGGTAAGTCTATCGTAGTGCAGAACCCTGTTGAAATTAAGTTCAAGGCAGATGACGAAATCCGTATCCTGGTTAGTGCGGAGAGAGAAGAACTGGCCAAGCAGTTTACCCTCTCTTCTGGAGCAAGTTCAGGTGAAGATGGTTCGCGTTACACCATTGACTCCGAAGGCTGCATTCGTTTCCCCTTGCTGGGTAAGATTCATGTGGCTGGCTTGAACCGTCAGGAACTTCAAGAGACGATACGTGAACAGATTATAGAAAAAGGTTTGATTCGCGATCCTATCGTGACCGTCGATTACTCCAACCTATATGTGATTGTGTTGGGTGATGTGGGTACAGGACGTGTGCTCATCGACCGCGACAAATTCACCCTTCTTGATGCGTTAGGTGCTTCCGGCGACCTTAAAATTACAGGTCAGCGTACCAATGTGAAAGTGATACGTGAGAACTACGGTAAGAAAACGGCATACGAGGTGAATCTCTGTTCTGCAGAAGACCTGTATTCTTCTCCTGTGTATTATTTGCAGCAGAACGATGTCATCTATGTAGAAATGAACAAGAAAGAGAAGCGCAACGCAACTGTTAACGGCAACTCGACCGTGCAGCCTGCCTTCTGGATGTCTCTTGCCTCCTTCCTTGTTGGTGTAACCAACTGGTTCTGAAATATTAAAGACAGTTCTCAATAGTTTTCGTCAAACTTTCAACTCTTAACTTTCAACT
The DNA here is from genome assembly GCA_904501945.1 of uncultured Bacteroidaceae bacterium. Classification (GTDB taxonomy): domain Bacteria; phylum Bacteroidota; class Bacteroidia; order Bacteroidales; family Bacteroidaceae; genus Minthosoma. The sequence goes on from CAJGCU010000021.1 coordinate 13,197, forward strand.
ATGTTACCTCTCAATAATCAGACTCCTATGCAGACACATCAGCAAGCAGCAGGAACAGCCCAGATAGCCAAGAGCAACTCAGCCTATCTGAAAGTGCTTGATATGCTTATGGTGTTTGCTTCCAAGTGGTATTGGTTCATCATCTGCCTGCTTATAGCGCTGGCCGCATGCTATTTCTATCTGGCCATGACTCCGCCTGTTTATACTCGTTCCGCATCTATTTTGATTAAGAACGAGGCGCAGTCAGCCACATCCGACATGAAGTTTTTGGAAAACAGTGTCGATGTCAACAATGAGTTGTTCACCCTCAAGTCACCCAATATCGCCAAGGCGGCAGTGCTCAGTCTCCACCTTGAGATTCGCTGTTTTGCTCAGGGACGTTTCCATGAGGAAGCCATCTATGGCACGCGGTTAGGAGTGCAGTTCATGCCTTTGGACCTGAATGACTTGGAGACGGCTGAATTCTTCTTCGAATTGAAGAAAGATGGTACTTTCATCATGGACAACTTCTCTCGCAATGGAATGCCTGTAGCAGGAGCACTCCGTGGAAAAGTGGGGCAGACTATCAAGTCTCCAATTGGCAATATCGAGGTAAAGAAAACACCTAATTATCAGCCACATGAGATAGCTTTGCGAGTGGAACGAGTATCCATTTCAGAAGCAGTCAATCATACCATTTCCAACTTGAGCGTCAGTGCAGTCAGCGAAATGTCAACCATCATCAACCTCTCCTATAACGATGAGGACCCGCAGCGTGCAGAAGACGTGATTTCCACCATCATTGCCACCTATAATGCCAACTGGGTTGAAGACAGCAACCGCAAGTCTGTTTCAACTTCAGAGTTTATTGATGAGCGTTTGAGCATCATTGAGCGTGACCTCGGGAATGTGGAAAATGACATTTCAGAATTTAAGTCAGCTAACCTGATTCCTGCCAGCAGCAGCGATGTGGCAAGCATCTATGTGGGACAGGCATCTACGGCAACAGCGCAGACTACCGAAATCAACAACCAGCTCCTGATGGCACGCTATGTGCGTAACTATCTGACCAATGAGGCCAATAAATACACGTTGATTCCAGCCAACCAGGGTGTCAATAGTCCGAATATCAGCGGACAGATTACCGAATACAATACGCTGCTTTTATCTCGCAATAACCTATTGAGTGCCAGCTCGCTGCAGAATCCTCTCATTCAGGAAAAAGACTTGCAGCTGGAAGAGCTTCGCAATGCGCTTATCGCTTCTGTTGACAATCACATCGCTTCTCTGAATGTGGAACTTCGTTCGGCACAGGCCATTCGCGGACAAGCCAACAGCAAGATTGCTTCTTCGCCTTCACAGTCCAAGTATCTGCTCTCGGTAGAGCGTCAGCAGAAGGTAAAAGAAAGTTTGTATCTCTACCTGCTCCAGAAGCGCGAGGAAAATGAGCTGTCACGAGCATTTACAGCCTACAACACCCGTGTCATCACCTCTGCATCAGGTTCAAACATTCCGACATTCCCTGTTCCTAAGACCGTTTGGTTGATTGGCATTATCTTTGGTCTTGCTATTCCAGGTGTCATCATCTTCCTGCTCGAAACCATCAACAACAAGGTGCGTGGGCGTCGTGACCTCAATGAGTTGACCATTCCGTTCATAGGAGAAATTCCGATGTATCGCCATCACCGTACATGGAAAGAGAAGCTTTTTGGTCCTTGGGTAAAGTTGGGCCGAAACTTGAAATCGCTGATTCTCCGTACCACGCCGAAGGAAGACAAGACACTGCATATTCTGGTGAAGGACCATTCACGAAATGTCATCAACGAAGCCTTCCGCGTGATACGTACCAACATTGAGTTTATGACGGCGAAAGGCGGACGTGGCAAAGTCATCATGCTCACATCGTTCGATCCAAACTCAGGAAAGACTTTCGTGGTGACCAACCTGATTACGTCCTTCGCCATCAAGAAGCAGAAAGTGCTGGCAATCGACCTCGACCTTCGTAAGTCATCATTGTCAGCCATGGTTAATAAACCAAAGATTGGTATTTCTGACTACTTGTCTGGTGTGACCGACAGTTTCGATGATATCGTCATTCGCGATGCTACTCATCGTTATCTGGATATTGTTCCCGTAGGAACGGTGCCTCCAAACCCGACAGAACTTTTGTTTGACGACCGTCTGGCAGAACTTCTGGAAAAGCTGCGTGATGAATATGCCTACATCATCCTCGACTGTCCGCCAATTGAGATAGTGGCCGATGCCACCATCGTTGGACGCAATGCTGACGCCACGCTGTTCGTCATCCGTGCCGAAGTGCTTGACCGAAGCCTTCTTCCTGATATTCAGAAGTATTATGACGAAGGGAAATTGCCAAAGATGTCTCTCATACTCAACGGTACAACAGATGCCTTCTCTTATTATGGCAACCATCGTTATGGTTCACGCTATGGTTATTACGGAGGTTCATCTTATGGTGGATATACAAAGGACGATGATTGATTTTAGAAAGTAAATCGCAAGTACATCTTGTTGCTTCTCACAGATTTCACGGATATGAGCCTTGCGCGGCTCTTTAGAAAACCAGTTGAAGTCGGCAACATAAATCTGTGTAATCCGTACTATCCGTGAGAAAAATAGAACTTGTGGTTTACTCTCACAGAAAATAAAAAAACCTTTCTTCTTAACAAAATTCTAATTAGAACTATAAAAACTATAAAATAAAATGAACAAGTGTGATTCCAAACGTAAGGTTCTTTTCCTGATAGAGTCTCTCCATGGCGGCAAGGCTGCAAAGACACTTGCTACATTAGTGCAATATATAGACAAGACCAAGTTCGATGTCACGGTATGCGCCATCACAGGAGGTGGAAAATATGAGTCCACCATCAGTGAAAACGTTAATTATAAAGCCATCCTCAAAGATGGAGCGCGAGGGACGAAATACAGCCTTGTGTACAAGCGGCTTCCTTTGTCAATGGTTTACAAGATGTTTGTTCCGCAAGGCAATGATGTTGAGATTGCTTACACAGAAGGTTTTGCCACCAAGCTGTTAAGCTGCTCTTCCAACACAAAGGCAAAAAAATATGCGTGGGTACATTCCGACCTTCACAGCAATCATTGGACCCAGGAAGTCTTCTCAAATATCAAAGACGAGACAAAGGCATACAATCAGTATGATAAAATTATAGGTGTAGCCGGCCTCATCTGTGATTCCTTCAAAAAAGAATTTCCAGGTGTTGCTAAGCCCGTAGAGACGATTTATGCCCCCATTGATTCATTGTCAGTTCGTCTTAAGTCGTTAAATGCCAGCAACGAAGATGAAAATAACGTAAAAGTGCGTCTAGTGGCTCATGGTCGTCTTGAAGCACATAACGAATATACCCGTTTGCTGAGAATCGTCAATCGTTTCGTAAAAGAGGGATATGATATCGGTTTGTGGATTTTTGGTGATGGTTCGCAGCGAGGCATCCTTGACCATTATGTCAAAGAAAACTCCTTGCAGGATAGAGTCAAGCTTTTCGGTCCTCATCCCAATCCCTACCGCTATCTGGTGCAAGGCAACCTCTTTGTCTGCTCATCTCACAGTTCAGCTGTCATCAAAGCCCTTATCCTTGGTCTCCCTGTTGTTGCCACCGAAACACCAGAACTCAAGGAACTGCTGAAGAATGGTGAATCAGCCCTCATCACAGCCAATACGGAAGATTCCCTCTATGCAGGCATAAAGAAACTCCTCGACGACCCTCAAATGCTGGAACAGTACAAGCAGAAAGGCGAAGCACGTGGTTGGGACTTCGACATCGAAGCCCTCATGGTGCCAGTAGAAAACCTTTTGCAGGAATAAAAAGCAATTCTGGCTAGAAAGGAAATTCACGGAATTGAGCCTTGGGAGGCTCTTGGTGGAGCGGCTAGTTGCATTCGGCAACGTAAATCTGTGTGATCCGTGAGCCCAAATTACTAAGTATGTTTTTATTCTCTCACAGATATCACAGATTCCACGGATTTGAGCCTTGCGAGGCTCTTTAGAAAAAGTTGCATTCGGCAACGTAAAAAATCTGTGTGATCCGTGCAATCCGTGAGCCCAAATTACTAAGTATGTTTTTATTCTCTCACAGATATCACAGATTTCACGGATTTGAGCCTTGCACGGCTCTTAGTGAGGCGGCTAGTTGCAGTCGGCAACATAAATCTGTGTAATCCGTGCTATCCGTGAGAAAAAATAAGTTGTGTTCTACTCTCGCATATACACAGATTTCCTTTCAATTTCCTTTCCTTGAGACAAATCGTTTACGATTCCTAACAATAATTGTCTTTTGGCATATTGGGACACATTGAAATACCCATTCCCTTTTATGCTTGATAGTAACTTTGTATCGTAAATTTATACGTTATAAAAAGGACGGGGATTGTAACAAAAAGAGTCAAATCTAATGGATGAGTCATTAAAACAGAAAACTTTTTCAGGGTTAGTCTGGAATTTCTTGGAAACTTTTGCCCTACAAGGCTTTGGGTTCGTCCAAGGTATTATATTGGCTCGTTTGCTGATGCCATCAGATTATGGTCTGATAGCAATGACCGCAGTTTTTTTTTCTATATCCTATGCCTTAATAGACACAGGATTTACTTCAGCTTTGATAAGGAAACAGAATAGGAAGGATATTGATTACTCTACGGTATATGTAACGAACATAGTGCTTTCTTGTATTTTCTCTTTAGTTTTATGGTTGTGCTCACCATTTATCGCGGATTTTTATGAAGAACCTGAATTGTGTCCTATTATATGTGCCAACGCATTGTTGATGCTGTTTGGTTCTTTTATTGCTGTACAAGGTGCTCGATTAACCATTCAATTGGATTTTAAACTAAAGAGTAAGATTGTTGTTATTTCGACCATTTCGACAGGTATAATATCGATTCTTTTAGCCTATTGTGGTTTGGGAGTTTGGTCTTTAGTTCTTCCCAATTTTTTTTCTGTTTTGATGCGAGGCTTATTGTATTGGAAATATCAGCATTGGTTCCCTGGTTTTCGATTTTCATGGAATATATATAAAGAATATTTTTCTTATGGCTCAAAACTGATGTTATCAACCTTATTGAATGCTACATACGATAATGTTTATTCTTTAGTGATAGGTAAGGTTTATTCATCTTCATCTTTGCTAGGGTATTATACAAAGGGATGTGGTTATGCTTCTTTGCCAGCCTCGGTGTTTAGCGGTATTTTGAATAAAGTAACATTCCCTGTTTTGTCAAAGATACAGGAAGACGATGTGCTTTTGGAACAAATTTACAGAAAAATGATACGAGTTTCTGCGTATGTTGTATTTCCGTTGATGATATTGCTTTTTTTATTAGCGCGCCCATTGGTTATTGTTCTTATAACAGAGAAATGGGCTAATTGTATTATATATATTCAAATATTATGTTTCTCATTGATGTGGAATCCAATACATTCTCTTAATCTTAATTTGTTGCTAATAAAAGGTAAAACGGATCTTTTTCTTAAATTAGAAATAGTAAAGAAAATAATAGGGGGCATTACATTATGCGTTACAATTCCATTCGGGATTATAGCCATATGTTACGGACAGGTTTTTTCATCTCTTTTATTTTTAGTTTTGAATACTTATTATACTGGTAAGTTTATACATGTGGGTTTTTTAAAACAAATGAAAGATCTGCTACCAACAATGTTCTACACTTTTTTTATGGGATTAGGCGTGTGGATATTGTTATCTTTTATTTCTTCTTTTCCCATTCAAATTATAGCAGGGATAGGATTGGGCATTCCTTTTTATCTTGTTGTTTCAAAGTTTGCAAAGTCTCAAGAATATATATTCTTGTTAGATTTGTTGATTCAGAATATCCCTTTTATAAATAAAAACAGGAAAAATCCCTTTTAAAGTATGATTATAGAGAAAAAACAATTGTTCTTTTTGCTTTTCTCGATGAATTTAGGGGGTGTTGAGAAATCGTTGTTAGGGTTGTTGTCTCTATTAGATAGAGATGAATATGATATACATATTGGTTTATTACGTAAAGAAGGTGCTTTGTTGGACAGCCTCCCTTCATGGGTTGTCGTACATGAGTGTTTTAAGGAACAATGGGAAGTTCTTAATCGCCCCCCTTTGTTAACTATAAAATCCTTTTTCAATAAAGGAAATTTCATGGAGGCTATTATGCATCTTTTTTTATACATAATATATAAAGTTTCGGGGGATAGAACGCTTTTCTATAAATATATATTGCGTAAAGAACCTTCTATTGATATATGTTTTGATAAAGCATATGCCTATGCAGGCCCAGCCTCGATGTTAGATTATTATATTTGTCGAAAGATAAAAGCAAAAGAGAAATATGGGTGGATTCATTATGATATAAAAAGATTTGGTATAGACAAGGTTTTAACTCGTAAATTGTATAAGGATTACCAAAAAGTATATGTGGTGTCGGAAACGGCAAAAAGTACGTTTGATGAACTCTTTCTTGAATTTCGTCAAAAAACAGAGGTGAGATATAATGTTGTTTCGAAAGAACAAATACTATCATTGGCAGAACAAGGTGATACCTTTACTGATGAGTTTTTTGGAATCAGGATTTTGACAGTAGGGCGTTTGTCTCAAGAGAAGGGACAGGATGTTGCCATTTCTGCATTAAAGATGTTGATTGATAAAGGTTATGATGTGAAGTGGTATTTTGTCGGAGAGGGGAATTTGCGTACAATATGTGAGCAGAAAGCTTCTGAATTAGGGGTGTCTGATAAAGTCGCTTTTTTAGGATTGCAGACAAATCCATACGGCTATATGAAGGATTGTGATATATATGTTCAGCCTTCTCGTCATGAAAGATATTGTATAACTCTTGCTGAAGCTCGTTGTTTTACAACTCCTATAGTTGCAACAAATTTTACTGGTGCAGAAGAGCAATTGAGGACTTATCCTCAAAGTGTAGTGACGGGTATGTCTGCAGAGGAGATTGCAGAAGGTATAATACGATTTTTATGATTTCTGTCATTATTCCTATATATAATGTATCTCAATATCTGTCTCAATGCTTGGATAGCGTATTGGCTCAATCATATAAAGATTTAGAAATAATTTTAGTAGATGATGGCTCTACGGACGGATGTGCTGTGATATGTGATGAGTATAAGGGGAAAGATAGGCGTATACAAGTAATTCATAAGAAGAATGGTGGGTTGAGCGATGCGCGTAATGCAGGAATGAAAATAGCTAAAGGAGAATGGATCTATTTTGTGGATTCGGATGATTGGCTCGCGGAAGAAGCTATTGAAAGACTGTATGAATATGCAATTGTACATAATTGTGACATGGTTCAGGGGAATATGTATTATGTATACAAAGACCACATGTTGTACCGTCAGGCAAATGGAAAAGAACGAAAGAGAACCATTCTGACTTGCGATGAAGCAATGCGAGAGTTGATTATTAATGACCGTGTGAAAAACTTTGCATGGGGAAAATTGTATAAGAGAGGTCTCATACAGGATTTAGATTTCCCTGTTGGGAAATATTTTGAGGATAGTTTTTGGCAACACCATATTATCGATAGAGTGGAGCGTTATGGAATTATTGATGAACCTTTGTATTATTATCGTCAACGAGGCGATAGTATCTCTGGAACACCATCAACTCGCTTTAATGATTTGTTGGAAGGAAATAGGGAAAGACTAAATTTTATTCGTGAAAAATATCCTGAGTTGTTCCCTTTAATGGAGAAGAAATATAAAAAAATATATAATCAAATGAATCCTCCTGATGATATGGGATATAAATGTGTTTTATTTGTACGAAAAGTTGTAGGAAGAATCCGACCGAGTTTATATAAGAGAATAAATTTATGAGTGGAGTTTTTCCCAATATACAATCTTTTGTGGATGTTCTCAATCAAAGTGAGGTTCCCTATTTGGTGCTTCGCAATTATGAGAAAATGCTATCTCCTGAACTTTATATGGAAGGGCATGGCGATATCGATTTGTTGTGCTCGGATGCTCGATTGTTAGCGAAAGCAATAGGCGCTAAGACATATACAGATAAAGTAAAAGCTGTGTGTGATGATGGGGTTCATTATTATGTGATGATAGCAGAGCAACCTGTGAGTTTGGATTTACGTTCTGTTGGTGATGGGTACTATTGCCTAAAGTGGCAGAAAGAGATGCTGGAACGGCGAATAAAGAAAGATGGATTTTATGTGATGAATGAACACGACGATCTTTATTCTCTGATACATCATGCAGTTCTTCAAAAGAGGCATTTTTCGGAGGAGTACAAAGAACGGTTGACGGGTATGTGCCATACGTTGGGAGTGGAAGTAAGGGAACAGACACATTCTTGCTTTATTTCATTACTTGAAGACTATATGCAGCAGAATGGCTATACATATACATATCCGACAGACACATTTGTGCCATTAAACAAAAAGTATATCAATACTCAGATGTTGGAAAAGAATCGAATTTTAGCTTTCCAACATTGGATATTTGACACAAAAGTTGGTACAATAGAATGTTTAGTGAAGATAAAGCACTTATTACAGGGGCAAAAAACATGACTATCATAGAGAGATTGCAATCTCATACGGTAAATATCTATCAACTTCGCGAAGATGATCTTGTTGAAAAGTGGGTAGATGCACGACTTTTGTTGCATCCAACTCGTTTTGACTTGTTTGCGAAGTTGTATTATGTGAGAAATCGCATGGATAATAAGGCTGAGGCCGTGAAGGTGTATAAAGAGCATATAAAAGCTTTTAATCCTGATTTGAAAGAGCCGGGAAGGGAGGACAAATCGGGATATGATGACTTTTTGATGGCTTTTGAAGCTTTAATAGAAACTTTTTCACGGACAGATTTTGATGCTTCGCAATCATTGGTGCCAATAACAGAAGATGGTATTATATTAGATGGGGCTCATCGGGTTTCCGCTTTGGCTTATTGTAATAAAAAGGTGAATGTGGCAATCTGTAAAGGCGTTGTACCTAAAGCTAATTTTGATTATCGGTATTTTAAAGATAGAGGACTTTCTTGGGACACAATGGATATAATAGCTCATGAGATGTTACAGTGGCTTCCCGATATATATGTTGCTTGTTTGTGGCCTAAAATGTCAGATCAATCCCAAGCATTTGCATGGATAGAGGAAACATTTGGGATTGTTTATGAGAGGAAGGTGAAGGTGAATTACCCTTCTTTTAGAAAACTTATAAAGAAGGTGTATGAGAACCAGCCATGGGTAAATGAACCTAATAGTGTTGATGATAAATCCCTGCATTGTTATGGGTTTAATGGACAATTACGTTTCTTGTTTTTTGTTTCAAGAGATCTTGATAAAGTTCTATTTATTAAAGAAAAAATCCGCTTGATGTATGGGGTTGGAAAACATGCGTTGCATATTACGGACAATGAATTGGAGACAAGAGAAATAGCAAGGATTCTTTTAGAAACAAAGTTAAGGAAGGAATGGTTGGATCATTCTGCCGTCAATAGCTTAAGCGAGAAAATTCAAGAGAGGTGGTATTATTTTAAGAAAGTTCAAGTGATAGACTTCAAAGTAAAGGTGGCAAAATTGTTAAGTGTAAAATAATGAAAAAGCGTATACTTTTTACCATTGATTCGCTTACGATAGGTGGGGCTGAGAAAAGTCTTATAACATTGTTGAATTTACTGGATTATTCTCGTTATGAGGTGGATTTGCAGTTGTTTGCGTTTGGTGGAACTCTTATGCACTTCCTTCCTAAAGAAGTGAATGTTTTGCCTCCTTTAAACTATACTCGTTTCTTAAGTCAATCCATTTGGGAACAACTTTTGAATCCCACAATGTTGATAGTTAGATTGTTGTATTCTTTTAAAATAAGGAAGTCGGGATTGCTTCATGCGGATAAAGCCTGTTTGTATTGGCAAACAATAGGGAGATGTATAGAAATGAATACCCGACAGTATGATGTCGCAATAGGATATGCTCAAGGGATTCCTACGTTTTATACTGTAGATAAGGTAGCGGCAAAGAAGAAACTTTTGTGGGTAAATGTTGATTACAGACTTACTGGAAAAACAAAAGAATATCAATCTCAATTTTATCGTAAATGTGATGTAATAGTTCCTGTTTCTGATTCAGCTTGCAAAGTGTTTTCTAGAGATGTGTATCCAGAATTTAAAGAGAAGATGAAAATAATGTGGGATATAATAGATGCACAGATGATTAATAGGATGTCGGAACTTCCTCCTGACAAGTCAATCTCAAAAGGATTTCCAGTAATTATGACAGCGGGGCGTCTTAATAAGCCACAAAAAGGGTATGATTTGGCATTGGCGGCAGCAAAGATTTTACGTGATAGGGGAATCCGATTCCGATGGTATGCGGTAGGGGATGGCCCTTATAGAGGGGAAATGGAGAAATTTATTCAAGAGAATCATTTACAAGATGTTTTCGTCCTTCTTGGATTTACTCCCAATCCTTATAGTTATATGCGACAATGCGATGTGTATGTACAGACTTCCAGACATGAAGGTTTTGGCTTGACAATAGCTGAAGCTCGTATATTAAACAAACCTGTTGTTTGTACAAATTTTGAAGCTTGTACCATGCAAATGGTAGATGGCAAGAATGGACTAATCACCTCTTTTGAACCTAAAGATATTGCGGATGCGATAGAGAAACTCTTGACTGATAAACACCTGTATGAAGAGATTGAGGCTTATTTGAAGCAGGAGAAAAAAGGGAATGTGGAAGAAATAGAGAATTTCTATCAATTGATAGGTTGTTAAAAGTTATCAGGGATGACACGTGATTTTTCTTTAGATATTATACGGATCTTGGCATGTGTGATGATTGTGCTGATGCACTCTCCGATGCCTGATTTGGGAACTGCTGGTGTTGTATTGTGTGGGGTTAGTTATCTGACAGCACCAGGAATAGGGCTGTTTTTATGGTCAGCGGGGCTTTGCTGCTGAAGAAGAAAATGAGCAAACCTTTTGATACCAAGCTGTTCCTACAGAAGCGATTCTCGAAGATTCTGATTCCATTGGTATTTTGGAGTTTGGTGGGATGGGGATTGGAACAGTTGGGAATCCGTAACAAGGAATTAGGTGTTTTGTGGTTTATGTATTGTTTGGCAGGGATTTATCTGCTAACTCCGATTCTGTCCAGATGGCTGTGTGGAGCAAGTGTGAAGGAAGTGGAGTTTTATCTGCTGTTGTGGTTGTTGGCTATGTGTGTTCCCTTAGTGGAAATATGGATGCCTATAAATGAAGGTGATACGAGTCTGTTGTATTACTTTCATGGATATGTTGGTTATTATGTGTTAGGGTTCTATTTGCAGAATTATAAAGGAAAAGGTTGGTTGTGGACGAATCCCGGAAAGGTTATGTTGGGAATTGTTCTGCTGCTTTTCTCTATCGTGCTTCCTTTGGTTTTGTTTATCCTTCAAATAGAGGTGGATTTCTATAGGGTATGCTGGTATTTGAGTATAACTGTAGCTTTGCAGTGTGTGGCTTGGTGGAGTTTGGTAAAGAAGATGATGAAAGCGGCAACTCAACTGCCTGCGTGGGTAGGTGTTCTGTCTAATTTGTGTTTTGGTATATATCTTGTTCATATATTGGTGATGAGAAATTTCTTGTGGAAAATGGAGTGGATGATGAATATGAATGGGATTGTACAAATCTTGGTGTGCACAATCCTAACTTTTTTGATTAGTGTTGCTATTGTTGGGGTATTTCTAAAATTCCATATATGAGGAAGGTGATAGGGTGTTGATTATCAATGATTATAAGTGATAATACTCTTTCTCATACCGTTAAGCAACAAATCTATATACAGCGAATAGACTTTAAGAAAAGGGTTTTACAGATTCCACGGATGTGAGCCTTGCTCGGCTCTTTGGGTAATCAGTTGCAGTCAGCAGCATAAAAATTTGTGTAATCTGTGCAATCCGTGAGAAAAAAGAATAACCGATGAAACCACGCATTCTCATATTGATGCATTATATGGAGTTGGGCGGGGCGGAGAGTGCCTTGCTGGGGCTCTTGCAGAGTGTTGACCCTGCTCGTGCAGAGGTGGATGTGTTCATCTATAGCCATCGGGGGGAGTTGATGGAGTTTGTGCCGAGGGATAAGGTGATGTTGCTGCCTGAGATGGAGGCGTATTCCTTGACGGAGAAGCCGATGGGTGAGGTGGTGAAGCGAGGGTATTGGCGATTGGCTGTGACGAGGATGGTGGGACGGCTGCAAGCGGCGGCGTTTGTCAAGAAGCATCAGGAGGATGAGAGGCCTTGTGAGTGTGGCACGTTCTTTCAGCAGAGGATGACGTGGCGTGTGTTGCCAGAGATTCAGCCAGAGGTGGAATATGATTTGGCTATCAGTTTCTTGACACCGCATTATATTGTGCTGAATCGGGTGAGGGCAAAGAAGAAGGTGGGATGGATTCATACGGATTATACGCGTATTCAGGTGGATGTGGAGGCGGAACTGAAGATGTGGGAACGGTTGGATTATATTGGCTGCATCAGTGAGGAGGTGGGAAACCGGTTCTGTGAGGTCTTCCCTTCTTTGAAGGGGAAATTGGTGCAGATAGAGAATATCTTGAATACTGATTTTATCAGGAGTCGTGCCAAGGAGGAGGCTGTTTCGCTATGTGAGGATGCTTCTGTGGTTAAGTTGCTGACGATTGGCCGCTTTTCCCCTGCAAAAAAAATGGAGGATATACCGTTCCTTTGTAGGAGGATTCGAGAAAAAGGGATTGATGTTCGATGGTTTATCATCGGATATGGCAGTAAGGAGATTGAAGAGGTGGTGCGTGAGAATGCAGAGAAGGAGGGTGTGGCAGACCATGTCGTGATTTTGGGAAAGAAAAAAAATCCTTATCCTTATATTCAGGCTTGTGACCTTTATGTTCAGCCCAGCCGTTATGAGGGGAAGTCTATCACGGTGAGGGAGGCGCAGATATTGTGCAAGCCTGTTATCATCACGGATTATCCGACAGCGTTGTCGCAGGTACAGGATGGTGTGGATGGCGTGATTGTGCCGATGGAGGTGGAAGCGTGTGCTGCGAGGATGGCGGAGTTCATTGCTGATGTGTCCAGGCAGAGGAGGATCGTGGAGTATCTGCAAACGCATGACTATGGGAATGAGAATGAGGTGAATAAAATATATGATTTGTTGAGATGATTCCAAAGATTATTCATTATTGCTGGTTTGGTGGAAAGCCATTGCCGCCATCTGCTCTGAAGTGCAAGAAGAGTTGGGAAAAGTTCTTTCCTGACTATGAGATAAAGGAGTGGAATGAGGAAAACTTTGATATTGGCATGATGCCTTTCACTCGTGAAGCGTATGCTGCAAAAAAATATGCTTTTGTGAGCGATGTGGCACGTTTTTGGGTTTTATATCAGGAAGGCGGTTTGTACTTTGATACTGATGTTGAGGTTATTGCCTCTATGGAGGATATTATAGAAAAAGGACCTTTCATGGGGATTGAAGCAATGGATGTATACGAAAAAGGGTGGCCTGCTGTTGCTCCGGGTTTAGGATTGGGTGTTGAGCCCTTTCATCCATTTTATGGAGAAATTCTTGCGCATTATAAGGGGTGTCATTTTTGTGATAGCCAAGGCGTTCAATTACCAGGAACAGTTGTTATGCATACAACTCAAATGCTTAAAGAAAAAGGACTACAACCTTCTAAGGAACTTCAGCAGGTAGCAGGGATATGGATATATCCTCAAGATTACTTCTGTCCTTTTGAAGATGCTACAGGTATCCTGAGAAAAACGGTTAATACTCGAACTATTCATTGGTATTCTAAAACGTGGGTAGGGTTGCCTGATTGGTATTTTAAGCTAACACGTTTATTGCACCAGATATTTGGTGTTCACTTTTTTGCTAAATTTAGATGAATGCATTACCGATAGGTCCCACATTGGTGCCACAGTTATATTATTGGGCGGTATTTCTTTTCTGCCTATTTCTCTATTTCAATTATTCAGGCTCGGATAATTGCGATAAGTTGCTGAAGAAGAACTCGATGTATCCAGCGTTGATTTTGACGCTGTTCCTGATGGTATATATGGGTCTGCGTCCAGTCAGTCATACGTTTGGAGATACGGTGAATTATGCGTACATATATAGGAATGCTGCCGGATTGGCTTTCTTTTCTCCTGATTTTGAAGAAGAGTGGTTATGGGATTTTATTTTGCAAACTTGCAAGCAGTCTGGTTTCACGGTTAATATGTGGTTTTTCATTATCGAGATAGGATATTTAGGTTTTGTGTTTCTGGGGCTTCGAAAGTTGTTGCACGAGAATCCGTGGATGGGAATGCTGTTTTTCTTATCAGCTTTTTCTACATTCTCATTTGGTACTAATGGTATCCGTAACGGCTTGGCTTGTTCCATGGTGATTTTTGCCTTTGCCATTGCTGCGAACCGGAATATAGGCCAACTGATTATTGCTGCGATTGTGCTGGTGCTGGCATTTGGTATCCATCGTTCTACGGCATTGCCTATTATTGCTTTCTTTGTGGCTTCCTATCTCATCAAGTCTCCTAAAGTTGCTATCGGTTTCTGGGTGGCTAGCATCGGACTGTCTGTGGTGTTGGGGGATTACTTTACGAATTTCTTTATGGGATTGGGGTTTGATGACCGAATGACTTCCTATGGAACTTCGATGGATAAATACAAGGAATCTTTTTCTAATGCGGGTTTTCGTTGGGACTTCTTGCTGTATAGTGCGATGCCGGTGTGGCTGACATGGTATGTCTGCAAGAAGGTGGATGAGGGGAAAGCTATGTATGGAGAAACGATGGAGGAAATCGAGACGGGGGTTCCGGGTGCTGGCCGAATAGCAGATGCCCATAGCATGCGGGTATTTTATATCTTGTCAACAACTTATATGTTAGCTAATGCCTTTTGGGTGATGGTGAACAAGGCGGCGTTCAGTAACCGTTTTGCCTATTTGAGCTGGTTCATGTATCCTGTTGTCATTGCATACGCGGTGATTCGACTGCATATATGGGAGGACCAAGATAAAAAGGCCGGTTTGATACTTGCTGCGCATGCAGGATTTACGTTGGGTATGTATTTGATAGGTAAATTGTTCTAAAGAAATACTCGTAGAACAACGCGAGTTCGATATAATAAAAATATGTTTTTGTAGTGCCTCGCAAAGCTTCATGTCCGTGGACTCTGTGTTATCTGTGAGAGGAAAAAACTTATTACTTGGGCTCACGGATGGCACGGATTACACAGATTATTTTGTTGCTGACTGCAACTTGTTTCCTAAAGAGCCTCGCAAAGCTTACATCCGTGGACTCTGTGATATCTGTGAGAGGAAAAAACTTATTACTTGGGCTCACGGATGGCACGGATTACACAGATTATTTTGTTGCTGACTGCAACTTGTTTCCTAAAGAGCCTCGCAAGGCTCCATATCCGTGGACTCTGTGATATCTGGGAGAGAAGAAAATTACTTAAAATTTGCTTGTGATTTACTTTCTAAGAGAGTTATGGCATTTACTTTCATGGAAAGGAAATAGATTTATCGTAGAAATC
>CAJGCU010000022.1 GCA_904501945.1 uncultured Bacteroidaceae bacterium
AGAGAGGAGGTGATGGCTTTTGTCAAGGAAAGGTTGTCGGAAGCGGACATGCGGTTTCATCATGTGGAGTTTCCTGTCTTTAGGGATGTGCCTGTGGAGCTGCATTTCATGCCGGTGAGCATGAACTATCCTCTGTACAACAGGAGGATGCAGAGATGGTTTGAGGAAAGAAAAGATGAACAGATGCGGAACTGGGTGGAACTGCCAGAGGGGGCAGGGAAAATACCTGTACCAACATGGGAGTTCAACATCGTGTATCAGTTGGCGCACATGATGCACCACTTCTTTGATGAGGGAATCGGGCTGCGGCAGATGATGGACTATTATTATCTATTGAGGACAACAGACAACGGACAACAGACAACGGACAGCAGCGGGCTGATAGCTACATTAAAATATTTGAATCTGTATCATTTTGCTGGGGCTGTGATGTGGGTGCTGCATGAGGTGATGGGGCTAGAGAAATGTCTGTTCATTGTTCCTGCGGATGAGTGGCGAGGCAGATTGTTGCTGGACGAGATTCTGAAGGGCGGAAACTTTGGACAGCATTCGGGGCTGACAAGGCATGGCATGGGTACAAAGTACTTCCTGAAAATCAAGCGCAACATGCGTTTTGTGAGGGCATATCCTGCTGAGGCGTTGTGCGAACCAGTGTTCCGAACATGGCATTTCTTCTGGAGAATGTGGCATAAGTATTGAACCGTACCCCTCGGGTACGATGTAGTGCACCCCTCGGGTCCGTGATGGCGGACCCGAGGGGTGCGTTTATTTTTGCTATATATACAACTCTATTATTGTATCGATGTTTAATATTACAAGCACAGAGAAAGGACTTCGACAAAGAGCCGTAATCGACTAAAAGAAACGCTGCCGCCTAACATCGCGATGTCGCACCGCAGTGCAGCATAAAGTCACACCGCTGTATTAACGAGAGTCGCACCGCAGTGCAAATGAGAGTCAAGCCTTAGAACTTTTAAGAGTGGGAAAAGGCTGCTTGATAATGAAGATGATTGCTTTGGGAAAAAGATTGCTACCATTTGTTTTGCCATTAGAATTGGAATGTGTACATTTGCAAAGTTCATCTGTTTTGTAAAAGAAAATGAACATAAATATTGTATGAAAACACTATTAACAAACACAAGATGATGAAATTAAAACTTAATAACGGGATTGAGATACCTCAGATAGGAGTCGGCACATGGACGCTCAGAGGCGAAGTTGCCAAAAATAATGTCTGCATGGCGCTGAAGGCTGGTTTCCGCCATATTGACACGGCTCAGATGTATGAAAATGAGGAAGAGGTCGGTCAAGGAATTATCGACAGCGGAATGGCACGCGAAGAGGTTTTTCTCGCCACTAAAGTTTCACCGCCGACAATGCGCAATGGCGCTGACGCCGTGAGAAACTCCATTGAAGAGAGTCTCCAAAAACTGAAAACTCCTTACATCGACCTTCTGCTGATTCACTGGCCTGTGAAAGACTGCGTGAAATTCACTTGGGAAATCATGGAGTCGTATGTGAAAGAAGGAAAGATTCGTTCGATTGGTGTGAGCAACTTTAATCCGAACCACTTGGAAGATTTGCTTTCGTATGCAGAGATACGTCCAGTCATCAATCAGATTGAGGTTCACCCCTATATGTCGCAAGTGGAGAATATTGAATTCAACCGCAACCTTGGCATACAGATTGAAGCCTGGGGACCTTTCGGACAGGGCGACATTGACATCGTGGGCAATCCCGTATTGCAATCATTGGCAAAGAAATATCAAAAGACTATCTCGCAGATTGTGCTCCGCTGGATTATACAGCGAGGGCTTATCACCATCCCTCGATGCAAGCCCAATCATTTTGCCGAGAATCTTGAGGTCATGCAGTTTGCGCTGGCGGAGGATGACATGCTAGCCATCAACGCGTTGAACCAGAACCACCGTTCGGACCCTCGCAACAATCCAGACAATTTCCCTTGGTAATTACTTTTAACCACCTGCAACATGAATACAAAAAACACAATTCTTATTTTCGTACTGCTCTTATGCACAGCTATTGCCAAGGCACAGTACCAGCAAGTGAATGACATCCTATATACGGAATCGACCGACTCTTATGCACAAGAACGCTGCAAACTGGACGTGTACTACCCTACCAATCGCAAAGACGCGCCTGTGGTCGTGTGGTTCCACGGAGGAGGTATAGAAGGGGGTAACAAACATATTGACAGAGAGTTGAAGAACAGTGGTCTTGTGGTCGTTGCCGCCAACTACCGCCTGCTGCCTAAAGCCAATATTGACCAATGTCTAGACGATGCGGCAGCTGCTGTGGCCTGGGCATACAAGCATGCAGAAAAATATGGCGGCAGCAAAAACAAAATATTCGTGGCTGGACACTCGGCAGGAGGCTATCTGCTCGACATGATTGGGCTGGACAAGAAATGGCTTGCAAAATATGGCGTGGATGCAGATTCACTGGCAGGCCTATTCCCTTTCAGCGGACAATGCCTCACCCACTACAATATCCGAAAGCAACAAGGATTGGGACCTCTGCAACCTTCCATCGACCAATATGCGCCACTTTCACACCTACGCCCAGATGCACCTCCTATCATCATCGTTTCTGGAGACAGGGAACAGGAAATGAACGGACGGTATGAAGAACAAGCCTACTTCTGGCGCATGCTGAAACTGGTAGGACATCCAGACGTTGCCCTTTATGAAATGCAAGGCTACGACCATGGGAGCATGCTCGTGCCTGCATATCATATCTTGAAAGAACATATCAAGCGACTGACCAGCAAGAAAACATCTCCCCTTCCCCAGCCTTCTGTGAAGGTTGAACAACAGGCTGAATATCTTTTTGCATGGCAAACTCCTTATGTAAAAAATGATGCCAAAATCGACGTCGAAAATCCTTCCATCCTCCATTTGGGTACAAATAATGGATACTATGACTTGACGGCAGAAACAGGAGCTTTCATCCAAGGGCTCAAGGATTTCTCTGTTTCTGTCTATTTCAAAGTCAGTTCCGAAAACAAGCTTGACGGTTACGGACATTTCCTTTTCGCCTTCTCTGAATTAGCGGAAAATAGTGCGAAAGAAGGTCCTTATATGGCCATGCGACTAAATGAACAGCGATTTGAGACCTCTACTGGAGGATATGAAAATGAACAAATCATCATGCAAGGAGGTCAGCCCCAACGTGATGTGTGGGTTCATGTGCTTTACCGGCAGCAAGGTCATAAAGGCGAACTTTATCTGGACGGAAAGCTAATTGGCAAGAACAATAACATGCCTATTCTTTCTGAGATATTCAAAGATGCACCTACTCATTGCTGGATTGGACGTGCTCCTTTCCGTGGTGACAAATATCTGACACAGACGCAAGTGGCAGATTTCCGACTTTACAACTATGCTGTCAGCAACCAAGAATTCCAGCAGCTAAAGAAGAAAAAGAGGTTACTGAAATAAAATAAGATACAAATACATTACCATAACGCTAATGTGAATTCAAGAGGTCTTCCAGACGGAGGGCCTCTTTCTTGTACTCCTCGGCTTTGAGAAATTCTAATTTCTTGGCCGCCTCCTTCATCAACTTGCGATTTCGGTCGATTGCACGACGGAGCTCTTCTGGCGTCATAGCATTGTAGATGGTGTCAACCTTTGATTCTGCTGCCAAAGAAGCATTTTCTTCAATATAAGCATTGCCAACATATTCAACAGGCTTGTGCTGATTGATAGCCATTTGCGCCTTCTTTATCTGAGTAGGCGTAATACCATGCTCTTCATTGTATGCCATCTGCTTTTTACGACGGCGATTCGTCTCGTCAATGGTTTGCTGCATCGTTTCCGTTATCGTTTCGGCATACATGATGGCCAGTCCGTGGACATTGCGAGCTGCACGACCTATAATTTGAACAAGTGAGCGATGATTACGCAGAAAACCCTGATAATCAGCATCAAGAATGGCTACAAGAGATACCTCTGGGATATCAAGTCCCTCGCGCAAGAGATTGATGCCAATGAGCACATCGTAGGTACCAGCACGAAAGTTGTTGATGATATCCACACGGTCAAAAGTGTCGATGTCTGAATGGATGTAGTTTGCCTTAATACCTACGCTATTGAAGAAACTGGACACTTCTTCTGCCTGTCGCTTTGTGGACGTAATGACAAGGGTGCGTTCTCCGGCCTCATTACGTTGATGAATCTCTTCAATGAGGTCATCCATGAAATTGAGTTTAGGACGTACCTCAATGGGAGGGTCAAGCAAGCCTGTAGGACGAATGAGCTGCTCAACTATCACACCTTCAGCACGTTCCAATTCATATTCAGCTGGAGTTGCTGAGACATAGATAGTTTGTGGAGTCAGTTCCTCGAACTCTTCCAAACGCAAGGGGCGATTGTCTAATGCGGCAGGCAAACGAAAAGCATAATCAACCAAGTTTTCTTTTCTGTGACGGTCACCACCCCACATCGCTTTTACCTGCGGAATGGACTGATGGCTCTCATCAATAATGAGCAAATAGTCTTCAGGGAAGAAGTCTAGCAAACAGTAAGGACGTTCTCCTGCAGCACGTCCGTCGAAATAGCGCGAATAGTTCTCAATGCCTGAGCAATGCCCTGTTTCACGAATCCACTCAAGGTCATTGGTCACACGCAATTCTATCTGCTTTGCCTTCTCCATATCACCTTTTTCCTTGTAAAATTCGATGCGTTCGTGAAGGTCATCTTCTATGTCATGAATGGCTTTCAACGTCTGTTCCTTTGTTGTCATAAAAAGGTTGGCAGGATAAATTTTGTACTCCTTGTAAGAAGCAATAGGATACAGCGTCTGGATGTCTAATTCCTGAATATCGTCAATTGTATCATCAAAATAACAAATTCTCAGAATCTTCTCATCATAAGCAAGATAGACATCAACAGTTTCACCCTTTACACGAAACTGCCCTCGCTCTAATTCATCTGCTGCAGCAAGGTCATTATTGACATAAAGCATATCCACTAACTTACGCCGCAACGTTTCTTGAGGCAAGTCCTGATCCACTTCTATGCCAAGGATATTTTCCGCATAACTAGTTGGAGCTCCCATGCCATAAATGCACGATACAGACGAAACAATAATGACATCTTTTCGTCCTGACAGCAAAGCTGATGTAGCAGCTAAACGACGGCGGTCAAGATCCTCATTGATAGCAAGGTCTTTTTCAATGTAAGTTCCTGTTGAAGGAATATATGCTTCTGGCTGGTAATAATCGTAATAGCTCACATAATATTCAACTGCATTATGAGGGAAAAAGGCCTTCATCTCCGTATAGAGCTGATGTGCCAGTGTCTTGTTATGACTAAAGATGAGCGTTGGCTTACCCACATTCTGGATGACATTCGCCATAGTGAAGGTTTTGCCAGAGCCGGTTACACCCAGCAACACCTGTGCAGGCACTCCGTCCAGCACTCCCTGCGTGAGTTGCTCGATGGCCTGAGGCTGGTCGCCTGTGGGACTAAATTTCGATGTCAGCTGAAACTCCATTTTCTGATCTTGCCGTTATATCGTTGCAAAATTACGACTTTCTGTTTGTAAATGCCCCTAAAAGGAGAGTTTTTCCTAAATAAAAGTGAAATATTCATCGCTTATTAATCTTACTTCAACAAAAAAGCGTAACTTTGCATTCATAATTTTTGTACTAATGAAGAAATTATTGTCAATCGGGCTGATTTCAGCCGTGTTATTAAGCGCTTGCAACTCCTATAACATGGTGCTGAAATCTACTGACTATGATTACAAATACGAGGTTGCCAAAGAGTGCTATGCTGCAGGAGAATACACCAAAGCTTATCAACTTTTGGAAGAACTCATCATCGTAATGAAGGGATACGACCGTGGAGAAGAATCTCTCTTCATGCTTAGCATGTGCTACTACTACCTGAATGACTACGAGACTGCGGCTATCTACCTTGACAGGTATGTCAAGAGCTACCCCAAAGGCGAGTACACTGAACTGGCTCGATTCTACAGCGGAAAAGCATTGTATCAGCAAAGCCCAGACCCACGTCTTGATCAGGCACCCACTTACACTGCCATCAACATGTTGCAAGATTTCCTTGACTATTACCCCTACTCTGACAAGCGAGAAGAGGCTGACAACATGATTTACGATTTGCAGGACCGACTTGTACAGAAAGAGTATGACAATGCCTTGCTTTATTATAATCTTGGCGAATACAATGGCAACTGCCACTATGGCGGCAACAATTTCGAAGCAAGCATCCTCACTGCTGAAAATGCTCTGAAGACATTCCCTTATACTCGCCTGCGCGAAGATCTCTACATGAACATTCTCCGTTGCCGCTACCAGCTGGCACAGCGAAGCGTTGCATCGAAAGAAATGGACCGATTCAGAGAAACTATTGATGAATACTACGGATTCAGAAACGAGTTTCCCGACAGCAAGTACATGAAAGAAGCAGACAAAATCTTCAAGAATGCATCTGCCAAAGTAAAGCCAGAAGCAACTGAATAATAGAATATTAAAAACAGAAAATAGATATAGACAACTATGGATTTCAAAAAGACAAATGCACCATCTACCACTGTGACACGCAATCTTCCTGACTTCAGCCGTGACACAAACAACCTGTATGAAAGCGTTGCCATCATCTCAAAGCGCTCTAACCAAATTGCAGCAGAAATGAAGGATGAACTCAGCAAGAAACTGGTTGAATTTGGTGCACATAGCGACACACTCGAAGAGGTTTTCGAGAACGAAGAACAAATACAGATTTCTCGCTACTACGAGCGTCTGCCAAAACCTACACTCATCGCCACACAGGAATTCCTTGAGGACAAAGTGTATTTCCGTAACCCTTCTAAGGAAGCAGACAGAAAGCTTTAATCCATGATTCAGCGAATACAGACAGTATATCTGGCACTAGTACTCATTTTCTCTTTCGTCGGACTCATTTCTACCGTTGGAGAATGGACTGCCGCAAACGGAATCGTAGCCAGTTTCAGCAACTTCACCTTCGGAGCAGAAGGAGCATTCAAGGCATTGGACTCGACTAAAGGTCCATGGTGCTTGGGCATACTCCTTATCATGGTCATGTTCTTGACCACTATGAGCATTCTGCTTTTCCGCAAACGTATGCGCCAATTACGGCTCACCATATTCAGCACAATCCTCCTCGTTGGCTATGTGGCTGCTTATGCCGTATTCGCCTTTTATTACGATTTGAAGATTGATGTCTATGCAATGACTGCATATACGGAAGTAGAAAGCATCATTCCCGCTACATTCCGTCTCAAATTTGCGGCCATATTCCCCGTATTAAGCATCATTCTCAACTGCCTTGCCATACAAGGAATCAGAAAAGACGAAGCACTTGTACGTTCGCTCGACAGAATCCGATAAGCATAAAGGTCAGACAATTCACGCATCCTCATATATATAATAATGTGTAAGAGGATTGGGGCATAAAAAACTTCCATTAGGCGCACATTTTTTTACAAAATGTTTTGCCAGTTCAAGAAAATATGCTACCTTTGCACTCGCAATCAGGAAAGAACATAGATTCCTACCTAAAAAGCAATAAAGATTGACTTATCAAACTTAAGCGAAAGTTGCGGAAATAGCTCAGTTGGTAGAGCACAACCTTGCCAAGGTTGGGGTCGCGAGTTCGAGTCTCGTTTTCCGCTCAAAAGTCATCAGGCAATGCCCACGTGGCGGAATGGTAGACGCGCTCGTTTCAGGTGCGAGTGTTGAGAGACGTGCAAGTTCGATTCTTGTCGTGGGCACTCCGTATAGAATGGAGAGGTGGCGGAATGGTAGACGCGCTACTTTGAGGGGGTAGTGGGCTCAGCCCGTGTGAGTTCGAGTCTCATCCTCTTCACTCAACCCATAAGACTCTAGTGCGAGTTCTTATCACAAAAGACATATTGCGGAAATAGCTCAGTTGGTAGAGCACAACCTTGCCAAGGTTGGGGTCGCGAGTTCGAGTCTCGTTTTCCGCTCAAAATAATGGTTCATAATAAATTAAGGGATTTTTTAGCGATTCCTGTTTGAGAAAATAAGAATCGCGTTGTGCGGAAATAGCTCAGTTGGTAGAGCACAACCTTGCCAAGGTTGGGGTCGCGAGTTCGAGTCTCGTTTTCCGCTCATCATTTAGACATTCGTTTTTTCATAGCATTCATGTATCAGAGGTCGTGAGATTCCTGATACATTTTTCTTTATACAGATAAAGCAGAAAACCACCAATAGCAGAGTGCCCCACATCGATGTCTGGATGTGGGGCACTCTGCTAAATCTATATAGGAACTCTATTTTCTATATTTTCATAAAAGCGGCTCTACAATACTCCTTTGCTACTAGGAAGCTGAAACTTGTAGATATCACGTTTTACTGCCATCTTGATACTACGAGCCAGAGCTTTGAAGATACCTTCAATCTTGTGATGTTCATTGGCGCCCTCAGCCTTGATGTTGAGATTCATGCGAGCGGCATCGCTAAAAGACTTGAAGAAATGCAGGAACATCTCTGTGGGCATATCGCCTACTCGTTCTCGCTTAAAATCAGCATCCCACACAAGCCATGCTCGACCACCAAAATCAAGCGCCACCTGACAAAGACAATCATCCATCGGGAGAGTATATCCATAGCGTTCAATGCCTCGCTTGTCACCCAAAGCCTTATAGATGCATTCACCAAGAGCAATTCCGGTGTCCTCTATTGTATGATGCTCATCAACATTCAGGTCACCCTTCACGTGAATACGGAGGTCGATAGAAGCATGCTTACCTATCTGTTCCAGCATATGGTCGAAGAAACCAAGACCCGTCTGGATGTCGCACTGTCCCGTTCCATCAAGATTAAGGCTAATATCTATGTCCGTTTCTTTCGTGGTACGACGAACACTGGCTGTACGTTCTCCTGCAAAGAGAATTTCAGTGATTTCATCCCACGACTGTACATTATCGCCAAGAATGAGATATTTGCATCCCAGATTAAGAGCAAGCTGCTTGTCTGTTTGACGATCACCAATCACATAGCAATTAGCCAAATCATAATCACCTGTCATATACTTACCCAGCATACCTGTTCCTGGCTTACGAGTGGGCAGATTATCTGCAGGAAAAGAGCGGTCAATGAGAATATCGTCAAACGTAATCCCCTCCCCTTCCAACGTGTTGAGCATAAGGTTGTGAGTGGGCCAAAAATCCGCCTCAGGATAGGAATCTGTACCTAAACCATCCTGATTACTTACCATGACAAACTCAAAATCGAGTTTTGTACGAATGAAGTTAAGGTTACGAATCACACCCGGGAGAAACTGAAACTTCTCATAAGAGTCAATCTGCTCGTCAGCAGGTTCTACAAGGATAGTACCATCGCGATCGATGAAAAGTGCTGTCTTCATTGATAAAATTTCATTTATACGTATTGACGAAGTGCTGAAAGTAATTTGGTGTTCTCATCTTTAGTGCCCACTGTAATACGAAGGCAATTGCCGCAAAGATGCACACGAGTGCGATTGCGCACAATCACTCCTTTCTGGACTAGATATTTGTAAATGCTATCAGCATCTGTCACCTTAACAAGAACAAAGTTAGCATCGGTCGGATAAACCTTCTTGCAGAGAGGAAGCATTGCCAATGACTTCATGAGCATTTCTCGCTCTTCAAGCACCATCGTGATATGACGCTGCAAAAGTGTCACATTACTCAAAATTTCTAAGCCCTTTTTCTGGGTAAGCGCATTCACATTGTAAGGATATTTCACCTTGTTGAAAAGTGCGATAACCTCCGTGCTGGCAAATGCCATGCCCAAACGTATACCAGCCGCACCCCAAGCTTTGGAGAAGGTGGCAAGAACAATAAGATTCGGATACTTCTGTATGTCAGAACGGAAAGGACGCCGTGCTGAAAAATCGCTATAAGCCTCATCAACAATCACTATACCCTGAAAATTCTCTATCACTTTCTCTATCTTCTCACGCAGAAAAGAGTTGCCTGTAGGATTGTTGGGCGAACAAATAAATATGATTTTAGTATTCTCGTCGCATGCAGCCAACAGCGCATCAGGATTGATGTCGTAATTCTCGTCAAGAGAAACTTTGCGATACTCCACATCATTCACATCTGCACATACTTCATACATTCCATAAGTTGGGTCTATGGCGACCACATTATCCTTGCCCGGACGGCAAAAAATACGGAATGGAAGGTCTATTGCCTCATCGCTACCATTGCCAAGAAAAATGTTTTCAACAGGTACACCTTTCATAGGAGAAATGGCATGCTTCAGTTCCTCCTGCAAAGGGTCTGGATAGCGATTTACCCCATTAGGATAAGGGTTTTCGTTAGCATCAACAAAAACGTCTGCTTTCACTCCCTTAAACTCGTCGCGAGCGCAACTATATGGTTTAAGTGCCCAAATATTGGGACGCACTAATTCTTGTAGTGGTTTCATAATGATTGAATTCTAAAAGTCATTGCGTTTTTATGAGCATCCAACTGCTCTGCTTCTGCCATCAGTTCAACAGCATGTCCAATAGAGCGTACTCCTTCTGCAGACAACTCTTGGAAAGTTATCTTACGGCAGAACGAATCAAGATTCACTCCACTGTATGCCTTTGCATAACCTGATGTGGGAAGCGTATGGTTTGTACCTGAAGCATAATCACCTGCCGATTCGCAAGAATAGTTGCCAAGAAATACACTACCCGCATTCACTACCCTGTTGCCAAAAGACAGATAGTCCTCAACGGCAAGGATAAGGTGTTCTGGCGCATATTCATTGGTCATTTTCAGTGCATCTTCCAAATCTCTCACAACAACAATTTTAGAATACTGCAAAGATTTTTCTGTCATCTCCTTACGAGGCAACAAAGCCAACTGGCGTTCTACTTCTGCATTAACTTTTTCTGCCATCGACTCTGAAGTTGTAATAAGAATTGACTGAGAATCAACACCATGCTCTGCCTGAGAAAGCAAATCGGCAGCAACAAACACAGGATTTGCGGTATCGTCAGCCACCACTGCCACTTCTGAAGGTCCTGCAGGCATATCTATCGCCACCTCATGGAGACTTACCTGCTGCTTAGCAGCCATAACAAATTGATTACCAGGACCAAATATCTTGCTAACTTTCGGTACAGACTCCGTTCCATAAGCCATAGCCCCTATAGCCTGAACACCACCAGCCTTAAATATCTTGCTGACACCAGCGACTTTGGCAGCCATCAATATAGCAGGGTGCACCTTACCTTCTTTGTTGGGAGGAGTACAAAGCACTATCTCCTGACAGCCAGCAATCTTGGCTGGCGTAGCAAGCATCAACACCGTCGAGAACAAAGGCGCAGTTCCTCCAGGAATATAAAGTCCGACCGTCTCTATGGGCACTGATTTTTGCCAGCAAACAACGCCTGGAGCGGATTCCACCTTCTCCCCCACAAACTTCTGAGCAGCATGAAACTTCTCTATATTGGCATGAGCCAACTTCAAAGCATCTTTCAACTCTTCTGACACAAGTTTTTCCGCCTCATCCAACTCTACTTCTGTAACTGCAAGCGAATCAAGTTTCACCTTGTCGAACTTCAATTCAAACTCTTTTACAGCAGCATCTCCACCCTGCCGAATCTGCTCAAGCACAGTTTGCACTGTCTCACGCAATTCGGAAGCGTCACGATGTGGGCGTTCCAGCAAGGCTGCCCATTCTGTTTGATTGGGATATTTTATAATGTTCATCCTTATCTTCTCTTAACTGACAACCAACTATCAATTATTTACAATATCATCTTTTCAATGGGAGTCACCAAAATGCCTTCTGCTCCAAGAGCTTTCAGCTGACCTACAATTTCCCAGAAATGCTTCTCGTCAAGTACAGCGTGAACAGAGCACCATTCTTCATCGGCAAGAGGAATGATTGTAGGGCTCTTCAAGCCTGGCAGCACCTTGACAATCTCATCCAAATGTGCTTTAGGGGCATTCATCCGGACATATTTCTTATCTTCTGCAATAAGCACAGACTCTATACGGAAAAGCAAATCGTCAAGAATAGCCTTTTTATCTTCTGCCAGATTCTTATTACCAATCAGAAGAGCCTCGCTCTTCATTACCACTTCAACTTCCTTCAAATTGTTGCTTACAAGAGTGGAGCCTGAACTTACAATGTCAAATATACCATCTGCCAAACCAATGCCAGGTGCGATTTCCACAGAGCCTTGAATAACATGGATATCAGTCTTTACACCTTTCTCTTCCAAGAACTTTCGTAAAATAACTGGATAAGAAGTTGCTATCTTCTTACCGTTAAACCACTCCACCCCCTGATAATCAACAGCCTTTGGAATGGCAAGCGAAATACGGCACTTGCTGAAGCCTAAACGCTTCACTACATCTGCATTTTCGTTACGTTCTACAAACTCATTTTCACCGACAATACCGACATCGGCAACTCCATCAGCAACCGTCTGTGGAATATCGTCATCACGAAGAAAAAGAACTTCGAGCGGGAAATTAGATGATTGAACAAGAAGCGTACGCTTGTTTGAACTTACCTTAATACCTGTCTCTTTCAGAAGATTCATTGTATCTTCAAAGAGACGACCTTTTGATTGTACTGCTATTCGTAACATATATATAGATGTTTTCTTTTTACAATATATATTATATTCTTAATTATCGTTTATCAATTAATAGCTCCCTGAAAAGTCATAATAGACTTGTTGGAAGGTATGTACGTTGCCATACAAGGACGATGTCGACTAGGCTCATCATGTCGGAAAAACTCAAGAATAGAGCCGTAGGCATAACGGCTTGTGTCGAACACGATATAATCATAATCACGGTAAAGCACATCCGTACTTGGCATATCACCTAAACGAGAATGGAAGACGTCATATTTGAATTGATGCTTCTCTGCGATTCCTTTCATGTCATCAAGATTCTGTCCATCACTCACAATCAAGAACTTTAGACGCTCAACATCCCGTTTTCGACAAGACCACGACCGTGTTTTTTGTACAACATAAGACACAATTCCTTTCAGCACAATAGTAAGAGTGATAAAGACTGAATAGATAGAGCTATAATGAACAAAATGCTTCTTAAAGAAAATCACCATCGCCTTATGGAAGGCATTTACATACTTAAGAGAATTTTTCTTGGTACTCTCTCCCTTATAATGCAATATCTGCGTAGGCAGATAGTAATTTTTGTATCCTGCCTGCAAAACTCTATAGCTCAAATCTATATCCTCACCATACATAAAGAATGTTTCATCAAGCAATCCAACCTTGTCAAGCGCTGCCTTACGAATAAACATAAATGCTCCACTCACAATCTCTATAGGATTGATGGAGTACTTATTGAGATATTGCATGTAATACCTACCAAACAGACGGCTTTTGGGAAACAATGCTCCCAAGCCAGACATCTTGCAGAAAGCCACAAACGGAGTTGGTATCCCTCGACGAGATTCTGGTGCAAACGAGCCATCAATCCGCAACATACCCACGCCACACATACCAGCCTGAGGTGTTTTGTCCATAAACTCAATACACTCTCTCAAGGAACGTTCGCCAATAAATGTATCTGGATTCAACAGCAACACATACTCTCCACGCGCTTCGCGTATTGCCTGATTGTTTGCCCGAGAGAATCCCACATTCTCATCATTTTCGATATATCGAACCCAAGGGAACTTGCTCTTCAGATAAGGCATGGAATCATCCGTACTATTATTATCAACAACAAAAACCTCTCCGCAAACACCACAAAGCGCCTTCTCCACCGAAAGCAAACATTGCTCAAGGTAGTAACGCACATTATAATTTACTATGATGACCGAAAGTTTCAAAATAGGTGTTTTTTTTGTTGAAAATAATTGGACTCTCGAAAAAAAGAAACGAATTACCCATTGTTCACACTCTCCAGATAAGAAGAAATCTTATCTCGAGATGGCCAGCAATAAACAGAAACAGCCAATATTACGAGCGTACAAAAAACACAGCTCACACTTGACGCATAATAATATACAAACATACAAAAGGAAGCTGCGAAACACAAAATGCCCATTCGGACAATACTCCACACATGGTAAGAACGCAATGCCTCATCATTGTTCATGCGACGCAAACCTTTAGTCGTATTCAATTTGAATAACTGCAATGCCAATGGTACTCCTATTACCGTCAGCGAAACAGCTATTACATTCAATTCGAACTCTTTTGTAGAATGCGGAGGAATGTAACCATTAGGAATAATGCCAAACTCACCCAACACGGCCACACCTGCAACTATAATCCATACTACAAAAAGTTCTACC
Organism: uncultured Bacteroidaceae bacterium; assembly: GCA_904501945.1. Classification (GTDB taxonomy): domain Bacteria; phylum Bacteroidota; class Bacteroidia; order Bacteroidales; family Bacteroidaceae; genus Minthosoma. The sequence goes on from CAJGCU010000022.1 coordinate 14,312, forward strand.
TTTAGAACATTAAGCAGTTTTTGTATATATTTGTTTATCATTTCTTCTTTCTTTGTTTAATTTTATTTACACGTGAAAGGAATACGATTAACAAGAGAGCGTCCTAACGTCACCTCATCCGTGTACTGTAATTCATCATTAATACTCATACCCCTTGCTAGCACCGTCAGTTTCAAATCAGGAAAATTCATCAGTTTCCTAAATATATAGAAATTTGTTGCATCTCCTTCCATCGTTGAGCTAAGAGCAAAGATAACTTCGTCCACTCCGCCTTCCGCTACACGCTCTACCAAGCTTTCTATTTCCAGCTGCCCTGGTCCCACTCCATCCATAGGAGAAATGACTCCGCCCAGAACATGGTAAAGTCCACGATATTGCTGAGTGTGCTCTATAGCCATCACATCCTGCACATTCTCCACAACACAAATAGTCGAAGCGTCGCGAGCCGGATTTGCACAAATTTGGCAGACCTCTTCATCACTAATATTATGACATACTGTGCAGTAGCGTACATCATGGCACAACGTAGAAATAGCGTCCGTGAAAGCATCTATCTTACAGACATCAACACGCAACATATGCAGCACAAGTCGCATGGCTGTTTTACGTCCAATCCCCGGCAATTTAGAAAACTCATCTACGGCACGCTCAAGCAACGCTGACGAATACTGCTGATCCATTTTCTATAAAATTCCTAATTTGAATGCAAAGATAGCAAAAAACGACGGGGTTACAAAGAAAAAAGCACCTGTAACGCTAATTACAAGTGCTTTTGAAGCAATTTCATGGCAATTTATCGTTTTTTAGAAAAAAAACTAAATAATCCTTTAACAGTCATCGCTGTTTTATAGGCTGTCATGGCATATCCTATATAATTCATATACTTGCTAGAAGAGTTAAGGAAATAATTATCCTTAGGCCTGAGACAATCTTCCACATCGTTCTTCAACTTATCCACTCCATAATTGATAAGCATCCGTTCACGTTCTTTGTCTGAGCGAATTTCGGCAAGAGATGTGTATCTTTTCTGAATCATAGGCTTCCTCCTTCCTTACCATATTCATCCAACTCCGCAACCAAACTCTCAGCCAGACGCTGTATCTGCTCATCCGAATTGCCTTGGGCCGACACTTGTTCCGTTATACTAGGGCCGTCCAGCAGCTGGCTGCTAAATGTCTTCACAAGGCGACTTTCAATCAAAGGCCTCCCTATAATAAACAGTAGCACGATTAAAAGCAAGAGAATAGCGCCAACCATATAATAGCTAACCGTCTCATCTCCTGTCACAAGAGTCAAAGTCTTCACCAAGCCTGTGCTGAAAAAGAAAATGGCACTCGTAGCCAACGCAAAGGTCGCAGCAGCCAATACGATTACTGTTGCCAACACAGTAAGACGCTCGGTTGCTTCAAGACGCAGATAACGCTCTACGCGATAAGCGAGTTTACGGATGTCTTCACCTATAACAGATGATTCTTTACGCATAGAAAATCTAATTAAAACAAGAAGTCTGAAAATTATTCTGCATCAAAATCCTCTGCGGGAACTACTTCCTTCTTCTTTCCTAAATTCTTTATTTCATCAACCAGCTTATCAAAGCTTTCCTTATCCAGTTTTACACCTCGTTTTTCAAGCGCAGCCTTGATTTTCGCACGCTGGTCTTCACCCTTTTCTGGAGCAAAAAGAAGTCCAATTGCAGCTCCAGCCACAGCACCGCCAATAAAAGCAGCAGCCAATGCAAATCCGTCACCTTTTGTCATAATCAAAATCGGTTTAAAGGTTTAACAAAAACTTGAATTCGGTGTCAAATATACAACATTTCGTACTAAAAACAAGTGATTTTTACTTATTTAACGTTTTTTTTTGCATTGCTTTTGGGAGTATAACAAATAAGAGCTAACTTTGTACAAATCATTCAATCATTAATACAGTAAAAAGAGAAAAACTATGAAGAAAAATCTGATGATGGGCGTAGCACTTTGCGCAGCCCTTGCCTTTGTTTCATGTAAGTCATCTGAAAGCAGCTACAAGAAAGCGTATGAAAAAGCAAAGGCGCAAGAATTGGCACAAACTACTACAGATCAGGTTGAAACTGCACCAGTTGCTGTTACTCCTGTCATTTCAACAACTCCAGCTGTTCAGCCAAACACAGCAAATGACCGCCAGGAACGCCTCACAGTTATGAATGGTGGCACATTGAAAGCATTCAATGTTGTATGTGGCTCATTCAGCAAAGTTGAAAACGCAAACAATCTTCGCAACACACTTGTTTCAAAAGGATATTCTGCACAGGTTGCACAGAATCCAGAGACAGGAATGTATCGAGTAATCGCATCTTCATTCGATGACCGCGCATCAGCAGTTAGCTCACGCGACCAGCTCCGCGGCACTTACCCTGATGCATGGCTACTCTATAGAACATACTAATCTTTAATTACTAATATTCTTCGAATGGCAATTTGTTTGACTACAAGTTGCCATTCATTGTAGCAATGTCTTATACTCCAATGACAATAGCCTAAATCATCCCACCATCAACACAATCACTCTAATGGAACGACTGCTCGAAATCATAGAAGGAATAAATGCTGCCATTTGGGGCTGGCCAATGATGCTGCTATTACTTGGCACACATATTTTTTTAACTTTCAGGCTCAAAATACCACAAAGAAAGATTTTCACAGCCATCAAGCTTTCTGTAAAGAAAGACAAAAACTCTTCTGGCGACGTGAGTCAGTTTGCTGCTTTAGCCACATCTTTGGCAGCCACCATTGGAACAGGCAACATCATAGGAGTGGCTACAGCCGTAAGCTTAGGGGGGCCTGGAGCAGTACTTTGGTGCTGGCTGACTGGATTGTTTGGCATTGCTACAAAATACGCTGAAGGATTGCTCGCCATCAAATATCGCGTAAAGACAGAAGACGGAAGAATGCTAGGAGGCCCTATGTATGCCTTAGAAAGAGGACTTGGCTGCAAATGGCTTGGCATACTTTTCTGTATCTTTACAGCGATTGCCACATTTGGCATAGGCAACACCGTTCAGGCCAATGCCATTAGCGAGAACCTCGCGCTTGTATGCGAAGGAATCATCATGCCAGAACGCACCAAAATGATTGCAGGTTTCATTTTGGCCACTATCGTCGGCTTCGTCATCATTGGCGGAGTGAAAAGCATCGCAAAATGGTGTACGGCCTTAGTACCTTTGATGGCTGCATTTTATACACTCGGCTGCGCTTACATCTTATTTATCAACCGTGAGCATCTGGGAAATGCCATCTCCCTCATTATCAGCGAGGCATTTTCCCTTAAAGCCATTGGCGGAGGAACCGCCGGAACCGTACTGATGGCAGCAGCACGATATGGAATTGCACGAGGTCTGTTTTCTAATGAATCAGGTATGGGTTCGGCACCGATTGTAGCCGCTGCAGCACAGACACGCAATCCGGTCAGACAAGCATTAGTTTCTTCCACAGGCACATTTTGGGACACCGTAGTCATCTGTGCCATCACAGGGCTAGTCATCGTCTCCAGCATCATCGCAAGCCCAGAAATTGACCAAAGCGACGGTGGCATGCTGACAAAAAAAGCATTCGGCCTCATCCCATATGTCGGGACCCCTATTCTCACATTCGGCATTATCACTTTTGCCTTTTCAACCATTCTCGGATGGAGCTACTATGGAGAAAAGGCCGTAGAATACCTTGTTGGCAAACGAGGCATCATCTTTTACAGAATCGTCTATATTCTGTTAGTTTATGCTGGCGCGACCATGAGTCTTGCACTCGTTTGGGGATTATCTGACATTATGAACGCCTTGATGGCCATCCCTAACCTCCTCTCTCTTTTGCTGCTTTCTAACATAATTGCCAAAGACACACAATATTATTTGTGGGGAAAACGCTTGGAGGAAGATGCAGCTAACTAGCATTATACCTACAACCATATAAAAAATGATAGAAGACCTCTGCATCATCATGCTCACAGCAGGCGTAACGAGCCTGCTGTTCAAACTCTTTAAACAGCCTGTTGTTCTAGGCTATATCGTTGCAGGACTGCTGGTTGGTCCACATATGCTTGGAGAATCATGGGTTAACAATACTGAAAATGTTGAGACCTGGGGAGAGATTGGCGTCTTGTTCCTTCTTTTCAGCCTTGGACTTGAATTTTCGTTCAAGAAGTTGTTGAAAGTAGGCAGTACAGCCCTCATCGGAGCTGGAGTCATCGTAACAGGCATGATGGCAGCAGGCATGCTCACCGCCTATTTGCTAGGCTGGAACAGCATGAACGCCTTGTTCCTTGGAGGAATGCTTTGCATGTCTTCTACCACTATCGTTTTCAAGGCAATAGAAGAAGCAGGCTTACGCAATCACCGCTTTGCTAACGTATGTTTTGGCATACTCGTTGTCGAAGATTTGTTCGCCATCATCCTTATGGTGCTCCTCACTTCTATTGCTGCAAAAAATGAATTTGAAGGCCAGGAACTGCTATGGCAAATCGGGAAACTGGTTTTATATATAGTCATGTGGTTTATCCTTGGCATAGCACTCATTCCTACTTTCCTTAAAAAATTTAAGCAGCATCTTAATAACGAAACACTGACCATATTCTCCATTGGCCTCTGTCTGGGCATGGTCCTGCTTGCCGTGCAAGCAGGATTCAGCAGCGCACTTGGGGCATTCATCATGGGTTCTGTTTTAGCCGAAACCATTGAAGCCGAAAGAATTGAGCACCTCGTACAACCCGTCAAAAACATCTTTGGCGCAATCTTTTTTGTCTCTGTCGGCATGATGATAGACCCATCCCTGTTTATACAATACTGGTTCCCTATCACCATCATCACGCTGGTTGTCATCATAGGACAAATTGTATTTGGAAGTTTGGGAACACTCCTGTCTGGACAGCCACTAAGAGTTGCACTCCAGACAGGCTTCTCATTGGTTCAAATTGGAGAATTTGCATTCATCATTGCCAGTCTTGGACAAGACCTGAAAGTAACAGACTCACACTTGTACCCCATAGTCGTAGCAGTCAGCGTCGCCACCACCTTCCTGACTCCCTACATCATGCGTCTCGCCTATCCTACACTGGCATTTTTCGAAAGACACATGAGCGCAGGAACCAGAAAAATGTTAGACAGCTACACAGAAAAGCGACAGACAGATTCTTCTGGCAAAAAAAGAAAGAGACGAACCTCACGTCGCAAACAGATTGCCAAACTCATTTTCATCAACATATCCATGACTCCAGGCATCAATCATTTCTTACGCCTGTTCAACGAAAATCTCTATGCACGCGAAAGATTGGCAGAATCAAAACGAGGCCTGGAAAAAGAAGTCGAAGCAACGCTGCTTAGACTCGACATGAACATTGCTGAAATAGAAGTTCCATACAACTCCGCCTTTTCAGGGAAAACACTTAAAGATTTAAGCATCAGAAACACAACAGGCGCCAACATCGTGAGAATCATACGAGGTGGCATCAACATTAACATTCCCGGCGGAAACCATCGCATTTATCCAAGCGACAAGCTCATCATCGCAGGCACAGAATCCGACATCGCACAATTCAACAGCATGCTTGACACAAGCATTTATCCAGACACAGAAAAAGATACTCACAACACAAAAATAATCATAGACAACTATACCATTACAGCTGCCTCCCCTCTCTGCGGAAAAAGCATCATGAATTCAGGCATTCGAGAAGTTGGAAGCTGCATCGTCATAGGCATAGTGCGGCCAACAAATGAGACAATCATCAACCCTGATCCCAACATTGTCCTCAACGAAGACGATATCATCATCTTAGCTGGAGAAAAACAAAAAATCCATAATTTCTTTGATATAAAATAAAAAATTAGTTAAAACTTTTTGATAGAACAACAAAAGCTTGTAAATTTGTAGCCACAAAAGCTTCATCGCAGATGTTAGCGACAGAAACCTTTGGGGATGACTGGATTTGACAGCAAGATGGAGTGGTATGTAAGCATGCAGAGAGTCGATGCCCCTCTCTTTAATCTCAGACATCAAACAATTAATTGGCGAAAATCGTTACGCTCTCGCTGCTTAATCGAAGTATAGTAGATTGGCCTAATTCCCTTGCTAGGCGAGGGAACGAGACATCGCCCAGAAAGCTCCTGTCCTGAAGCGTTCTGACCAGCGGTGCTATAAAATCAGGAATAGTCAGGGGCGGCCTCGCTCTCTTGATGAAATTTTAGAGGATAAGGGTGCAGTTGGTGGTCTTGGTCTTGCTGCATCACGAAAACCGAAGGCAAGAATAAGCATGTAGAAAGCATATGGCTTCCTTGTTTGGACGAGGGTTCAATCCCCTCCATCTCCACAAGATGAACGGCTAGGCACGATGCCCAGCCGTTTTTTTACCCCTGCTGCCCCTCTCTCATCCACTCATCCGCCCTTCCTTTCATCACGATTACGCTACACTCGTCATTGCAATTACATTGCACCCTTCATCGTAATAATGTTGCATTCTCTAACATAATGCATCACAAATTGGCTACGAGATGAACTATTTTCCCACACAATCCCTTCCAAGTGAAGTGTGATACAGAATTCCCACACCGCTGATTGTGCGCCAAGAAGAAGAAGGAAAAGCTGCGAAATAAGGAGACAGACATACCTTTTGAAGCCTGCAAGAGCAGCAATTTGATGCACTCATTCCCCTTTCCGAGGGCAGGCATCTTTGGCGTAGTTGTTTTAGAAACATCGTATATGATTGATAATCTGCATATTAGGTAAAAAAATTAAAATACCAAGCGTTTCCGTCTCAGTTGTCTCAATTGATTTTCGGAGGGTCACCAATACTTATGTTATATGTATAATTTAATTTATTATTAATTAGTTATATGGTATTTTAAAAGGATTGGTACATAATTGAACCTCTGAAACCGAACTGAAACATCTGATACGCTCGGTACACAAAAACTCACTTTTTTCGACAAAACCACCCAACGCCTCGCGATAGCTCTCGCCTATCTCACCAGTTGCAAACAATACTTCTTCCAAATTATATCAGGAAAACCATATGTCACCGATGGCTAGAATGAAGCATACAGAATTTCTTCCGTCTAAAAAGGAATTTTGGAAAAACAAAAGAGAAATTCAACGATGAAGTCATAGGTGACTGAGACGCTCAGATGATTGCAAAAAAAGCAAGACCCTATGTGAGTCTTGCTTCTGGAGGTGCGTACCCGATTCGAACGGGTGTAAACGGTTTTGCAGACCGGTGACTAAGCCACTCATCCAACGCACCATGTTTGCTTTTGCGAATGCAAAGGTAGCACTTTTTGTCTTAACGGCAAAGGTTTCTCGAAGTTTTTTGCAGTAATTTTTTGTTTTAAGATAAAAAGTCATGAAAAAGAAGTACTTTTGCAGCGATAAAATGGAAAGAATACGGAGAAAAGTACAAAAGTACATTCATCAGCACAGTCTACTAAATGACAATGCGCGGGTGTTAGTCGGGCTAAGTGGAGGTCCCGATTCAGTATGCCTTGTCAGCATACTGAACCAACTCGGATACGAAGTTATGGCAGTACATTGTAACTTTCATCTTCGCGGAGAAGAAAGCCTGCGAGACGAACTGTTTGCCGAACAATTATGCAAGAGGCATGGATTGGCATACCATAAAGTAGATTTCGACACCACCCTGTATGCAAAAGAGCATAAAATAAGCATAGAAATGGCAGCACGCGAATTGCGGTACGACGCCTTTCGTTTGCTAAAAGCTAAGTGGAAGGCCGAAGCCATTGCTGTCGGACATCATAAAGATGACAATATTGAGACCCTTTTGCTGAATCTATCCAGAGGTACAGGCATCAAAGGGTTGTGCGGGATGCAATCCAAGAATGGTGATGTCATACGCCCCTTGCTCTGCCTGACCAGACAGGAAATACTGGAGCATCTGCGCCAGGAAGGCCTGGAGCACATAACCGATCACACAAACCTGGAAGACGACTATGCACGCAACAAAGTAAGGCTAAATGTACTGCCTCTGCTGGAAAGCATCAACAAAGGCGTCATGCACAACATAACCTCTACAATCGAGAACCTGAACGAAGTACAAAACGTGTACCGTCAGGCGATTAGTGCAGCCATTAAGGAATGCTGTATCCAAAAGGAAAATGGAGAGACACACATTATTATCAATAGGCTCCTGCAACAGGCTTCCCCAATATCCGTCTTGCACGAACTGCTCTCCCCTATCGGATTTAACAAACAGCAACTGAAAGACGTACTTAACTCACTGAACGAAAGCAGCAAAATATTCATGTCCAATGGACGACGGCTGCTGATTGACCGCAACACCATCATCCTTGAAAGTATTGATTACCCGTCAGGAATGCTTGAACAAAAAGAACTTCCCATCGAGAAAGTCCATATCAAGAAAGACCCTCATACAGCCTACCTCGATGCAGACAAACTACATGGCCCCTTGACTCTCCGAACTCCACAAATTGGCGACACTTTCGCCCCTTTTGGCATGAAGGGAAAGAGAAAGTTGCTCAGCGACTATCTCACAGACCTCAAACTGAACCTTTTCGAAAAAGAAAGGCAACTTCTTCTCATGGATGGAGAAGAAATTGCCTGGGTCGTAAACCGCAGAAGTTCTGAACTATATAGGGTTGATGAGACAACCCGACGGGTTATCGTCCTGACATGGACTTAAAAAAATCCGCCTCTACTTCTTCTTCGCCTGTTTTTTCCAATACTTTTCCAGCCTTTTCGCCTCACGCTTTGTTATCTGAATAACACTTCCATGTTTGGGGGTAGAGAAATTTGTTGCACGCATCACACCTTCATTCAAATGACCTAATGGTGTGAAACTCTTAAAGTCAGAAGTCTCCACAAAGCCGAAATTGTGGGGATTTACGCTGAAAACATCATACATTATCACCCACTTGTCTTCGCCAATACGTTTCCATGTATTAGGAGCTTCACAACCTCGCGGCTCCGTATCAATCTGTTCTGCATGGTAATCATCATACTGGTTAATGCTATCTGATATCATGTATTTGATACCACCAGGATTTTCTTGCGAAACGTAAGTCATAAAGTAACGCCCATCGGGCATCGGACAAATATCAGCGTCAAGCACCTGAATACTCTCGTCTGGATATTCGAAAAGCAATTGCGGTTCTGTCTCCAGCGCCGTAAACTCCTCATTAGCATAGCTATAGTAGAGTTTTGTACGACCACCAGGATGCTGACGTATCGTAAAATAAACCATCAGTTTCTCTACGGCAGGGTCCCAAATCGTCTGCGGTGCCCATGCACAACCAAGCTCTCCAAAATTTTCAGGGAAAGTTTCATTGACAAACACTTCCGTATGCGTCCAGTGAATGAGGTCCTTCGACTTCATCAATACCAGTCCTCGATTGTTACCCCAACCATACTTGTCGTCACGTTCCCATTGGGTCTTCCTAAGTCCTCGCTGCTTGCCAAACACATGCAAGTCTGTCATAGCAATATAAAACATCCCATTGGGAGCGCGATAAATATGCGGATCACGAATGCCACGTTGAGCAGCTATAGAGTCACCGCTAATGACTGGTTGCCCCTCGTTTACTGCCGTAAAAGTATAACCATCATAACTTACAGCCATGAATAGGCTATGAGTTGGGTCGTTGAAAAACGTAAATAGATAAGCTCCCATATCCTTTTCTGCAGTTCCTTTCCCATAGACGGGCAACATCGTTAGCAACAGCATACAGGCAACTCCAATGCTTCTTCTGCTACAAAAAGTCTCAAAAAAATCTTTTTTCATATTGTTCGATTTATGGTTAAAAAATCCTTCCCAAACAGGCTTATGCTGCTTCACTCCTACATAACGGAGTCTTAACAATCGACACCCAACAAATGGATTTATGGATGCAGAAAGGCGGAGAGCGAAGATAAGGGTGCCGTTACAGCTAAGCTATTCCAAGAGTTAAAGCAACAATAAGCACTCCTATATAGTTGAAAAACACAACTGTCATAAAAGTATCCATATCGCTTTTCAAATAGCCTGTAGAAGTAAATTGCTCTGATATAAGCCGTTTCATCCCTATCTTTTTGTGAACATGCTCCATAAAAAAATAGAAAGCTGTTCCCAGGATGGCTCCGACAGTCCACCCTACACATATGTCACCCAAATAATGTACACCTAAATACAAGCGTGTAAAGGTAGTTGTAAACGACCAGAAGAGCAAGGTCACTATCACTTTGGGAGAACGAAAAAGCCATGAAAGAAAGACGGCAACACACATTGTATTGCAAGCATGGCCAGAAAAGAAGCCGAAGCGCCCACCACGATATCCACGAACAACATCAATCATATACATCAGTTCAGGGTCTTGTGTGGGTCGCCATCGCGCTACCATTGGTTTGACTAGTCCAGAACAAATACGGTCTGCCACAAAAATAAGCAACGCCAAAGTGATGTAAATCATCAATGCTTCTTTCCAACTATTGTTCTTGAATATGATAATTAACAACGCCAAAATGACCAATGACCACGAAAAGGTGTCAGTGACTGTGTACATCACATTGTCCCAGAAAAGACTATCGCTACCATTGATGGCAAGCGTAAGCTGATGATCTAATTCGTTAAGCTCGTTCATATAATTTCTGCTGCACTAACAGGAATCCAGCCCTGTTTCCCTTCTTCAAACTTCACTTCTATCCATTCAGACATTGAACTGTCAACAATTTCAACCTTTGAGCCTTCATGAATGAGGAAGAGGTCTGTACTTTTTTCACTCGGGGAACTTTTTACGGCAACTGACGGCGTCAAAATAATAGCAGTATCACGATTAGTCAGATCCCGATGCTGCGAAATCGCCGCAAAATTTGCCACCACAACAAAAACAAACAGCGCCATTGCTCCATACACACCAATCTTACGAGCCAAGAGCAGAGGTACAAACATATAGACAAGAATGCCTAACAGCATGAATATAAAAGAACTGACTCCCAACATCGCCCATTCATCAATGCTCATACAATTTGTAAGGTTGCGCCACCAAGTAACAAAAAACATCTCGGAAGGAGGCACAACTTTATCAACTGTCTTTCCTCTTGCCAAGGCTAGATTTGCACGTATATCGCCATCGCCTGGGTCTAGAAGAAAAGCACGTTCATAGTTAAGGATGGCAAGAGGTATCTCATCCATTTTATAGTAGCAATTGCCTAGGTTGTAATAAACTTCAGCTGCTACCCCTTCGTTTTCCAGCACCCATTCATAGCTTGATGCTGCCTCTTCGTATTTCCCTTGCTCATAAAGTGCATCAGCATCTGCTTTTGTTGCTGCAACAGAAAAGGCTGATACACAAACTGATAATATTAAAGTAAAAAAAATCTTCATCATAAATTATCCTCCATCTTACTGATTGCATCAATGGCACTATTGTACAAATTTTCCATATTGGCATTGGTATCGCCTGGTGCGAAACGAGCAAACTCACAATCGTTGAGTGCCTTGATGAATTGCTGAATGTATTCTGCTGGCACATTGCGAGAACTGAGTGCATGTTCTATATTCTCTTTATTGAGAGACTCTTGTGACATGTTGAATTTGTCGCCTACATATCCCCAAAGAGCACGAAGGACTTCATCGTAGAACATGCCTATATCATGGTTGTCAAGCAGTTTCTTAGCTGTCTTCAATCTCTTCAAAGCTACCTTATTTGCTTTTTTGCCTCGAGTAAGCGCCACATTCGCATTCACTGCAACACGTCGGCGACCCATCAAAACTATAAGCACAAAGAAAAACATGGGCACAAGATATGACACCCAATATTTCCACGTTCCCAAAAAGGTTTTTCCAACCTGCTGATACTCAACATTTCCCTTTTTGATGTAACGTATATCTTGATTCAATTGCTGTACATCTTGCTGCTGGCCTGTATAGTTGGAAACCGTCTGTCCGGTTCCTTCCTTAGACTTATTGACTTTCAACGTATAAGATTCTGTCTGAAGCGTCTTGAATGAACGAGATTCGGTATCAAAATAAGCGAATTTAACCGATGGAATCTCATAAGTTCCTGCATGGCG
>CAJGCU010000023.1 GCA_904501945.1 uncultured Bacteroidaceae bacterium
AGAAATAGAGTATTGCATCTGACCAGTGTAAGTTGCCTTGTATTTACCTGATACGCGTACAGAGAGGTTGTCTGTGCTCACGCCTTCAGCGAATCCCCATGCTCCGAATGTAGAGAAGTTCAGTTCGTTGTAGTAGCCTGTCACAGCAGGATCTCCGCTCAGTTCTTTGTTGTTGTAGAACTCAACGTATGCTCCTTTGCCGTCGTTGAACTCAGTGAGGTGGTTGATGGTGGTGTATTCGTCAGCCAGTTCGCAAGCCTTCTTGTAGATGACGTTGGTGCCAGGAACAGCGGCCTTGATTCCTTCGAGGAGTGAACGCTTGTGATTCTCTGTTGGTGTGCCTCCGTAGTTACCGTTGAGCATCTCTGTGTCGTCAGCGTTAGGGCCGATGACGGCGATAGTCTTGAGATTCTTTGAAAGTGGAAGAATGCCGTTGTTCTTGAGCAGTACCATAGATTCGCGTGCAGCTTGAATAGAGAGCTGGTGGTTGGACTCGCTGCTGATGACGTCTGGTCCGAGATTTGCCCATGGAATCATGTCTTCAGGGTCGAACATGCCCAGTTCGAAGCGGCCGAGGAGTGTGCGACGCAGGTGATCGTCGAGAGTTGACTCCTGGATGAGTCCCTTGTCAAGTGCTTCTGTGAGCACCATGAATACCTTTCCGCATTCGAGGTCGGTACCGTTGAGCACAGCGTCAACAGATGCTGAAAGTGGGTCTGGGTGTGTCTCGTGCTGTCCTTTGTTGTAGAAGTTGTTGATAGCATCGCAGTCAGTCAGTACAATACCGTCGAATCCCCATTTGCGGCGCAGAATGTCAACGAGCAGACGGTCGCTGGTACAGCATGGCACACCTTCGTAACGGTTGTAGGCGCACATCACTTCGCGCACGTTGCCTTTCTTGACAAGTGCTTTGAAAGCTGGGAGATAAGTCTCCCAAAGGTCGCGCATAGAGACAGATGCGTCGTAGGTGTGGCGCAATGGCTCTGGACCACTGTGTACGGCATAGTGCTTTGCGCAAGCGTGAGTCTTGTAATACTTGTCGTCGTTGCCTTGCATACCGAGTACGGTCTGTACGCCGAGCACAGCGTTGAGGTATGGGTCCTCACCGCAAGTTTCCTGTCCACGTCCCCAACGTGGGTCGCGGAAGATGTTGACGTTTGGACACCAATAAGTCAGTTCGGGATTTCCAGGATAGTAGGTTACTCCCATTGGCACGTTGAAAATGTTGCGGTCTGAACGGTTCCAGTTGGCGCGTGCTTCGTCGGAAACAGTAGAGAACACGTCGTAGATGAGCTGTGAATTGAAGGCTGCCGCCATACCAATAGGCTGTGGATAAACAGTGTAGCCTCCTTGGCGGACGCCGTGACAGGCTTCGTTCCACCAGTTGTAGGATGGGATGCCGAGGCGGTCAACGGAGATAGACTTGTTCATCATGAGTCCGACCTTCTCTTCTGGAGTGAGGAGCGAGATGAGGTTTTCTACACGCTCTTCGTTGGAGAGTTTGTAGTCTTGGAATGGATATTTGTGTCCATCTTCTGGCTTTTCGCTTGAAGTAACGTGTGCCTTGGTGGAAAGGGCCCCGAGCGTGTTGCCGTTCTGGTCGAGCAGTTCGACACTTCTGTGTGTTCTGCCTGATGCTCCGGCTGGAGAAAAGGCTACCATGACTTTTGCGATGTCACCAGGCTTTACCTCGTCTGTAGAATAGTGTGCCGTGATGCATTCACAGCTGGGGATAGTCTTGTCTATCCGAACTGCATTGTCGGATGTGTTTTGGAATGTGAATGTGTGGCAAACTGTGCCGCTGATGGCATCGATAGAACCGAAGTCCCATTCGTAGGCATCAAATTCGACGGCACTTTTTTTTGTTTGTGCTGTTGCGGGTGCTGCTGCCAATAGCGAGCACGCCAAGAATAAAGTTAAAGTTCTCATAAATAATTATTTAGTTTTGGTAAGTAAATCTTCTAATGCTTTGCGGCGTTCGTTCCATGTTGAGTAGTCGGAAGCTTTGAGCACATGAGTCTCTTGATTTTCGCTTTCTGCCCATTCGCTGTCAGTCGTGATGACGCAGGGGCTTGCCTTTCCGTCGGCAATCAGCTTGTCGGCAATGGCATCAGCGCCTCCCACTTTGAACCAGCTTTCCATGGTATCATTATCGCCCAATTCCAGCTTAATTAGAATAGGTGCTTCTTCGCAAACTGGTGGAAAGTAGGTTGCAGTGTTGTTATTTAGATTGTAGCTAACCTTGCCATGTGCGATGTCACCCATGGAAGCGAAGTTATAAGGTGCTGCAGGGTGGTTGGCGATGCTGTATTTGAAACCTTTGTCTGGTGAGAGATACATGTTGCTGGGGTCGGCAACCATTGTTCCGTCCACAACGAAGCAGTACTTGAATGTGTCGTATGTGTACTGGCCTATGCTGATGCTCCATACGCCATCTTCTTCTTTTGTCATGAGTTTTTCGTCTCCATTTTCCAGCGCGAGCCATACTTCGTTGGCTTCAGGTGCCTTGAAACGGAAGGTGATGCTGTCTGTTCCGTATTCTGGAGATATAATCGGGCGTGGGAAGAGGCGTGCCATTACCCCAGGAGTGAATGGCTCTTCTTTGCCTGTGGCTGCAAGGGTTGGCTCACTGTTTTCCATGGCTTCGGCAGACGCCTCGGGGTTGAAGAGCAGACGGAGGGTGATGTCGAGGAAGTATTTGGCATTCATCCAAGTGTGTCCGAACTTGTCGTCAGTATATACTTTAGCAGTACGGATGCCCTTTTGGTCAAGAAATTCCAGATAGTCACGTGATGTTCCGTAGAGGAAATCGTCTGTACCAATGCCGAGCCAGAAGAGATTGATTTTCTGGTTGGTGTCGTCGGCGTTGTCGTACACATCGGGAATGTTGGTTGATGTGAAGGAACTGTAAGAACAAAGGTAAGAGAATTTGTCGAGGTTGTTCAAGCCGTTGGAAAGACCCTGATTTCCGCCACGAGAGAAACCGCCGATGGCACGGTGGTTGCGGTCGTTGATAGTGAGATAGTTCTTCTCGATGTAAGGCATCAAGTCGTTGATGAGGTCGTTGCTAAACACGTCGCCCATGAACATTGGGTTTTGGGGTGCATTATACAGTAGCTTCGTGGGGTTTCCGTAGGGGAGAACGATAATCATCTCCTTGGCCTTGCCTTCTGCCAGCAGATTGTCGAGGATATAATTCATGCGTCCCACTTTGTAATACACTTCTTCTGTATCTGTTGTTCCGCTGATAAGATAGAATACAGGATATTTCTTGTCAATATTTTGGGGGTTGTATGTAGGTGGAAGATAGACAATGGCATGGTTTGTGGCCTTGAGGCTCTGTGAATAATAATGAATGTATTCAACTTTTCCGTGTGGCACATCCTTGATGTCATGTGGCAATGACTGTCCGTCGGCTGCTGGTATCTCTAAAAGACTGTTCTTGAAACCTTCGTTAGGGAAGTACTGAGGACAATAAGGGTCCATAATGCTGACTCCGTCAACGACAAAGTTGTATGGATACATGTCTGGAGCAGCAGGGCCAAGTGTGACTTCCCAGACGTCGTCGGAAACTTTTGTCATTGGGTTCTTGCCAGCAAACTGTACATCTACTTGTACATCTTTGGCAAAAGGGTTCTTGTACCTAAATGTTACAGTACCGTCAGCGTTGCAGATGACGGAACGAAACTCGCGGTCTTGTTGAGCGCAACAGACACTCAAGATTCCTACAGCACAAATGGCAAGGAAAAAACTGATTTTTTTCATCTTACAGGTGTTTAGGGAAATAGATAGATTGTTAGATTGTTGATAGGTTGCAAAGTTAAAAAATAAAAATCACATTATTTATATAATGATGGAACAAAATCTTATGATTGTAGGGTAAAGATGCCGTTTTTTCTTAAAAAAGAGCGAATATTTGGTTATGTCGGAAGAAAGCAGTACTTTTGTGACAATATTTTCGAAGAACTATGCATAGATTGTTTCTGATGTTTTTTCTGCTGATAGCGGAATGGTTTTTTGTGCTGTCGGGTGGATTCATGTCGCTGAATGAGCTGAAGGCACAAGAGTTGGACTGTACGGTGAAAATAAATCACTCTCAAGTGCAAGGTACAAACAAGAGCGTGTTTGGAGTGCTGGAAACAGCCATCGCGGAATTTATGAATAACCGTGCATGGACAGATTTGCAGTTTCAGGAGGCAGAGAAAATAGAATGCTCCATGAGTATAACCATTAAGAAATATGATGAATCAACAAATGCTTTCACGGGAGAACTACAATGTCAACTGACTCGTCCAGTGTATAATTCCGTATATAATACAACTGTGTTTTCGACACGGGATACGGAATTTAATTTTACATACGCAGAACAGGACAATCTGGAGTTTAACGAAAATAATATAGATAACAACTTGACCGCGATGCTGGCCTATTATGCCTACCTGTTCATTGGTATGGATTTGGACACGTTTTCGCCGCTTGGTGGAACAGAACCGCTTCGTATGGTAGAGAAGATTGTGAATGATGCGCAAGGTATGAACGAAACAGGATGGAAAGCTTTCGATGATGGGAAAAACCGTCATGGCATCATCAATGACTATATGGAAACAACGCTTGAACCCTTACGTCAGATGCAGTATAAGTATTATCGCGAAGGGCTCGATGGGATGGCACAAAATCCAGATAGAGGACGTACCGCCATTACGGAGGCGCTGGAGATGCTGAACGAGGCATACAGCACCAAGCCGCTTGCCATGTATCCGCAGCTCTTCACGGACTTCAAACGCGATGAAATCGTGAATATTTATTCGGGACATGGAACGGAGAAGGAAAAGCAACTGGTATATGACATTGTATCGGAAATCAACGCAAGCCAGAATACTTATTGGAATAGGATAAAGAGATGATTCGTCATTTACATATAGAAAATTATGCTCTGATTGAGCATCTTGACATCGATTTTCATGCAGGTTTCTCTGTCATTACAGGAGAAACGGGAGCTGGAAAGTCGATTATTATAGGCGCAGTAGGGTTGTTGCTGGGACAAAGAGCCGATTCGCGTGCCATCAAGGAAGGAATAAAACGCTGTGTGATAGAAGCGACCTTTGATGTGTCTGATTATCAGCTGGAAACTTTCTTTGAAGAGAATGACCTTGATTTTGATGCTGAAGAATGCGTGATACGCCGTGAGTTGACTTCTGCTGGAAAATCTCGTGCTTTCGTCAACGATACGCCCGTGTCACTTCTACAATTGAAAGAAATTGGCGAGCGTCTGATTGATGTACATTCGCAGCACAAGAACTTGTTGCTTGGAAAAGAGGACTTTCAGCTTGGCATTTTGGATGCTTTGGCTGAAAACCATACTCTTCTGGAGCAGTATAAGGTGGAATATAGGGAATTTCGTTCTTTGCAGAAGCAGTTGGAGAAGGTGATAGAGGATGCCAAGAATGGCAGGGATGATGAGGATTATCTGCGTTTTCAGGCAGAGCAATTGGCAGATGCGTGTTTGCAGGAGAATGAACAGATTGAACTGGAGGAAGAAGCGAAAACGCTAGAGCATGCTGAGGACATCAAGGGTTCTCTCTATCAGGCATCTTGCTGTCTTCAATCTCCTGATGATGGAACGGATGTGCTGGGAATGCTCAAGCAGGGAATGTCGTCGATTCAATCCATTTCAAAAGTTTATGCTTCGGCAGATGAATTGGCGGAACGCTTGAATTCATGCTATATAGAACTGAAGGATATTGCCGATGAATTGGAGGGAAAAGCTGAAGATGTGGCGTATAATCCTCGCAGGTTGGAACAGATTCGCGAACGATTAAACATCATTTATTCTTTGCAGAAAAAGCATAGCGTGGATAGCGTGGAAGAATTACTTTCCATCCAGCGCGATTTAGAGGAAAAACTATTGAATTTAGATAATAATGACGATTTCATCGAGGAAATACGTCGTAAAGTACAGGAACGAGAAAATGCTGCAAGAAGTTTAGCCCTACAGCTTTCGAATGCCCGATACAATGTAGCGAAGACTGTTGAAAAGTCGATGTCAGAAAAACTTGTTCCGCTTGGCATGCCCAATGTGCGTTTTCAGTGCTCAGTTGTTTCGGATATGGCAGAATTGTCAGAAACGGGGTGCGACCAAGTGCAGTTCCTGTTCAATGCTAACAAAAATGGCGAATTGAAACCTGTCAGCCAAATTGCTTCAGGTGGTGAAATCGCTCGAGTGATGTTGTCCATTAAGGCGATGGTGGCTGGAGCTGTGAAGTTGCCGACTATCATTTTCGACGAAATTGATACTGGAGTGAGCGGTTCCATCGCGGAAAAAATGGCAAAAATGATGAAAGAGATGGGTGAATATGAACGTCAGGTCATCTCCATTACTCATCTTCCACAGATTGCAGCGATGGGTTGTCATCACTATAAGGTGTACAAGGAAGATACCGAAGACGCGACATTGACTCATATTGTACAGCTTGATGAACGTGAGCGGATTGAAGCGCTGGCTCATATGCTGAGTGGCGAAACGCTTACTCAGGCTGCGCTCGATAATGCAAAGGCTTTATTAGAAAATAGTAATTAAAAATATTGAAATGAAAAAATATTTGATATTGACATTATCCCTTTCTCTTTGTGTGTTGCAAGGATTGGCTCAGCCAAAGTTTGCTTCAAAGGTAAAGAAAGGTATTGTTTCTGTAAATACCTATGATGAAAAGGGGGATTTACTTCGTCAAGGAACTGCTTTCTATGTTGGGGAAAATGGTGATGCCGTAGCTGACTATCGTTTGTTCAAGGGAGCGTATAAGGCGTTGGTGACTGATTCCAGTGGAAGACAGGATTCTGTCGTATGCATTTCTGGTGCAGACGACACTTATTCTTTAGTGCGTTTTCAAGTGGCGTCAAAGAAACATTCAGTTTTACCATTTGCAACTTCTGTTTCTGCGATGGAATCGGAATTTTTTGTCCTTTCAATAGTAGATGGAGAGGTGTTGCATGAACAGGTGATAGTAGCTGATACTTCGCTCATTCAGGGCAAGTATGCTTATTATGGATTGAACCAAAAAATAGGTGAGAAGTTGATTGGTCAGCCCGTTTTCAATAAGGAAGGTGTGTTGACTGGTATACTTCATTCTACAATTGGCGAAAAGAGCTATGTGCTTGATATCCGTTTCATCGAAACGCTGAAAATAGAAGCTATTGCATCTAATTCTGCATCAGGGGCGCTTGACAACATCTTCATCTCGAAGGATTTGCCAAAAACGGCAGAAGAGGCGCTGGTCTATCTGTATTTCAAATCACGCACGATGGGCAATGATGAATACATGAAATTGGTGAATCGTTTTGTCGATGCCTATCCTCAGAATGCAGAAGGCTATTTGAGGCGTGCCACGCCGTTGATAGACATGTTGCGTTTTGACGAAGCCGATAAGGATTTGCAGCAGCATCTGCAACTGACTGAAGATAAGGCTGAAGGTAACTTTAAGGTCGGTTCTTTGATTTATGACAAACTTCGTTTTCAGCCCGAACCTGCTTATGAGTCTTGGAACTATGATGTTGTCATCCAGCACATGGATGCTGCCATCTCATTGAATATGGAAAAGCCTGACGGAGAAGAGCGTAAAGCGAGTGACAGCAGATACAAAGTGCTGAAAGCACAAATTCTCTTGAACAAAGGAGATTACGATGCTGCCATTTCATTGTATGAGCAGTTGAATCAGGGCGAAAACCGCTCGCCTTCCTACTATTACGCTATCAGTTTGGCACGTGATGGACGAGGTGATTCGCTGGCGACAGTGATTGAGCCTCTTGATAGTGCGATAGCCATGTTTGGTACTCCTATGCCAAGCGGTGCTGCCAATTATGTGATTCGTCGTGGACAGCTCTATGCCAATGCTGGAAAATATCGTGAGGCTGTGCTGGATTATAATCAGTATGCTTATTTGCTGAATAATCAGGTTAGTGCGGTTTTTTATCATGAACGTTCGATGATAGAAATGAATGGACGGATGTTCCAACCTGCATTGGACGATATCAACAAGGCTATTGAGATGTCGCCGCGTACTCCGCTTTACTACATCGATAAGGCTTCTTTGACTCTCAGGGTCAATCTGTTAGATGAATGTGTTCAGGCTTGCGAAACAGCTATAGCGTTGAATCCCGATATTGTGGATTCCTATAGAATACTTGGTTACGCTCAGTTGCAAAAAGAGGATAAGGAGAATGCACGTGCTAATCTCCTGAAGGCCGTGGGAATGGGCGATGAAAGTGCTCAGAAAATTCTTGATATGTATTTCAAATGAGTAGGAGGACGTTTCTCTTTACCCAGTTGCAAATTTATTCCTACGTGTTCGCCGTGTGCATATATGTCAACGGTGTATGTTTATTGAAGTAGTTATATTTGTTTTTATAGCAAGGGGGAGTGTCAATTGACACTCCCCCTTGCTATAAAATGAAAGTTTGTTAATGAGCCGCTAAATAAGGAAAAAGGTCGTAGAGAAGTGTATCAGCCGTTTGGATGTGGATAAAATCTGATAATGGACTATTTAGCAACCAATAGACGATGATACCTGAAATGTAGCCGATGAAGGCCAACCATGAGATGTTGCGTAAGTACCATGTGAAGCTTACTTGCTCTAATCCCATGACAATGACGCCTGCTGCAGATCCGATGATGAGTATGCTACCACCTGTACCAGCACAGTAGGCAAGTAGATTCCAGAAGTTGCCATCTTGTATGAAGTTGGCCATGATGCCAGTCGTGCAGTCTGGCTCGATGCTGTACATGCCCATTGCGCTGGCTACGAGTGGAACGTTGTCGACAATGGATGAGAGTATGCCGATGATGCCATTCACGGCATAGGCATTTCCGTGGAACGTTTTGTTGAGCCAATCACCGACTTGAGCTAATGTTCCAGTTTCTGTCAATGCACCGACGGCGAAAAGGATGCCAAGGAAGAAGAGGATGGTTGAGAGATCCAGCTTATGTAAGATATTTGATACTCTTACCTTAGTGTCGAGGTTAAGAAGACGTTTGTTACGTCTTATAACAATTTCGGTGAAGATCCAAAGAACGCTGAGCAATGCCATAATGCCAGCGAAGGGCGGAAGGCCTGTGATGGAGCGGAATACGGGGACGAGGGTAAGACCGCCTACTCCAATGAAAAAGATGGCAAGTCGGATGGTGCGTGGAAGGAAACTTTGCTCCATGTGTGTCATCTTGTCTTCTTTGTAGTTGGTGGCTTTTGCAATTTCGACTTCTCCTTTCAGTTTTTGAGAGATGATAAAAGCTGGTATGATTACGCTGGCAATTGATGGCAGGAAGAGGTTCCCGATGATTCCTGTGGTTGATACGCATCCTTTAATCCAAAGCATGATGGTTGTGACGTCTCCGATGGGAGAGAATGCTCCTCCTGAATTTGCGGCAAGAACAATCATGCCTGCATAGATGAGGCGTTGTTTTTTGTCAGCCACAAGCTTTTTCAATACCATGACCATGACGATACTGGTGGTCATGTTGTCGAGCAATGCTGACAAAATGAAGGTTATGCCGATAATTTCCCACAGCAGGATTCGTGCACTAGTGGTGTGCAGATAGCGTGTGACAAAGTTAAAACCTCCGTTGGAATCGACGATTTCCACAATGGCCATGGCTCCCATGAGGAAAAGGATAGTTTCGCAAGTTTCTCCTACATGCGGTAGAAAGACATCTTCAACGGATGTGCCAGGATTACCCATCATGTAAAGTGCCCAGCAGGCAACTCCCATGAACAGGGCTACAGCTGATTTGTTCACTTTTGTGATGTTCTCAATGGTTATACATAGATATCCAATGATGAAAATGATGATAATGATGTTTGTCATTTTAACTTGCTGATAATAAGTACTTATTTAGAGATAAAAAGGTCCTTCATTTGCGTTTGGGGGTGAGTAATGGAAAACTAAGCAATACATTGACTGCACCAAACACAATGATGGCATGACGTAGGGTAGGATGGTTGTCCATCTGTAGGTACTGTGGGAGAAGCATCCATAAGATGCCGCATACAAGCAGAAGAAATCCTGCAAGGATTTTCCCCTTGGGACTTAAAGGCTTCATGGGGACTATGGATTAGCAGGCTAAAGCCTTTTTGAGTAGAATAGCCTCTTTCCCTTCGAATATTTTAATTTCGCAAACGGAATTATAGGCCAGTTGGTTGTATCTGAAAAGCTGTATGGCAATAAATTGCCCGTCGCGAGAGGAACACGCTTCAAGACAGAAGCAACCATTGTCGTCAAGTTCGATAGGGAGTTTCGCATTTTCTGCGCATAGAGGGTCGTGCTGGAATTTAAGCAGGAACTGCTGAATGGCACAGCCTGATGACATCGTGTAATAGTTTCGAATGCAATCGACTTCTGTTTGGGTGGGGTTGTAGTATATTTTTGTTCGAAGCCCCAACAGACTGGTTTTTATGGATATACGTGGGTGGTTAGCTACTGTTGGTGCTATTTCTAAATTTTTGAAACTTGCCATAATAAGATTGTTTTTCCCGCATGGAAGTGGATATGGCCACTTCGTTGTTCTTTCAGTTGAATGCGGTCCGTTAAAGAATAGTTTTATTGAATACAGTATTAGCCTAAGTATCAAATTGATGCTTAGGAATGGAAAATAAAGAATAAAAACTCTAACGGATGATATGCCTCAATACATATATAAATAATGTATGTGAGGAAAAAGAAATAATAGGTATGGTTGTGCGTTGTACGAATCCACCGATGGAAAAATGTATGGCGGAGCGGGGAGCGCGGTTGGCCGTAAATGCTTTTCCTGTTCCACGGAATGATGGGGATTGGCGTTCGCCAATTGTGCGTTTTGCATATTCTACAGGATGCTGGCTGGCAGTGCGGAAGGATGTAGTCGCATTGGAAAGTGTGCCTTCGTTGTTGCCAAAGCGTATCTCGTTGTTGTTAGGGGTATGGGTGAGTTGCTGAACAGTGGATTGTGATGAGATATTTGGGGTATATTCTGATGCTTCAAGTTGGTTGAACTTGAGGTTTTGTTGGCATGATATCCATGTGAAGGATGTCATGACAAGGAATAATATGTGCATCAGAAATTTCATCGTATATGTTTGAGGGGCGGAATCTGTAAGCTAAAGTTTTACGGAAACTTCAACTGGGCAATGATCGCTGCCCATGATGTCGGTGTGAATCTTTGCTGCTTCCAATTGTGGGGTTATCCGGTTGGAGCAGAGCCAGTAATCTATGCGCCACCCTGTGTTTTTTTCGCGGGCATGGAAGCGGTATGACCACCATGAATACATGTTTTCTGTGTTTGGGTAAAAGTAACGGAAAGTATCGGTGAATCCTGCGTTTAACAGTTCTGTGAATTTAGCGCGTTCCTCATTGGTGAATCCAGCGTTTTTGTGATTTGTCTTCGGATTTTTGAGGTCTATTTCTTGATGCGCCACATTCATGTCACCGCAGATGAGAACTGGTTTCTTTTGGTCAAGTTCTTGTATGTATTGACGGAATGCGTCATCCCAGATCATACGCTGATCAAGTCGTTTTAGTCCATCTTGGGAATTGGGGGTATATACTGTGACGACATAAAAGGTGTCGTATTCAAGGGTGATAATGCGCCCTTCGGTGTTCATGTCCAGCCAATCTTTATTAGAAAATGACTTGGTGATGTTCTGTGGTAATCCGTATGTCGCGAAAAGGGGAGTGTGTTTGGTGTAGATGGCAGTGCCGGAATAGCCTTTCTTTTCAGCGTAGCTCCAGTAAGACAGGTAGCCTGGGAAAGCGAGGTCAAGCTGTCCTTCCTGCATCTTGGTTTCTTGAAGGCAAAAGAAGTCCGCGTCGAGTGTGGCGAAGACTTCTGAGAAGCCCTTGCCACATACGGCGCGGAGTCCATTAACGTTCCATGAAATAAATTTCATCTTCTATGTTTTTGGGGTTCTGTAGCGGTAGAGTCGAATTTGAACTCTTTTGCTATATGCCCGATTGTGTGTACTTTTTACATGTACTTAGAGAAATCAACCTTGTGCATGTCGCCTTCCTTGATGAATGTGTCGTGGAAGGAGTGGGTTGCGGCAAGGTTGTGCCATGACTGGCCTTTCTGTGAAATCTTGAGATAGTCCCACAAAAGCTGCTTGTAATCTGGGTGTACGCAGTTCTCGATGATAGCGTGAGCACGCTGAATTGGACTTTTTCCGCGGAGGTCAGCAACACCTTGCTCTGTCACGATGATGTTGACATCGTGCTCTGTGTGGTCGATGTGGCTGCAGAATGGAACGATAGATGAGATGGCACCACCTTTAGCTACAGAAGGACAGGTGAAGATGGAGAGGAATGCGTTACGCTCGAAGTCGCCAGAACCGCCAATACCGTTCATCATCTTTGTTCCGCAAATCTGTGTTGAGTTAGCGTGGCCGAAAAGGTCTACCTCGATGGCTGTGTTGATGGCGATGAGTCCAAGACGACGGATTACCTCGGCGTTGTTAGATATTTCAGAAGGGCGAAGAACGAGCTTGTCTTTGAAGAAATCAATGTTGTCATAGATGCTAACGAGCTTGTCGTTAGTTACTGTGAGTGAACAAGTTGATGCGCACTTCACGCGCTCTTGGAACATGAGATCTACGATGGCGTTCTGAAGTACTTCTGTATATACTTCCATTGCAGGCATGTCAGGGTTGCTTCCGAGTGCAAAGAGGATAGCGTTTGCTGTTGTTCCAACGCCGCTCTGGAAAGGAAGGAAGCCTGGAGGAATGATGCCGCGCTTCTTTTCGTTCATAAGGAAGTTCGCAACATTTTCTCCAATTTTGTCTGTGATAGGGTCTGCATCCTTGAAGTCGCGTGCTTCGTCTGGAATGTTGCACTCTACAACACCTACAATCTTTTTAGGGTCTATCTGGAGATAAGGAGTTCCAATACGGTCGGTAACCTTCTCGATAGGAATAGGCTTGCGGTAAGGTGGGTCGAGTGGTTCATATACATCGTGGATGCCGACGGATTTAGGTGAATGGAATGCATTCAATTCAAGGATGACTCCCTTTTTAGCTAAACGTGCAACTGTTGGGGATATGCCGCCTGCTGCAGTGAGGTATACCTTGCCATCTTCTTCTATGGCACAAACTTCAATAATAGCCCAGTCGATGTCGCCAAGAAAACCATAGCGTACGTCTTGAGCCATCATGCCAAGGTGAATGTCGTTGTAAGCGATTTCTCCAGCATTCACGTGCTTGCGGAACGCCGAATTTGTCGTGTATGGTGCACGGTAGCGAATAGCGTTTTCTTCAGAGAGTACCCCATCGCAGGATTGGCCTGTAGATGCTCCTGTGAGAATGCTAATCTGATAAGGACGACCTGCTTCGTGTTCAGCATGGGCGATTTTTGCAATTTCAGCAGTCACAGCCTTTGGAGTACCTGCTGGTGTAAATCCTGAAAGACCGATGTTGTCTCCGTCTTTGATGAGTGCTGCAGCCTCTGCAGCGGTAATTCTTGTAAATGCCATAATTTTAGTCTACACTAATCTATTAAATTTGTGCGAAATTAGTTATTTTGTTTATAATGACAAAATAAGAAGCATGAAATCTGAATTTTATGCTTCTTATTACATAATAATATATGTGTTATGTCTATTTGATGGGGTCAAAATTGTCTTCTAACTCTTTTTTGTTTTTTGGTTCATAGATGACCTTGTTGGCCCCGCTAGTTATGCGTGCATATTCGGGATGTTCTTTTGCAAAGTTGTCAATGTAACGTATTCTTTTTTGGTCATATAATTCACTGACAGCAATGAGAATACCGGTTTCCTCTACATCTCCGAACCCGTAATTAATGGCGGTTCCAAACATTTTCATAGTTGGAGAGAGGCCCATGTAAGCATTGATGAGTGGAGGAATGTTGTAACCCAATGCGCGGACTTCGCGATTGAGTATCTTGTAATCCTCTTTGAATGTTTCTTCGCTAAAGAGTTTTTCGAATTCTTTCACATCGTGCTCTAATTCAAGTGGTTTTGTTGGAATTACCAAGTCTTCTTTATCGCCGAAGTGCTTCCTGAGGAAATAGAGAATCATGTCACGTCCTTTGCGATTGTAACTTGGATACATAGTCATTTTCCCAAAGAAATATTTGCAATCAGGCATGATGACAGCCAATGCGCCGAGCCCATCCCAAAGATTGTCTAGGGCAAAAATAGACTTGTTGTCAGAACGAGTAGACTGGTATTCGAGCGTTACAAACGATCGTCCCAGTTCTATCGTGTATGGCATGTAATTCTTGATGAAGTTGTCGGAAAAATGGAACATGTGGCTTGTTGCCAGAATGGGTTGTCCATTGTTGTCAAACTTGATGTCCGGGCCGAGGATATAGCGATAGCCTCCGATGATTTCTGACGCATCAGGATTCCATACGATGAGTTGCTTGTATGGATTTTCCATCGTATCGAATTCGTCAAGGTCGCAGTCGAGTCCAGTGCCACCTCCTGCTGCGCGGAAAGCAATCTCTCGCAAGCGTCCGATTTCTCGAACCACGTTGGGGGAATCCTGCCATGTGACCACGTAAACCTCGTTATTGCTCTTGCTGGTCATGCGCAAGCGTTTGTCGTCTGTTAGTTCTGCTTTCAGCACCTCTTTAGGTGTAGGCGCAATGATTTCTGCTTCCATATAATAGTGATGACGTTCTTTTATTCTTGGTGAAGTTGATATACTTTTTCTTTAACCCATTGTGCCCATTCTTGGGGGGTCTTGGACTTGTCGAATGTTTCCCAGGGTATAGGTTCTCCAAATGTTACAGTAAATGTTTTGCCTTGGTTCTTGTACATCTCATCAGCTAGATACAACATGGCGATATTGAATTTTAGATGCAGCCGTTTGCACCAGCGTGCAATGTTGTAGAAACGATCTGAGTTCTGGCCGGAGAAGTGGACGGGTATGACATCTCTCTGGTACTGAACGGATTTTGTGATAAATGTTTTTTTCCATTCAAGATCTCTGATGCTTCCGTCTTCTCCCTTTCTTGAACAGAGCCCGGCAGGAAACATAACCACATTTTTTTGAGTTTGAAAGGCTGCTTCAACCATTTTCGGGAAGTCTCGTCCGTTTCGTCCTGTTTTGTTGATGGGTACGCATAGTGGAGCGAGTCCTTTGAGGTTCATCAAAAGGTCATTGACCAGATAAACCATTTGGCTGTCGAATTTGTGGCAGACGATGGAACCTAATGTGAGCCCATCCAGTCCTCCGAGGGGATGATTACAAACGATTGTATAGTAACGTCCGCCTTCATTGCTGGGAATAGCGTCCAGTCCATTCTGGATGACTCCGTTGGTGTTTGTTTGTACAACGGCCTTGCATTTCATGTATTTAAGGCATTTGTCAATCCACTCAACTCCAGTCTTTTCCCTCCCTTCTCCGCACAGATATACGTTCATCCAGTCTTGATGGATAATGCCTTTAAGCCATATGGCAACAAACCTCGGGACGAATGCTGATTTTGCACCGAGTTTGTTTTTCAAGACTTGGTCTATGTCAATCTTGAATTCATCTTCTTTCATTACTATAACATTGAAAAGTCATGCAAAATTATTGAATATTTTTGTTTTTTTAGTAAAAGATGTGAACTTTTAATGAAATTAGGGGGAAAATTAGTATCTTTGCAACGATTAGTGGAATTTTGAACAATTTATTTAATGAATGTTCGAGAAACATTGTGATGTTTTCTGTAAAAAATAGAGAATTTTTTAAGATAATATTGATATATGAGAAAGTTTTTATTAGCGATGGCGCTTTGTTTCGCGACATTGAGCACTTTGGCGCAGATGTCAGACTCTCAGGTGATGTCATTCATCTCTCGTGAGGTAAGCGCGGGTACAAGTCAATCACAAATCGTTGCAAAATTAGTTCAACGTGGCGTGAAAGTGGAGCAAGTGCGCCGTATTCGTAATCAGTATGATGCTCAAATTAAGAGCAAAGGGCTTTCTGCGGCAGCCGATGGGGCCGTTTCTATGGTTGCCAACAGAATGCAAGGTAATAGTGATGGCACGACATCTCAAGAGGTAACAACTGCTCGTCGTGGAACTACTGGCGAAATCCATGTGGATGCTGCAGAGGAACATGCAGATGTAGAGCGTGATGTGGAGTCTATGCAGAATACTCCTGGCGAAGCTGCAGGAAAGAAAGTGTTTGGCCGTGATATTTTCAATCGAGGCTCGTTGTCTTTTGAACCTAATATGAATATCGCAACTCCTCAGAATTATGTTCTCGGTCCTGGAGATCAGTTAGTTATTGATGTGTATGGCGAATCGCAAAAGACGCTCGTGCATACGATTTCTCCAGAAGGTACCATTACTGTTGCAGGTGTGGGGCCTGTGCCTGTAAGTGGACTTTCTGTTACTGCAGCACAGAATAAAATTAAGAATACGGTAGGTTCTTTATATACGAATTCGGAAGTCCGACTGACACTTGGGCAGACTCGTACCATCATGATTAACATTATGGGTGAAGTGAAGACGCCTGGTACTTACCGCCTTTCTTCTTTTGCAACGGTGTTCCATGCTTTGTATATGGCTGGTGGTATCAATTCGCTTGGTACATTGCGTAATGTAAAGGTGTTCCGCAGTGGTAAGTTGGTGACTGTAGTTGATATTTATGAATATATATTGAATGGCCGTTTGGCTGGCAATGTCGGCTTGCAGGACAATGATGTGATTCAGGTTGATCCTTATGAATGTTTGGTTGGTATCACTGGTAATGTGAAGCGCCCAATGTTTTATGAGATGCGTAGAACGGAAACTGTGGGAACATTGCTGAAGTATGCAGGTGGTTTTACAGGCGATGCTTATAAGAAGTCTGTGCGTCTTGTCCGTCAGACTGGTGATCGTTATACTGTGCACAATGTGGATGAGTTTGACATGAACGCTTTCACTGTGGATGATGGTGACGCAGTTTCCGTGGATGCAATTATCAATCGATATGAAAATATGGTTGAAATAAAGGGAGCTGTATTCCGTCCTGGACAGTTCAATATTAGCGGTGATGTGTGTTCGGTACGTAGCCTCATTCAGGCTGCAGACGGATTGACAGAAGATGCATTCCTTGAGCATGCAATTATTCATCGTCTGAAAGAGGACCGTACATTGGAGATTATTCCAATAGATGTGAAAGGTATTATGGACGGCAATGTGGCAGATGTTCCTCTGAAGAATGAGGACGTTGTCTTTATCCCGACTCAAGAGGAATTGCGCAAGGAACGTTCTTTCACTATCACCGGTGAGGTTATGACGCCTGGTACATATGAGTATGCTGACAATACGACCATTGAAGACTTGATTGTTCAGGCTGGTGGGTTGCGCGATGGGGCATCTTTGGCGCGCGTAGATGTGAGCCGTCGAATAGACAATCCATTCTCAACTGTGAAGACCCGCGAGATCTCAGAAACCTTCCAATTTGACATCAAAGATGGTTTGGTCATCAAGAAAGACAGCGCTTTCTACCTGAAGCCATATGATGTGGTTCATGTTCGTCGTAGTCCTGGTTATGTGATGCCCAAAAACATTACCGTTACAGGTGAAGTGAATTATGAGGGTGCGTTCACATTAGAAAGAAAAAATCTTCGTTTGACTGATGCTATTAAGATGGCTGGTGGTGTGACAGATGATGCTTATATTAAGGGTGCACGTCTCATTCGACAGATGAATGACGAGGAGCGTATTCGCAAAGAAGCTGTATTGAAAAATTTGCGTAATACTTTGGAGCATAAGGATTCTATTGCTTGGGAAAAGATGGAAATGGATTCAAGTTATCCTATTGGCATCGATTTGGAAAAGGCGTTGGCTGAACCAGGTGGACAATATGATATAGTACTGCGTGAGAACGACCGTATTGATATTC
Source organism: uncultured Bacteroidaceae bacterium (assembly GCA_904501945.1). GTDB lineage: Bacteria > Bacteroidota > Bacteroidia > Bacteroidales > Bacteroidaceae > Minthosoma. The sequence goes on from CAJGCU010000023.1 coordinate 17,862, forward strand.
CTGAGTATAATGGAACCGTGACTATTTCAGGTGATGTTCAGTTCCCGAACACCGTGACTTATGTGGAAGGAAAGAGTATCAAATGGTATATCGAAAATGCAGGTGGATATAGTGAAAGCGCTAAGAAAAAGAAGACATTCATTGTTTACCAAAACGGTTTGATGGATAAGGCGAAGGGAGCAGAAGTTGAGCCTGGCAGCGAGATTATTGTGCCAAGCAAGAAGGATAAAAAAGTTAATTTATCTACTATCACTGCTATTGGAAGTGCTCTCACTCCTGTTGCTACGTTGATTGCTTTGATCTCTTATTTGTCAAAATAAATGAAGGATTAATTATGGATATTCAGCAACAATATGTTAAGCCGCAGGAAGAGGAAAGTCACATTGATTTCCAGGCTATATTTGCGGCACTCAAAAAAAATAAGAAACTTTATAAAAAAGTTATTCCGATTACATTTGTTGTAGCATGTATCATCATGCTCTCCATTCCCAATTATTATAGTTGTGTGGTTCAGCTTGCCCCTGAGTTGACGATGAGTCGTAGCAACAATTCGCTCAGTGCTCTTGCATCTCAATTTGGTCTGAAGATGGGTTCTGGAGCAATGGGGAATTCGGAGGCGTTGTATCCTGCGCTTTATCCGGATTTGGTTAACTCTACCGATTTTAAAGTAAGTCTTTTTGATATTCCAGTCCATAAAAAGGATAGTACTCGTATGATGACTTACTATGATTATTTGAAAAACAATCAGAAAGAGCCATGGTGGAGTGCTGCTATTGGCGGAACAGTTGAGTTTCTGGTTTCTCTTCTCCCCGTGGAGGAAGAAACTATTGATGAGAACGTTATTGATCCGTTCCAGTTAACTAAGGCACAAACTCAAATTGTAAAGTCTTTGGAAAAGAAAGTGCTTTGCGAGGTGGACAACAAGACAATGGTTATCACGATTACAGTACAAGATCAAGATCCTCTCATTTGTGCCACGATGGCGGATTCTGTGAAGGCTCGTTTGCAAAGTTTTATCACAGATTATCGTACTAAGAAAGCTCGTGTCGACCTAGAGTTTAATCGTAAATTGCATGATGAAGCGAAGGCTCGTTACGATGCTGCTCGTGAAAATTATGCAATTTATGCTGATGCAAACCAGGATTTGGCATATCAGACAGCACAGACGAAACTGATTAATCTGGAAAACGAGATGCAGCTTCAGTATAATGCTTATAACTCAATTGCACAGCAGTTGCTGGCAGCTGAGGCTAAGGTGCAGGAAGAAACTCCTTCTTTTACAACATTGCAGAGTGCGACCGTACCTGTCAAAAAAACAGGACCAGCGCGAACGAAGATAGTGTTAGTTCTGGTGTTCCTCGCGTTTTTAGGAACTTCTGTCTGGATTTTGTATAAGGAGGATCAGTTGAAATCACTTTTGGGCTTGTCTTGATATTATATATAAATAATGTGTAATAGCTTATGCTTTTCTTCAATACAAAAAAGAAGTTGATAGATGCAGAAGTGTTAGGTGGAGCTGTGGACTGGCATAGCCATATTCTTCCAGGTGTAGATGATGGAATCCGCACGATAGAGGAATCTCTTGCTGCACTTGCATACTATGAGAAGATAGGCATCAGCGAGGTGTGGCTGACCCCTCATATCATGGAGGATATCCCTAATACGACAGGCGAACTACGTGCATCTTATGAAGAACTGAAAGAGGCGTATAGCGGACCTGTAAAACTGAATTTGGCTGCTGAAAATATGCTTGACAATCTGTTTGACGAGCGGTTGGCGGCAGGCGATCTTTTGCCCATAGGTGCAAAGGGTGACCATCTTCTAGTAGAAACCTCTTATTATCAGCCGCCGATAGACCTTTATGGCACGTTGAGACGTGTGATGGAATTGGGATACCAGCCAATTTTAGCTCACCCAGAGCGTTATCGGTACATGGAGGATAGCGATTATGAGGCTCTTGTTGGTATGAAAGTGAAGTTGCAGCTCAATCTCGTTTCGTTAGCTGGTGGCTATGGGAAATTGGCGCAAGATAAGGCGCAGTCACTTCTTCTCAAGGGCTATTACAGTTTGTGGGGGTCCGATCTTCACCATCTGCCGCATTTCAAGGAGGCGATTCATGAAAAGGCTCTTAAAAAGGATGTGCTGGAGAATCTGCCCAGCATACATAATTGTTTGATTTAAAATATGAAATAGAAAAAAACTCCTGTTTGGACAAACAGGAGTTTTTGTTGGTTGCATGTCTTGCACAATACGGTGAAGACTAAAATGGCATTTGTTGATTCTAATGTGTATGGGTTTGTGAGTTCGAAAAAGGTATACGAAATTTGAAGTGAGCAAATGCGGATTGAGTCAAATGCATGCGGTTTAATGGCAATTATTTCAGTAGAAGGATGCTTTCTTTACCCATATTGAAGAGGAGGTCAATGATAGACAAATCAGGCAAGAAGCCATGCTTGTGGCTGAACACCTGATAGTAGGGGCGTGGAATAAATTCATTGCAGGGAGTGATGCCTGTGTAAGCTTCTGTTCGATGAATGCCAGGTTGAATGTCAAGAAGTTGACAACATTGATGAACGAGTGCTTCGTTGAAGTCGATGAGAAATGTCCATTGCTGCTCGAAAATGGGGCGAAAATCGTCTTGTAAATATTCGAAGAAGGGGGAGTTGAAGTAGCTTGTTTCCAGGGCATACCAGTGCTGCCGTTGCCAGTCAGAGTGGGCGCTAATGCGCACGTCTTTCATTGGGCATTTCCCTCCGGTGAAAGTGCTGCGGTCAATGGGAATGGTCAGATGCAGCGGGCCGTTGGGCGAGTCGATGGTACATCGGTTGCGGAAGGTCTGTTTCTGGAAGTTCTCGTGCTGTTCAATCAAAATTGGTTCGTCGGCCAAGAGGTTGACGAACCAGCTTATAGGGGGGAGGTATGCGCTTGGAAGTATCATCTTACTTGATGTTGTCCACCCAAGTGAAAAGTCTGTTCCACCGCACGCCATGCGATTTGCCGTATCGGTCGGTGATGAGCGAGAGCCAGATGAACAGCGGTTTCCCCACAACATGGTCTTCTGGCACGAATCCCCAGTAGCGACTGTCTGCTGAGTTGTGGCGGTTGTCGCCCATCATCCAGTAGTAGTCCATCTTGAAGGTGTAAGTGTCAGTTTGTTTACCGTTGATGTAGATGGCTCCGTCTTTCACTTCGAGCAGGTTGTTCTCATACACTCTGATGGGACGCTCGTATATGGCGATATTGTCCATGGTCAGTTTCACGCTTGCTCCTTTGGCTGGGATCCATATTGGACCGTAGTTGTCACGTGTCCAGCCATATTGGTGATTGAGCGGATAGAGGTTCCCCCAGTATCCGTCTTTCACTTCTACGACACTGTCGCAGAACTGCTTGTTTTTGTTCAGTTGTTCAACTGCCATGCGGGTGAGCGGTATGCCTGAATTTCGGTCCAGAATTTTGTCGCGGTCTTCGTCGCTGATGTTCAGTTCCTCGCACATCTCATCGCTGAGAATCTGGCTGTTACGTGTATATACTTTATAGTTGAACTGAACGAAAGTTGGAGTTTCTTGCTCCTCGCCGTCAATGTAGATGATTTTGTCCTTTATCTGGAATGTCTGTCCGGGCAATCCTACACAGCGTTTCACATAGTTCTCGCGGCGGTCTGTGGGACGTGAGGTAACGCTTCCATAAACGTTAGTCTTGTTTGCAACCACCTGTTTGCCGATGTTGTAGATTTGGTCAAAAAGAAGCTGCTGCTCATTGGTAGGCAGACTCTCCATCAGGGGCACTTGATAGCCTTGTGCATTAGCTACCATACAGCCTTCTTGATAGCAGAGGCTGTAGTAATCACCGTTGTATCCTACGGCAACAGTGTCGCCTGCTGGATAGTTGAAGACTACGATATCCCCATATTCCACTTTGCCGAAACCTTTCACACGACGGTATTCCCACTGTGGCCACTCGATGTATGACTTGCAGTTGATGAGTGGCAGTGTGTGTTGTGTAAGGGGCATTGTAAGCGGTGTCTGAGGAATGCGTGGACCGTAGCTCATCTTGCTGACCAGCAGAAAGTCACCTGTCATAAGCGTCTTTTCCAGCGATGACGATGGAATCTGGTAATTCTGGAAAAAGAAGTTGTTGACAAAATATACAGCAACTAAGGCAAAGACGATAGCGTCCACCCAACTCATGATGGTGCGTGCGATATCGTTTTCCAGCTCTTTCCACCAAGTCCACTTGATTTTTTTGCTGATATAGACATCGTAAATGAATGGTAAGACAATCAGACCCCACCATGATTCCACCCAATAGAGGAATGCCAGATAGCAAATAGTCGCAATGCTAAACTTCACCCATTTCCATCCTGCCCATGTAGACTTTTCGTGTTCTCCCGAACGAGTCTTTTTGAAGTTCTTATAGTCGAATCCCATAGTTTTATCTTTAGAATTTGAAAAGGTCGTCTGTGCTCAGCAATCCCTCGTGCCGTGATGTAAATTCGGCGGCAATGACTGCGCCCAATGCAAAGCCCTGGCGTGAATGCGCATCGTGCGTAATCGTGATTTGGTCGGCTTCGCTGTTCCATGTGATAGTATGAATGCCTGGAACTTCATCGCGGCGGATTGAACTGATGGGTAGCAGGTCTGCAGCCACTTCATCTGTCCCCTCTATAGTGCCGTCTGGATTCTGAAGATACCCCATGACCCAGTCTTTCTTGCGGTCGAGTCGTTCTACGATTTGCTCTGCCAGCGTAATGCCAGTGCCTGATGGATGGTCCAATTTGTGGATGTGGTGTGTTTCCTCTTCTTTAACGTCGTATTGAGGAAACTGGTTCATGATGGTTGCCAAATACTTGTTGACTGCGCTGAAGATAGCGACGCCAATGGAGTAGTTGCTGGCCCAGAAAAGTGTTTTCCCCTCTTCTGTGCATGCCTTTCGTACATCGTCGCCATGCTCTTTCAGCCATCCAGTGCTTCCGCTCACCACTTTTACGCCAGCTTTCCATGCTTTCAGATAGTTGCTGTAGGCAGTTGCGGGTGTTGTAAACTCAATGGCAACATCTGCGCTGGCAAAGGCTTCGCTTTCAAAGTCTTGCAGATTGTCAATGTCTATGATGCTCACGATTTCGTGACCTCGGCTGATGGCAATTTGTTCTATCATCTTGCCCATCTTGCCGTATCCAATCAGTGCTATTTTCATGTCGGAAGGGTTTGTATTTAACGTAAAACATTGCAAAGATAGGGATTTTCAGTGAAAAGTTAAGGGAGAAAAGTGAAAAATCTAAGTTGCTGGCTAACAGAATGAAGTAAACTTAATTTTTTTACTTTTCATTTTCCCGTTTTTCTTAATTTTATGTATCTTTGAAGCGAATTTGATACAAACGTTAATATGGAACAGCTGCTGCATTATGTGTGGCGACATAAGATATTCCCTCTTCGCGAACTTCGGACGACCGATGGGCGTGAGGTGGAAGTGTTAAATCCTGGCATTTGCAATACAGATGCTGGACCAGATTTCGTAGGTGCGTCTGTCAAGATTGGTGGCACGGTGTGGGTCGGGAATGTGGAGATTCATCAGAAAACAAGTGACTGGTTCCGGCATCATCACGACACAGACGTTTCTTATGAGAACATTGTGCTTCATGTTGCAAGGGAAGTGGATATGCCGCTTTTTTATCCGAATGGTCTGGAGATTCCGCAGTTGCAGATGGAAGTGCCTGCGTATGTGAAAGATAACTATGAACGGCTGAAAGATAATGATGTCAGACCACGCTGCAAAAATGTTGTGGCGGGATTATCCAAATTCATGATACATAATTGGATGACTTCTTTGATGCTGGAACGTTTTGAGGGACGTGCCTCCCAGATTCTTGCTCGTCGCGAGTCGCTTGATAAGAATTGGGAAGATACGCTGTTTGTCACGTTGGCTCGCAGCTTCGGTTTTGGCCTTAACGGTGATGCCTTTGAGAAGTGGGCGCAGTCCATTCCGATGAGTGCAGCAGG
>CAJGCU010000024.1 GCA_904501945.1 uncultured Bacteroidaceae bacterium
AACGTGTCGTACCCGAGGGGTGCTCCGCATCGCACCCCTCGGGTACGCTTTTTGTGCCCTTTTCCCTCCAAAATTCCAAAGCGTTGATACTCATACATGCCGCCCGTGTCGGAAATAATAGGCACAGGGTGTTCGTGTTATTATGCACACGGTGTCTGAAACCTTGTCTGCACGGTGTACGTTTGCAGCCACTTGCCCAGCCCGCCTCAAGAAGAAAAGAGGCACAAGGTGAAAATGCCCTGTGCCTCTATGCAGAAGTGTCAGTGCCTGACAAGTTTCGTGAACGTCTGGGAAGGCGAGTTCTATATGACAAAAATATGTTTTTTGTAGTGTCTCTGCAAGGCTGTGTCTTTATATCGAACTGACGTTAAAGTATCAAACGAAGGGGATTATTGGTGGGCAAATTGCCGAGAATGTTCAAATCTGCCTTAGAAGCATGCGCCAAGACAAGACTTTTCTCTGCTGCTATCAGTTGCCTATCTCATAGCAAAGTCGGAATTGTCCCAGCATGGTGGTGACGCCATCGGTACGGATAGCGTGAAGTGCAGGCTGCAAGCTGAATCCGGCACCCAGCGGACACAGGAACGTCAGTTCCACATCCGTTTCATGCCCGTCATCGCAATAAATTCGATTGACAGCCAGCCCCAACTGCCCTCCGTTGCGTGTGATATTCTCTGCCACAAGTCCGCCTGCCCAATAACCTTTGCAATAGGCATTCTTCGTGAGCTGCGCTGCACCTTCCGCCAAAAGGCTTAGGCGTGTTTTGCCCCAAGCATACACAGGCTGCTCCACTCCGCCCCACAAGCCAAACTCTGTCTGCCCCGTCACCGGCTTGGTGCTGAGCGCATAACCTAAGGTATAGGATGTTGCGGCATAGCCCTCTGCCTCTGTAGCATACATGGCGCTTGCTATATTGAACAAGCCGTCACGCCCTGGACGGAAACGGAACTGCTCGTCCAGACGGTCAGACGGAGCACCGTTGTAAAGACTTTCGCGAAGTTTCCAGTTTCCGATGTTGTATTCGGCATGAAAGGCAAGGGCAGCTTCGGGATATACTGAGATGCCGTGATTCTCTGTACATACAGGCATGCCACCGTAGGAAGAACCCGTAAAGAGTCCTGCCAAATCTGTGTTGAAATAGTCTTCATCGGCTGCCTTCACACCGACGAAGAGCGTCAGACTCTCATTCAGGAAGGTTTGCGACAATCCGGCATGGAAGAGGCGGAAGGCGCGATTCTCTGCATCAATATTGGAAAAGCCCTGCCGGTCGTTGGCAACAGGCGTGCCTGCACTATAGGTAGCCAGAGCGGAGGCATCGAACAGCGCACCTTTCCACAGACGTACACCCAAGTCGGCATTGATGCGGTTTGCCCATCCTGTTTCTCCTTCAGACATGTTCCACTGCCCTTCCGTAACGACTCCTGCACTCCAAGTGAATCTGCTCTCCTGCGCCTGAAGCGAGAGAAGCGGCAACAAGACCGCTAATAGTAAAAGTTTCTTCTTCATTATTAAAACCACTTTTGAATTAAAATATCAACTTTCGCAAGTTATACTTGCCTTGGAGATAAAGGGGAGTTAGAGGGAGTAGAAGACGTTTGATTTGTGCATCAGCAAAGTACCGTCCTTTATCTTCGCCGCTGAGAGGCGGCATATCTTCCTCTATCTCCATCTATCTTCTTAGCATGCGAAACTTAAGAAATTATTTTTTCGAGTGCAAAGGTCGGGATTTTTCTCTCACGCCACAATACCTATTTTTAAGTAAAAGCATCTTGTCTTTAACCTTTGATGAAGGGCTGAAGAAACCCAAATTACTGCAAGCCGCCCCATTCGGAAAGCCTCAAAATTCATTCCATTTTTAGCTGTGCCCACAACCTCAAAAGGGGTGAGACTCTCACCTATACCATAGGTAAGACTCTCACGTGTACCATAGGTGAGAGTCTCACCCCTTTTGAGGTACAACATGAGGCATCAATCAGACTCCTGGCCACAGGCAAAAGAGGGAAATGTTAAAAGGGAGCTGCACTATATAATGAGCCAAAATAAAAGGCTCTGCCCTCTACGACCTTCTCCGCATAATAATGTAGAGAATGACCGGCGCGCCCAACAAAGGCGTGATGGCATTGAGGGGCAATACAGTGACGGAAGGAAGATTGCAGAGGAGATTACAGAGGAGCGCGAGCAAGGCGCCGGCAAGCATGGTGGCAGGCAGAAGCGAACGATGGTTGTTGGTGCCAAGCAACAAAAAGGCCACATGAGGCGTGGCAAGTCCAAGAAAGGTAATAGGGCCGCAATAGGCTGTAACAACAGCAGTGAGCAGTCCTGTGGCAAAAAGGAGCAGATTGCGAATGAACTGCATGTTGACGCCCAGATTGACAGCATAGCTTTCGCCCAGCAGCAGAGCATTAAGGGGCTTGACAAGCAAGGCTGCCAGCACAAGTCCTGAAATACAAAGAGCCGAGAAGATGGGAAGATGCTGCAGGGACACGCTGTTGAAACTGCCCATTCCCCAAAGGACAAAACTCTGTATATTTTCTACCGAAGCGAGGAAATTGAGCAGGGAGATGGCTGATGAAGTGATATATCCCATCATGATGCCCGTGATGAGAAGCATGAGACCGTTTTTCAGCAAAGAAGAAAAGAGAAGCAGGAGAAACATGACGAGAAGACTTCCGGCCAGAGCTGCCACAACGACAGCAAGATGCCCGCTCCAGGCATGAATGCCTGCAGTGACAGTTCCGCCGAGAGCAAGCATGACAATGGCGACCCCGAGGTTGGCTCCAGAAGAGATGCCGAGGATAGAGGGACCCGCAAGCGGATTGCGAAATGCAGTCTGCAACAAGAGACCAGAGGTTGCAAGCGCTGCACCTGACAGCAAAGCAGTTACGGCTGCGGGAAAGCGAGAGGCTGTAACGATATAAGCGGTACTGCTGTCAGCGGGATTCAAAATGGCATTGAGCACTTCTGAAAACGGGATATGGACAGAGCCCAAAAAGATGTTGAGCAGGAAGAGCACAAGGGTCATCCCTGCAAGAATGAGGAATCGGATTTTCATTTCAGTTGCTGATAATAGTACAGAGAAAGGGTGTCAGACTGCTGGGCATGGCATATTTGCAAGATATCGGAAAGGAGCCTGTCGGGATGGAAGGGTGAGGACTCGAAGAAGTCTGACGTAGCGGTGTTGCAAACCCAAACATGGCCTGTCTGGAAAGCCTTGAAACGCGTATAGACATCTGACTCTTTTGCCAGCATAGCAAGCGTAGGCTTCGCAGACGTATGGCATATGAAGAGCCAGCGGTCGGCATCGTGAGCACGCGAATAGACTTGCTCGACAGAGAGGGGCACGGAGCCGCTCTTCTTATATTCAGGGAAAGCGATGGAGGCTCCTGCATCAGCATAGAGACGGGCTGCAGAACTTTCGGCTCCTGGCTGATACCAGATATTTCCATACGGTTTGTCTGTGAAGATGACAGGACTCTCCTTCTGCCGTGCTGCTGTTTCCTTCAGGCTATCATAACGCTGCTCGACCATACGGAACAAACTGTGCGCTTCAACCTCAGCACCAACAAGAAGTCCGTAGAATTTCATCCATTCGGCACGTCCCAATGCCGTGGACTCCATATATTCAGCTCCTTGAATGATGGGAATGCCCAACTGAGCCAACTTGTCGTTTCCTGTCTGATTCTCGAAAGGAGAGACAATCATGGCATCGGGTCTCAGCTGCATGATGCGCTCGTGGTTGGGGGAAGAACCGCTGCCACAATCAACTACCGGCCGGGTGAGACACTGGATGTACTGGCTTTCGCACACGCCGCCAATACAGGGTTCTTTGCCTAGTTCGCAGATGAGTCCGCAATGCACGGCTGTAAAAACAAGCGCGTTGCGAAGCGGAACACGAACGACCTGCATGCGGCTGTCGGCCAACAGGGCATGGTCGAGCCGTGCAGAATCATCAACAAGCAAATAGGTGGCAAGAAGGGCTGTGGTATCCCACGGATTGACCAGTTCCACTTTAGTAAAGCCATCATAACGCACCATGGTGAGGTTGCGTGCATGATTCAAGGGAATGGTATCACCCCCGGGCAAGGGAAAAGCAACGCTGCCTCCTGAACAAGACGCCAGGAAGACAGCAGTTGCCATCATGAAAGAAAAACTAATTTGCCTGATATTCATCTCTTACTGAGCATAATAGGATGAGGTCTGAAACACGAAGACAGATGGAGCAACACCTGCATCGTACTTTTTCAGCATGGTGCCATCTGAACTGTATGCCACGATATAGCCTGCACCCGAATAGTCGATGCCGCCCATGGCTCCTTGTCCGTAAGAAGATACATAAACGATGCCGCTATTGGGGTCGGCTGCAATGGCGCAAGGACTAAGAATCTCTTCACCAGCAATGAATTCAGCATCTTCACCCTTCAGCAAGTCGTAAACGCCATAGCGGGTAATGGTGTTCCAGTTCTCATCATAAGTCATGGAAATGTAATAAATCTTGTGGCTGGCATAGGACATGTAAGTGCCTTGGCAAAGCGGCGTGATTTGATCGACTGCATCAAGCCGCTGAATAGAAGGCAGCACATCAGCATAGTTGCCTGTGCTCTGCACGTAGATGTCTGCGCCATCCGTAGTGAGGCGTACAGGATTGCAAGTCACGGTGATGTCCTTCACCTTGGCAAGGTCAGAAATCTGAAGCTTCACCACATTATTGTTATAGGTGTAGTCGCTGTTCCATGCGTTGCAAACATAAAGGTACTGACCACGCACAACGATGCCTTCGAGATTGCCACCAATCTTCTCAGACTCCGCAACAATCTCCAGCCGAGTGGTGTCGATGCCGCAAACTGTACCCATGTAGGAGGTAACAAAGACCTTGCCGCCGGCTGCAGCAAGCTTGCGAGGACTGGTCATCGTCACAAAGCCGAGTGATTCCAGCGTGGTGGCATTCACAACTTCCAGACGGTTCTCGTCGGTTGTAGCAATGTACATCTTAGAGCCATAGATGATGGCATCATTGGGAGTTGCACCCAACGCTCGGCCATTTTTAGCAGCAAAAACGCCATTGCTAAGCGTCTGACTCTCATAGTCGAGATAAGACAATGAGCCGCTGACACCATAGAAATAGGCACCTTCGTTAAGAATGAATACACCTTCTGTAACAGCAACAGGGTCTGCAGGGGGAGGCGTATCATCGTCCTCGGTACAAGCAGTAAACAGGGTCATGCCTAATATGAGAAAGGTGCTGAAATAAATGTTTTTTTTCATACTTTTCAATTTACATTTTACATTTAACAATATATTCATTTGGGGGAAGGGCCCATTCCCACAATGATTTCAGAATTTAGTGCTGATGGTCAGCTTCCACGAACGTCCCGGCATGGGATAGTTCCTGACAATGTCGTACTGCAAGTTGGCAGCATTGAGCATAGAGGCTCTCAGCGTGAACGGCTGTGTAGCAATATGGATGTCGCGATAAGCAGAAAAGCTCAGTTCAACAAATCCGCCCATCTCTGTACCTGCTGTGTGTTCGTTGGTTGCCCAACGATTGCTCATGCCACTAGCTGTGGCTGAAAGATTGAGCCACGGATTAGTCCAGTAGAGCGTGGCACTACCTGAATGCTGAGGCGTGTAAGCAATCTGATTGCCGTAGAATTTCCCCTGAAAACTGAGGTTCTTGGCACGCTGATAGCTATAATTGCCGTTCAAGCCTAAGGTGTGATTCATCCCTAAAGAAAGACTGAAATCGGCTGTGGCATCGAAGCCATAAATGCGAACTTTCCCGATGTTGACCGTGTGCCAGACAAACATATTGAACGGAATAGAAACAATCTTGTCGGTGACATTATTGATGTAGGCATCGGCTGTCAAATAAACATGAAGAGGATATGTATTTTCATTTTGCCACGTCAGTCCGACATTCCATTGAGACGTTTGTTCGGGCAGAAGCATCGGATTTCCTAAATGATAGTAATACAACTCGTTAAATGTAGGCATTCGGAAGATGTGCTTCCACGATGCACGCACATAAAACTGTTCATTGGCACAAGGCTGAAAGGAAGTGCTGAAACTGGGCGCAAAATTGGCTTCATCTGGTTCAGTTCCGCTAACCGTCTGGTTCGGATTCATGGAAGAGCCGCTGTCGATAGCCTTTGCCTTATTACCGTTCTGATAAATGGCATAGAGTCCTCTTGCCAAGAATACGAAACGTCCTACAACAGCCTTTGCGCCAAGGGTCTGCAAAACAGAATGCCTATAAGGGCGCGAAGCCTGAGTGAGCGAGCCATTCAGGTTGTTCATCTGGTAGTCTGCAGCATAATTCATGGAGAGCCAATCGGCAGGCGTATAGAGCATAGAGACAGAAGTATAAGCCTCACGCTGCCAATACGTTGCGCTTCCCAGACTTCCACCTGCCGCAGCATTATCGTAGTCGGAACTTGCCCAGTTGAATTTCCCATTAACCATGAAGGTGAAGCGGTCGGAGCAGAAACTGAGCCACCTGGCTTGCAAGAAAGCATTACGCTCATGCAGCGTCTCGTGGGATTCATTGGTGTAGTAATGCACCATACCAGGCAGCTGGCGGTCGTTGTCGTAATAGTAGAGTTTGGCTGTCAGACGGTTGCGCTGATTGACCTTGAAAAGCAGATTGGTCTCACCATGCCACTGATTCATACGGCTATTGGTTCGCCGTTCTTTCACTTGCTGCTGCACATTTGTCAGCGTGAAAGGATAGTCATTCTCGGCGTAGACAAAATCTACCGCTCCCGACAAAGCAAATCGTTCACGCCACGATGTACCCATCTGAAGCATGGGATGAGTATATCCCCATGAACCAAGGGTCAGAGACGCTAGTCCATGTAGCGGAGCTGTCAGGTCGGTCTCGACCTGGGTCGTGATGGCAAGCTGGGTGGCGGAAGATACGTTTCGAGCAGGAACAAAGAGGTCGTCATTGCCTGCTACCGATAGGCGCAAGTTACTGATATTGTCAAGTGTATATCTCTGCAAATCAACTTGTCCCGTCTGGCAATCGCTTAAGGCTATGCCATCGTAGCTCACACCAGTGTTCTGTGCGCCAAGTCCACGCACAGAAACAGTCTTCATCCCCCCTGCCCCACCATAGTCACGCAGGGTGATACCAGGCAAGCGATGAAGCGCATCGCTGATATCGGTAACGCCAAAACGGCTGAAACTCCCATGAGAGAGAGTATATTGCGGTGAAGTACTCTTCATCTCACGGACACGATAATTTCCTGTCACATCAACATTAGCCAATGTGTCAGACTCTTGCACCAAATGTTGCTGCTGTGCCAATATGGGCAAAAAAGAGCAGGGAATCAGAAACAACATCCCCCACATTTTGCTGATGGTTAAGATTTTTACTGACATTTTATCAAAAGACTCTTTCCTCGAGAGCTTTAATTGATGAAGTCATGGCAGGTCTTCGGACTTGTCCTCTCCACCGCAAAACCTTCCCAAGCACACTATAGAATCCTCATGGAGGAATCGGCTGATGCTCAGTGGCAACAATGCAGCTTTGATGTCATGGACTTACCGCAGCGGGACTGTCGAGGATTTTCACCTCGTTCCCTTTTCATCGTCGGGGTGACGAACCATAACGAAGGCAAAGTTATATATTTCAGATTTACCTCAAAACGGAGTTGATTTTTTTCTTCCCATTCCTCTTATACTACACATCAAAAGTGAGGATTTTGCTAATTATACATTGCAATCTTATGTAAAATGAATTAAAATCCGTACCTTTGCAAACGTATGAATGTAAGGGTATTCGGCAAGGACACGACCATCAAGCCTTGTGTAGCAACAATAGGCTCTTTTGATGGGGTACATTTGGGACATCAGCATGTGATTGCACAGGTGGTCGAGCAGGCTCGCAAACGAGGGTTCGACGCCACGATTGTCACCTTTCCGAACCATCCACGCCAAGTGCTGCACCCCGACTTCTCTCCCCAACTGCTGACAACAACAGCAGAAAAAGAAGAGCTGCTGGCGAAGACTGAAGCAGACAAGGTGGCGATGATTGACTTTACAGCAGAGCTGGCACAGATGACAGCTCGTGAATTCATGTGCAACATTCTGAAAGAACGGTTGCAAACAAAAGTACTGCTCATCGGCTATGACAACCATTTCGGGCACGACGGCAAGCATTTCGACGATTATGTGGAATACGGAAAAGAATGCGGGATTGAAGTGATGGAATGCGGAAAATGGGGAAAGGCACATTCGTCAACAGCAGCACGAAACGCCTTGCTTGCAGGCGACGTGAAGGAGGCAAACAGCATACTGGGACACAACTACAGTTTCGAAGGCATCGTTGTTGAAGGTTATCAGAACGGAAGAAAGATCGGCTATCCAACAGCCAATCTGCAAGTTGAGGGATCAAAACTTATTCCAAAGAATGGCGCGTACCTGGTTAAGACCAATGCAGGTTTTGGCATGCTGAACATTGGCACTCGACCCACGCTGCACAATGGGAAACAGCGTAGCATTGAAGTGCATATATTTGATTTCGAAGGCAACCTATACGGGGAAAAACTGAAAATTGAATTTTTAGAGCATTTACGCGATGAACGAGAGTTCGACTCTGTTGACATTTTGCAACACCAACTCGCCGAAGACGAACAAGAATGCAAATTCAAAATATCGAAATTGACATAGACAATTCATAAAAAATGATTGAGATTTTAGATACGCTGGTTTCACTTGACCTATTCAAGGTCTTTTTCTGCTGCGACCTCGGAAAGTGCCATGGCGCATGCTGCGTAGAGGGAGATGCAGGAGCACCCGTCAACATCGAAGAGGTAGGACTGCTTGAAGATGCGCTTGAGGTGGTTTGGGACAATCTACAGACAGAAGCGCAGCAACAGATCAAGAAGGAAGGAGTGGTTTATCCCGACAGGGAAGGAGAGTTAGTCACCCAAATTGTCAACGGGAAAGACTGCGTGTTCGTCAAACATGAGGGCGGCTGTGCCTTCTGCGCTATTGACTCTGCCTATCGATGCGGAAAATTCCATTGGCAAAAACCCATCTCATGCGCCTTATATCCAGTACGACTTTCTAACGTAGGCGGCATGACTGCCGTCAACGTGCATCGCTGGGACATCTGTCAGCCTGCACGAGAATTGGGAAAGAAACTGCAAATTCCCGTGTATCAATTCTTGAAAGAGCCACTCATCCGCCGATTCGGACAAGAATGGTGGGATGAATGCGACCTGGCTGCCAAAGAACTGAAGAAAGCAGGCTATCTGGACTAAAATCCTGCCTATACACACAGGACCATTATACTCACCTTTGCTTAATATTACACTGACAAACAACACATATACAGGTAAGTTCCATATCTATTCCCACAAAAACAAGCGAACGTAAGATTGAAAAAACTTGTTTTATTGAAAAAAAAAACTCAAAACACATTATTTAAAAAATAATTATTATAAATTTGCAAATTAACCAATGTGTTACGACTAATATAGGCACGCTAAACTACTGTTGCCTACAATAATACTATAAAAAATGATAACAATCCAAAGCAATGATGGTGACAGGCGGGTGTTACTGCTGGATAGTCCTTTCGCCCTTGACGAAAGCCCCGACTTTCCAGAGTATCTCTTTGATGTGGTGTTTATCGTCAACGAATCGGCAGAAGAAACCAAGACCATCTTGAACAGCATTAACCCCATTACTTCTTCAAAGTGCTGCTACAAGCCTTTATTTGTAACAAGTGCGCTGAAGGGGAAAATGGGCAATTACGATGAAATCATCGATGGATATGCCGACGACTGGAACAGTATGGAAGTCTTGACGCGGATTGAAAACATCATAGCATACAACAACCAAATAGGACTGAATGCGCAAGAAGACCCAATTCTCTCTTCCAACCAGTTCTTTATCAGACTGACACGTTACCTCATCTCGAGGAAAAAGACGGTTCTCGAACCTAAGTTAGACGTGTCGGCATCAACTGGATACACCATTCCCGTGTTCGACCTGTTCTACAGACTGGGACATTACGAACTGAGCGAGTATTTTGTCTTCATGCAGTCTATGACGGAGAAAGGCCTGTTCCGTTCCACCAAGTTTGTCAACAAGGTCTATCTGTGCCCATCATGCCTGCATTCGCATCTCCTCTACATACAAACATGTCCCAAGTGCGGACAGTCATCCATCCAGACAGAAGAAGTGATTCACCACTTTAGGTGCGCTAATGTAAGTCCTGAACACACCTACAACTTTGGCGGACAGCTCCGCTGCCCTAAATGCCATAAGATTCTTCAGCATATCGGCATGGACTACGACCGACCGGCCATTATACACACCTGCAACACTTGCGGAAACACATTTATCGAGCCAAAGAAGAAGACACTGTGCACAAGCTGCCAGAAGATGCACGATGCAGAAGACCTGATTCCGCAAGACTTTAACATCTACGAAATCACCGCTGAAGGAAAGCAGTCCATCATTTCGCCAAGCATTGGATTTACAGTTTATACTGAATTCTACGACAACTACATCGAGTACAATCGCTTCGTCAACCGCATCCGTCTATTGGCTGAGCAAAAGTTCAGCGGCAACATTCGTGGCGACGTGCTTGTCGGCAAGATTTGGATTCTAAATGCAGAGGGAGAAACCACGCCAATACGTCCAGAAGGTATCGAACTGGCTTGCCTATACTTCCCGAACAACAAGATTTCAGCGGCCAACAACATCATATATGTAGGATCCATCATACATAACTACACAGGAGACACCGAAGAAGGCATCATTAATTTTCAGATTATGCTATCGGAAACTATCCGAGCAGCGGCAACCATCCTGAAGCCAGGCGAAAAGATATGCCACACCTACATGAAACTGCAAGGCAACCAGTCCACCATCGAAGACTTTATCAAAGACATGGACTTCATCTCCATCAATCCCGACGACTGCATCGACTACGACCCCGTGGCCGTTCAAAAAGCCCAGCAGGAGAAAGAAAATCAAGAGATACCAAAATAAATGTAGAAAATAAACTCTCAAAATAAAAAAGTTATGAATAATCTCATCACACCAGGCATTGACGTGGATAGTCTTTCTGTTCTTGTGGTTGACGACGTTCCATTGAACATTCTTCTCATCAAGAAGATGCTATCTCAGTACACATTCGAGATACGTACAGCCAATGGAGGCCAAGCAGCCCTTGACGCCATTGCCCAGAAAAAGCCAGACTTGCTGCTGCTTGACCTGATGATGCCAGGTATTGACGGCTTCGAAGTCATCCGACGCCTCCGTGCATCCGAAGAGACCAAGGACCTCCCCATCATCATCCTGTCTGCACTCAATTCAGAACAAGACATCTCTAAAGGCTTCCAATTGGGTGCCAACGACTTCATCAACAAGCCTATCATCATGGAGAAACTGCTCAACAGCGTAACAACACAGATTAATCTGCAAGAAGCTAAAAGAAAACTGCAGGCATAAATAAAGGCGTGGAATTCCACGCCTTTATTTATGCCTATAATTTTCAAACATTTACTGGATACATTCCAAGATTCGTTCTGCTTCAACCAGCATCTGCTCACCTGTTGTCATATTCTTGACATTCACCTTGCCTTCGGCCAGTTCGCTTTCGCCTACAATCGCCACATAAGGAATCTGCTTGGCGTTGGCATAGCTCATCTGCTTCTTCATCTTTACTGTATCAGGATAAATCTCAGCAGCAATGCCTGCAGCACGCACCTTTGCCAGCAAAGGCAAGCAGTAATCAGCCTCCTTTTCGCCAAAGTTAACGAAAAGCAACTGAGTAGCATTCACCGCACCCTTTGGATACAAGTCCAACTGATTAAGCACATCGAAAATACGGTCGGCACCAAACGAAATGCCTACACCACTCAAACCAGGAAGGCCGAAAATGCCTGTTAGATTGTCGTAACGTCCACCTCCTGTGATTGAGCCAATCTGAACATCCAAAGCCTTCACTTCAAAAATAGCCCCTGTGTAATAGTTCAAACCACGTGCCAACGTCAAATCCAGTTCTATTGCATTATTTAACATTTGGGCATCTGCACTGAGCGCACCCAACTTCGAGAGAATGAACTCAGTTTCTTCCACACCCTTCACACCTATTTCTGAATCCTTCAGCACTTCCTTCATCGTCTGTAACTTCTCTGCATTAGTGCCGCTCAGCTTAATGATAGGCTGGAGCTTTTCGATAGCTTCTGCAGGAATTCCACTTTCTGCCAGCTCTGCATTCACTGCATCAAGTCCTATTTTGTCAAGTTTATCGATTGCCACGGTAATATCAACAATCTTATCCGCCTGACCAATCATCTCAGCAATACCTGTAAGGATTTTTCGGTTATTGATTTTGATGCACACACGCACACCGAATCTTGTAAACACAGTGTCCACAATCTGCATCAGTTCAACCTCATTCAGCAACGACTCGCTGCCCACCACATCGGCATCACACTGATAGAACTCACGGTAGCGCCCTTTCTGCGGACGGTCAGCACGCCATACGGGCTGAATCTGGTATCTCTTGAAGGGCAGAGCCAGTTCCTCACGATGCTGCACGACATAACGCGCAAAAGGTACCGTAAGGTCATAGCGCAGCCCCTTCTCGCAGAACTTAGCTGCCAGTTTCAGCGTGCTTGTGCTTGCCACTTCATCAGCAGTCATGCCGTGCATAAAATCTCCTGAGTTAAGAATCTTGAAAAGGAGTTTGTCACCCTCTTCTCCATACTTGCCCATTAGCGTGGAAAGATTCTCCATTGCAGGAGTCTCTATCTGCTGAAAGCCATACAAGGCATACACATCCTTAATAGTGTTGAATATATAGTTGCGCTTCGCCATCTCAACAGGCGAAAAGTCGCGTGTACCCTTTGGTATACCAGGTTTCTGTGCCATGAATATCTTTATTAAAAACTTAAAAACTCAAAAACTTTCAAACTTGAGAGCTACCAATAACTCAAGAATTTAAGAACTCATTTATCAAAACATCTGTGCCACTCGCTGTATGCCTTCAACCAGCACATCCACTTCCTCGCGAGTGTTATACAGTCCGAACGATGCTCTGACCGTTCCTTCAATGGCTAGACGACGCATCAACGGTTCTGCACAATGATGTCCTGTTCGTACTGCAATACCCAAGCGGTCAAGCAGCGTTCCCATGTCAAGATGGTGAATGTCGCCCACTTGGAAACTAAGTACCGCATCATGATGGTCAGAAGGCCCCCAAATACGCATGCCCTCTATCTCCTTCATCCGCTCCATCGCATAGCGAGTCAGTTCTTGCTCATGCCTGAATATATTATCCATGCCCAAAGTCGTCACATAGTCAATAGCCTTTGCCAAAGCATGAGAAGCGATGTAGTCGGGGGTTCCTGCCTCGAATTTATAGGGCAGTTCGTTGTATGTCGTCAAGTCGAAGCTGACGTTCTTTATCATTTCGCCACCACCTTGATACGGAGGCAGTTTGTCCAGCCACTCTTCCTTTCCATACAATACGCCGATACCTGTAGGACCATACATCTTGTGCCCTGAGAAAGCGAAGAAATCACAGTCCAGGTCTTGCATATCTACAGCAAAGTGAGGTGTTGACTGCGCCCCGTCTATCAGCACTGGAACGTCCTGTTCATGCGCTATCCTCACAATCTCTTTCACAGGATTAACTGTGCCTAATACATTGCTGACGTGCGTACAGCAAACCAATCTTGTCTTCTCGTTCAGCAGCTTCACATACTCATCTATCTGCAATTCGCCATTATTCGTCATCGGAATCACTTTCAGCACCGCTCCCTTTCTCTGGCACATCATCTGCCAAGGCACAATATTGCTATGGTGCTCCATGGCACTTACCACAATCTCGTCACCTTCCTTCACCATTGATTCGCCAAAAGAGAATGCCAACAGGTTGATACTCTCTGTTGTCCCTCTGGTGAAAATGATTTCGTTCACGCTTTTTGCATTGATGAACTTGCGTACAGACTCACGGCTCGCCTCATGCAAGTCGGTAGCCTGCTGCGATAAGAAATGCACACCACGATGGACATTGGCATTCACATTGTAATACTCGTCCACCATAGCCTCCACCACACAACGGGGCTTCTGCGTAGTAGCCCCATTGTCTAGATAAACCAGCGGTTTCCCATATACTTGCCGAGCGAGAATAGGAAAGTCTTCCCTCACCCTGTTCACATCGTACATCATCAGCTTTGCAGTAACAACATCTGGGACACACAGGCAACGCCCATGTCCCCAACGAACATTTATCAATGCAAAGTAACCATTTTTTCGCGACTCCACAAAGGCTGCCTAACAAAAACCGACTTTTTAGGTCGCCTAAACACATACACGCCTCACGTTTTTCATTTTGCAACCAAGATTTTCACTGCCCAAATATCCAGAACAACCATTCACCTGTCATAAATAGCAGAGCCACACATCATCTCTTTGTTATGCCCTACATCAACAAAACGATGTAAGGCTCAACGCAAATTCGATTCAAGAAACCAACTGAACCTTTATAAAAAAGAGGACCACATCTTGATGCGGTCCTCTCATATACATATTTATATAATAGAGATTATTCGTACTCCTGCCAGCTCTTAATCTGGATGTCATCTAATCCCTTCTCGCAGAATGCCTCAATGAAAGCAGAAGCAAGACGAGCATTAGTGATGAGCGGAATGTTATGGTCGATAGCTCCACGACGAATAATGTAACCATTTGTCAGTTCACGCTTAGTGTGGTTCTTTGGAATGTTGACGATGAGGTCAAACTTATGTTCAGCAATCATCTTCATCACATTCTCCTTGTCACCATTTTCTTCATCAGGCCATGTAACAGCAGTCGCCAGAACACCATTCTCGTTAAGGAACTTAGCTGTACCCTCTGTTCCATAGATAGTATAGCCATTCTTTACCAACGCACGTGCGGCGTCAAGCATAGCCACCTTTTCCTTGGTGCTGCCAGAAGAAATCATGATAGCCTTATCCTTAGACGGAATCTTATAGCCTGTAGCTATCAGCGAATTGAGCAATGCCTCTTCATAAGTGTCACCCATACAGCCAACTTCTCCAGTTGAACTCATGTCAACGCCAAGCACAGGGTCCGCATTCTGCAAACGCGCAAATGAGAACTGGCTGGCTTTCACACCCATGTGGTCAATGTCAAACACACCCTTGTTTGGCTTTGAGTATGGAGCATCAAGCATAATGCGTGTAGCTGTCTCAATAAAGTTACGCTTAAGCACCTTGCTGACGAATGGGAAAGAACGAGAAGCACGAAGATTACACTCTATGACCTTCACATCACGTCCCTTAGCAAGGAACTGGATGTTAAATGGACCAGATATATTCAGTTCCTTAGCGATAGCACGGCTAATTCTCTTAATCTGACGAGCTGTAGCAAAACTGATCTGCTGTGCTGGGAATACCATAGTAGCATCTCCTGAGTGTACACCCGCAAACTCCACATGCTCAGAAATAGCATATTCTACAACTTCGCCGTTCTGTGCCACAGCATCAAACTCAATCTCATTGGTTTCAGTCATGAACTGAGAAATCACCACAGGATATTCCTTGCTGACCTCACTTGCCATCTGGAGGAAGCGCTCAAGCTCTTCATTGTCGTAGCAAACATTCATTGCTGCGCCTGAAAGCACGTATGAAGGACGAACGAGAACAGGGAAACCCACACGGTCAACAAACGCCTTCACATCGTCCATGCTGGTCAATGCACTCCACTGAGGCTGGTCTATGCCCAGCTGGTCAAGCATTGCAGAGAACTTATTACGATTCTCTGCACGGTCAATGCTGATAGGAGATGTGCCAAGGATTGGAACGCTCTGGCGATAGAGCTTCATAGCAAGGTTGTTAGGAATCTGACCACCCACAGAAACAATCACACCACGAGGATTTTCCAAATCAATGACATCAAGCACTCGTTCAAACGAGAGTTCGTCAAAATAAAGACGGTCGCAAATATCGTAGTCTGTTGATACTGTCTCAGGGTTATAGTTAATCATGATGCTCTTGTACCCCAGCTTGCGAGCTGTGTTGATAGCATTCACTGAGCACCAGTCAAACTCTACGGAAGAGCCGATGCGATAAGCGCCCGAACCAAGAACAATCACCGATTTCTCATTATTGTAATAGTTGACATCATAGCCATCGACAGCGTATGTCATATAGAGATAGTTAGTCAAGTCTGGATGCTCACTGGCAACAGTAGGGATACGCTTAACTGCTGGAAGGATTCCAAGTTTCTTGCGATATGCGCGTACTGCCAAATTCTCCTTCTCCATGTTTTTAGCCTCATCCTTCAGCACGAAACGAGCAATTTGGAAATCAGAGAATCCATATATCTTAGCCTGACGAAGCACGTCTGCTGGAACATCCTCAATTGCATTGTATCCTTCCAGTTTATGCTTATAGTCAACAATATTCTTCAGTCTCTCGAGGAACCAAGGGTCAATCTTAGTCAACTCACAGATACGCTCAATGCTATAACCCTCTTCCAAAGCCTGTGCGATAGCGAAGACACGGAGGTCAGTTGGGTTTGCAAGTTCCTCATCAAGATTGTCAAACTTCGTATGGTCATTACCCACAAAGCCGTGCATGCCCTGGCCAATCATACGAAGACCCTTCTGAATAAGTTCTTCGAAAGTGCGGCCAATTGACATGATTTCACCAACAGATTTCATGCTTGAACCAATCTTGCGGCTCACACCTGCAAACTTAGTCAAGTCCCAACGTGGAATCTTACAAATGAGGTAATCAAGTGTTGGAGCTACATATGCAGAGTTTGTTGTACCCATCTCGCCAATCTGGTCAAGTGTATAGCCAAGAGCAATCTTAGCAGCCACAAATGCGAGCGGATAACCAGTTGCCTTAGAAGCCAAAGCTGAAGAACGGCTCAGACGTGCATTGATTTCGATGATGCGGTAGTCGTTTGTCTCCGCATTGAATGCGTACTGAATGTTACATTCGCCCACAATCTTCAAGTGGCGAACACACTTCACAGCAATATCCTGAAGCATCTTCACCTGCTCTTCTGTGAGCGAGCAAGTTGGAGCCACCACGATAGACTCTCCTGTATGGATGCCCAGCGGGTCGAAGTTCTCCATTGAAGCGACAGTGAAGCAACGGTCATTAGCATCACGGATAACCTCAAACTCAATCTCCTTCCAACCCTTCAGGCTTTCTTCCACAAGCACCTGAGGCGCAAATGTGAAGGCAGACTCAGCAATGCTCTTGAAAGTCTCCTCGTCTGGACAGACGCCAGAGCCAAGACCGCCAAGCGCATAAGCAGAACGAATCATGATAGGGTATCCAATGCGACGAGCCGTAGCCACAGCCTCATCCATCGTTTCGCAAGCCTGAGAAACAGGCACCTTCATGTCAATCTTGTTCAGTTCTTTCACAAAAAGGTCGCGGTCCTCAGTGTTCATGATGGACTCAACGCTTGTGCCAAGCACCTCTACACCATATTCCTTCAGCGTGCCATTGAGGAACAATTCTGTTCCGCAGTTCAAAGCAGTCTGGCCTCCGAATGCCAGCAAAATTCCGTCTGGACGCTCCTTCTTGATAATTTCAGTCACAAAAAAAGTATTGACAGGCAAGAAGTAAACCTTGTCAGCAATACCTTCACTCGTTTGAATTGTAGCGACGTTGGGATTAACAAGCACCGACTTGATGCCTTCCTCGCGAAGCGCTTTAAGAGCCTGACTTCCAGAGTAGTCGAACTCACCCGCTTGTCCTATCTTCAGAGCACCTGAACCCAAGACAAGCACCTTCTTAAGCTGTTTCTTCATTGATGTGTATGAACCGATTTAAATTGATTTATCCTTTTCAGCGTACAAAGGTACGAAAAAGAATTAAAAAATATAGTTAACAATCCATAAATAATGCAGACAGATGATGAAGAAAAGAAAAATAATAATATATTTGCAACCGAAATAAAGCACAAATAACATTTTTAAATTCAAAAACCATGAGACAAATTCTATTCACACTATTCATGATGCTCTGCTCCACATTAGCATGGGCACAAAATGCAGAAAAACTGTACACAGAAGGAAAGGCACTCTACGATGCAGAGAAGTACGAAGAAGCCATAGCAAAGCTTCGCCCTGCAGCAGAGAAAGGGCACAAGAAGGCACAATACAGAATGGGACGATGCTACGACAAGGGATACG
The DNA here is from genome assembly GCA_904501945.1 of uncultured Bacteroidaceae bacterium. Taxonomy (GTDB): domain Bacteria; phylum Bacteroidota; class Bacteroidia; order Bacteroidales; family Bacteroidaceae; genus Minthosoma. The sequence continues at coordinate 18,191 of CAJGCU010000024.1, forward strand.
GCGTGGAAGAAGACCACCAGATGGCCTTCTACTGGTATTCAAAAGGCGCAGCACAAAACCATGCCAAGTCCCTCTACCATCTAGGAAGATGCTACTACAAAGGAAAGGGCACTGCAGTAGATTACAAAAAAGCGGTACAATATTATACAAAGGCTGCAAATCAGGGCAGTGCAGACGGCAGTTTCGGACTGGGCAAGTGCTACATGAAAGGCAGAGGCGTTGAGCTTAACATGGAAAAGGCTAAATCTCTGTTCACAAAGGCAATCAAGGACGAGAAAGACGGACCAGAAATTCTGAAAGAATTGAAAGAAGAAGCCACATTTGGAGACGACGATGCCAAAGCAATTCTCAAGATGATTGGGCAGTAACCTGAAGGGCCCGCGAATAACAACATAAAATGCTGAGGGAGGAACGGATTTCCGCTCCTCCCTCAGCATTTATACATACATCTTAGTTATGAACCAATGTTCCAATCTCTTCGCCCTCCATCACCTTCTTCAGGTTTCCAAGAATATCCATGTTGAACACATAGATAGGCAAATCATTCTGCATACACATCGCCGTAGCCGTGATATCCATCACCTTCAAGCCTTGTGCAATCACGTCCGCGTAAGTAATGTCATGATACTTTGTTGCCGTTGGATCCTTCTCCGGGTCAGCCGTATAAACGCCATCCACGCGTGTGCCCTTCAGCATCACATCAGCCTCAATCTCAATGCCTCGAAGCGAAGAGCCCGTATCCGTAGTAAAGTAAGGAGAGCCCGTTCCAGCACTCATGATGACCACTTCGCCTGCCTCCATGGCCTCGATTGCCTTCCACTTGCTGTAGAACTCGCCAATAGGCTCCATGCGGATAGCTGTCAGCACACGATTCTTTTGGCCAATAGCACCCAGAGCACTTGACAATGCCAACGAGTTGATGACCGTAGCACACATGCCCATCTGGTCACCCTTCACACGATCAAAACCCTTTCCTGCTCCACTCAATCCACGGAAGATGTTGCCACCACCAATGACGATGCCAATCTGCACGCCCATCTCTGCAATTTCCTTAATCTGCTGGGCATACTCGTTCAGTCTTTCCACATTGATGCCCTGCTTCTGTTCTCCTGCCAAACTCTCACCCGAAAGTTTCAGCAATATACGCTTAAATTTTGCCATAAAACACTTTTAATTTACATTTATTACTGCAAAGATACAATTAAGTGAGCACAATACAAAACGAAAACACTTTTTTCATTTCTCTTGCCAAGGCAAACGCTTTTGACGAGACAAAAAACACATTTCAACAGCCACCCTCTCAGAAGCGGACCCGAGGGGTCCACCCTACCGTACCCCTCGGGTCCGCCATGCCGTAGCCGAGGGGTACGATTTTGTTGCGATTTCACCCCAAGCAACCAAGAACCTTTTAATCTCGCCACTCAATAAGCAGCAAAAGCATCTCGTTTTTCACAAAAACACAACACGTATAGCCCTGATACAAGACTTTTTCACGCTCAATCTTTTGAAAGACGAAAGATAATCGCTAACTTTGCAAACACGAATATTAAAAACAAAAAGACAATCATGAACACTTTGGAGAAAATCTTTGCAGCAAAGCTGCTGAACATCAAGGCTATCAAATTGCAGCCAGAGAACCCCTTCACATGGGCAAGCGGGTGGAAGTCCCCTTTCTATTGCGACAACCGCAAGACGCTGAGTTTCCCCGACTTACGTAACTTTGTAAAAATCGAACTCTGCCGCATTATCGAGGAGAATTTTCAAGACGTGGATGCCATTGCAGGTGTAGCAACTGGCGCCATCCCACAGGGTGCGTTGGTAGCTGATGCGCTGCATAAGCCTTTTGCTTATGTGCGCAGCAAACCAAAGGATCACGGATTGGAAAACCTCATTGAAGGCGAGTTGAAGCCTGGCATGAAGGTGGTGGTGATTGAAGACCTCATCTCTACTGGCGGTTCTTCGCTAAAGGCTGTAGAGGCTATCCGCAAGAACGGCTGCGAGGTGGTAGGCATGGTGGCAAGCTACACTTACGGCTTCGATGTGGCAAAGAAAGCATTCGACGATGCCAAGGTGCAGCTGCTCACGTTGACCAACTACGAGGCTGTGCTGGAAGTAGCTCTCGAAACCGGATATATCACAGAAGAGCAAGTTCCTATGCTGAATGAATGGAGAGCTAATCCTAGCGAGTGGAAGAAGTAAGACGGCGATACAGATGTACGGAATGAGGTTACACAGCCCGATGGCCTAACTGTCCTGCCGTACACTGCAAGACCTTTAAAATACCATAAAAAGTATGGCAAAATACGAAAGTCAGATTAAGCAAGTTCCATACACACAAAGTGCCATCTATGCTAAAATCTCTGATTTGACAAACCTTGCAGTTATCAGAGAACGCATCAATGATCCCAACGTGCAGGCACAGATTCCTGCCGACAAGATTGGCGAGGTGCGCAAGGCTGTGGAGCAGATGGAATTTACGACAGACACCGTAAGCGGCCCAGTAGGTCCAATCGGGACTATTGCCGTGAAAATCATTGAGCGCGAGCCCGAAAAATGCGTGAAGTTCGCTTCGACCAACTCGCCCGTGAGCTTCAAACTATGGATTCAAGTGCTTCCTACAAGCGAAATATCCAGCAAAATCAAGGTAACGATTGATGCAGACATCAACTTCTTCATGAAGCAGGTGCTGGACAAGCCTCTCAAACAAGGAGTTGACAAGTTTGCCGATATGCTGGCAATGATACCTTACGAATAAGTGAATGGAAGAACGGGAAAATGAATGGCAACTTAGATCCTTCACTTTTCACTCTTCACTTTTCACTTAAAAACAAGTTTTTATGGAGAAACTTTGGACAAAGAACGTCTCAATGACGACAGAGATAGAGAAATTCACCGTCGGCAAAGACCGTGAAATGGATCTCTATCTAGCTAAATATGACATACTCGGCTCGATGGCTCACATCACGATGCTTCAGTCCATCGACCTCTTGACAGCTGACGAACTGAAGACGCTGCTGAAAGAGCTGAAGGAGATTTACCGTCAGGCTGAAAAAGGCGAGTTCGTGATTGAAGAGGGCGTGGAAGACGTACACTCGCAAGTGGAGATGCTGCTGACCAGCAAGCTCGGCGACATCGGCAAAAAGATTCATTCAGGCAGAAGCCGCAACGACCAGGTACTGGTGGATCTCAAGCTGTTCATCCGCGACCAAATCAAGGAGATAGCCGGACTGGTGAAGAACCTCTTCGACGAACTCATCACCCAGTCGGAGCGTTACAAAAACGTGCTCATGCCAGGCTACACCCATCTGCAAGTGGCAATGCCCAGCAGTTTTGGCTTATGGTTTGGCGCCTACGCTGAAGGACTAGTAGATGACATGCAGTATCTGCAAGCGGCATGGAAGATTACCAACCGCAACCCACTCGGTTCGGCAGCAGGCTACGGCAGTTCGTTCCCGTTGAACCGCCAGATGACTACCGACCTCTTGGGCTTCGATTCAATGGACTACAACGTGGTGTACGCCCAAATGGGACGTGGCAAGACCGAAAGGAACGTGGCATTCTCCATGGCAAGCATTGCTGGCACATTGGCAAAGCTGGCATTCGATGCCTGCATGTTTAACTCACAGAACTTCGGTTTCGTGAAACTTCCAGCCGACTGCACCACAGGCTCCAGCATCATGCCGCACAAGAAGAACCCCGACGTGTTTGAGCTGACCCGTGCCAAGTGCAACAAACTGCAGGCACTTCCTGTCACTGTCACGATGATTATGAACAACCTGCCCGTCGGGTACTTCCGTGACCTGCAAATCATCAAGGAAGCTTTCCTTCCAGCTTTCGACGAACTGAAAGACTGCCTACAAATGGCAGCATACATTATTAATAAAATGGAGGTGAACGAGGACATTCTCAACAACCCTATCTACGACCCTATGTTCTCCGTTGAAGAAGTGAACCGTCTAGCACGCGAGGGCATGCCCTTCCGCGATGCTTACAAGAAGGTTGGTCTCGACATCGAGGCAGGCAGCTTTACCCCCAACAAGGACATCCACCACACCCATGAAGGCTCCATCGGCAACCTCTGCAACGATAAGATAAAGGCCCTCATGGACGACGTGGTGAGCGGCTTCAAGTTTGAGAAGATGGAAGAGGCTGTAGAGAAACTTTTAGAAAACTGATAAACAGGAACAGATAGACCTACAAAGAAGTTGGGACTTTTTTTGATTTTTGATTCAAAAATTTAGCCCAAACATCTCGTATGAAGAAAAGAGGGAAGTGTCAAAACAGACATTTCCCCTCTTTTAATAGCATATTTTTTGTTAATAATCATTAAAATGGGGGGGGTAATTATTGAACGGGGAATAATAGCTATCTTTGCAGACAAAAAGCACAAAGATATAGCGGACGCTGGACTAACGTAAACTGTTCAATGGAAGCTTTTTAAAAATCAGAACCTATCTGTAACAATGAACAAGAAAACAATCATCACTCTCCTGCTCGCTTTCGTTGCGCTGACAGGATGGGCAAAAGAGAAGACAATGGTGTGGGAACAGCCCACTACCGAGTATGGAACCAGCTATGGAGATGGATTCTTCAACACGGCTCTTGACATAACGAAGGTAGAGTTGAATGAGACGGAGACATTGGTATATATGACCATCAGTTTGCGTTCAGACTACCCTGACTTTCGTTTTCAGTTTGTGAGCGACACCCACCTGAAAGCAGGCGACAACCGCTATAACCTTATCTCTGTTGATGGCATAGAGCTCAACCAGTTCACACAAACAAACAAGAACGGCAAGCTCGATGTAGTGTTTCACTTTCAGCCGCTGCCGCAAGACACCAAGTCGTTCGACTTTATCGAAGGCGAAATCGAACGCGCTTTCCAGATTAAGGGCATCAAACCTGTGGAAGAACGCTGGAAGCAGCTGTTCCCTTCCTACTGGCGCGACGATCAGACTGGTGATTGGGAACTGGCGCTCTTCGAGGATTTCGC
>CAJGCU010000025.1 GCA_904501945.1 uncultured Bacteroidaceae bacterium
AAGGACTGGCGTGGTGGCCGCGCTGCTGCTGGCAACATCATCCCATCTTCTACAGGTGCTGCTAAGGCTGTAGGCAAGGTTATCCCAGAACTCAACGGCAAGCTCACAGGTATGGCATTCCGCGTTCCAACACTCGACGTATCTGTAGTTGACCTCACAGTTAACCTCGCTAAGCCAGCTACATACGCTGAAATCTGCGCAGCTATGAAGGAAGCTTCTGAAACATACCTCAACGGCGTTCTCGGCTATGCTGACGAAGACGTAGTATCTGCTGACTTCCTCGGCGACACTCGCACTTCAATCTTCGACGCTAAGGCTGGTATCGCTCTCACAGATACATTCGTTAAGGTTGTATCTTGGTATGACAACGAGATCGGTTACTCTAACAAGGTTCTCGAGCTCATCGCTTACATGGCTAAGGTTAACGCTTAATCAACCAGCGACAGACAATATTCAAGGGCATTCCTCCGGGAGTGCCCTTTCTTTTATCCCTTGCCCCCCTCCATGCCGCCAGCAGGCATTCCAGTCGCGAATCCCTCCAGCAAGGCAAGTTTTTGGCGGGCAGATACCCTCACTTCGTCAAAAAAGTCGTATATTTGTACCCAAATTGCAAATACTCAAAAAAATACATAAAGATGATTACAGTTTCTGACCTTGCCGTACAGTTTGGCAAGCGCGTTCTCTACAAGGACGTGAACATGAAGTTCACAAATGGAAATATCTACGGAGTGATAGGAGCCAACGGAGCAGGAAAGTCAACCCTCCTGAAAGCCATCAGCGGCGAGCTGGAGCCCACCAAGGGCACCATCACGCTGGGACCAGGCGAGCGCCTCTCCGTGCTTTCGCAGGACCACTACAAGTTCGACCATTGCACCGTCCTCAACACCGTCATGATGGGACACTCGGTGCTCTGGGAAATCATGCAGGAAAAAGACGCGCTCTACGCAAAGTCAGACTTCAGCGACGAAGACGGCATCCGTGCAGCCGAGCTCGAAGAGAAATTCGCCGAGCTTGACGGATGGAACGCCGAAAGCGACGCGGCTCAGCTCCTCTCAGGCCTGGGCATCAAGGAAGACCTCCACTACAAGATGATGTCAGAGCTCACAGGTAAGGAAAAAGTGCGCGTCATGCTCGCCCAGGCCCTCTACGGCAACCCCGACAACCTGCTGCTCGACGAGCCCACCAACGACCTCGACCTCGAGACCGTTGAATGGCTCGAAGACTTCCTGGCCAACTTCGAGCACACCGTCCTCGTCGTGAGCCACGACCGCCACTTCCTCGATGCCGTCAGCACCCACACCGTCGACATCGACTACAACAAAGTCAACCTCTTTGCCGGCAACTACTCCTTCTGGTACGAGTCCTCGCAGCTCGCCCTGAAGCAGGCGCAGAACCAGAAAGCCAAGGCCGACGAGAAGCGCCGCGAGCTCGAAGAGTTCATCCGCCGCTTCTCAGCCAACGCAGCCAAGAGCAAGCAGACCACCTCGCGCAAGAAGATGCTCGAAAAGCTCAACGTCGACGAGATTCTCCCATCCACACGCAAATACCCCGGCATCATCTTCACCATGGAGAGAGAAGCCGGAAACCAGATACTTGAAGTCGAAGGGCTCACAGCCATCGAAGACGACGGAACCGTCCTCTTCCAAGACCTCACCTTCAACGTGGAGAAAGGCGAGAAAGTCGTGTTCCTCTCCCACAACCCACGCGCCATGACCGCCCTCTTCGAAATCATCAACGGCAACCGCGAGCCGCAGGCTGGCACCTACAAGTGGGGCGTCACCATCACCACCGCCTACCTTCCCGTTGACAACACCGAGTTCTTCCAGAGCGAGAAAAACCTCATCGAGTGGCTCAGCCAGTACGGCGAAGGCAACGACGTCTTCTTCAAGGGCTACCTCGGCCGCATGCTCTTCAGCGGCGAAGAAGTGCTCAAGAAAGTCAACGTCCTCTCCGGAGGCGAGAAGATGCGCTGCATGATAGCGCGCATGCAGCTCAAGAACGCCAACTGCCTCATCCTCGACACGCCGACCAACCACCTCGACCTCGAGTCCATCCAGGCGTTCAACAACAACCTCAAGCAGTACAAGGGCAACGTCCTCTTCGCATCCCACGACCACGAGTTCATCCAGACCGTAGCCAACCGCATCATCGAGCTCGCCCCCAAGGGACACATCGACAAGCTCATGCAGTACGACGACTACATCCACAGCGACGACATCAAGGAGCTGCGAAGCAAGATATACTGATCACCTCAAGAATGAAGCCCCAGCGAAAGCTGAGGCTTCATTTTTCTTGTTATTAGCCATTGGTGAAAAGGTGCGTGGTGCGCCCCGCTAAATGAAAGATGTGGGGGAAGGGGGAGTATTTCCCTGTCGCCATAGAGCGCCGCTTCAATCTTCCTTCGTCAGGTTGCTGTTTCGTCCATTATTTTTCTTTTTCTTTGGTGGTACAAAAATAAATGCATAACTTTGTAGGCAAATCAAAATCCTTTGAAGATATGACAGCCATACAATTAAATGCGATGAATGTCGAACTTTGGCAAAGCATCGGAGCCATTGCCGACAATGAACTTCTGATGAGGCGTCTGACCCGATACGCCAAGAAACTTGCTATGGAGAAGAAGGCCGACCCAACGGAGATGACAAAGGAAGAGTTCTTTGCCCGTGTGGACAAGGCGGAAAGAGAAATAGCCGAGGGTAAAGGTACGACCTTTACAAATCGTGAAGAGATGAACAAGTGGCTAAACTCTCTCTGACCATGTATTCCATCACCTATTCCCTCGAAGCCCAAGAAGGGCTTGCCAAACTGAAACGTAGTGAGCCTGCAGCTTTCAGAAAGGCGGTTAAACTGTTGAATGAAATTGTTGAGCACCCACAAAGCGGCACAGGGCATCCGGAACCGCTGAAAGGGATGCCTGAAAACCGCTGGAGCCGCCAAATCACGAAGAAGCATCGTCTGGTATATCGTATCTTCGAGACGGAGGTTCATGTAGATGTGCTTTCCACCTATGGCCATTATGGGGATAAATAAATCCATTCTTCTTTATTAATACTTCTCTTAACATTTGCTTGTTTGAGGACATCTTTTAGTCGTACTCACCACTTTCATAGTAGCTGTCATGGTCATCCTCCGAGTCATATAACGCAGAGCCATGATCGTTAAATTTGTGACGTTCCGCATCATCGAGCTCGCCCCCAAGGGACACATCGACAAGCTCATGCAGTACGACGACTACATCCACAGCGACGACATCAAGGAGCTGCGAAGCAAGATATACTAAGCCGCGGCATGACCTCAGCATAGAAAAGCCCCTGCACATTTCTTTTGTGCGGGGGTTTGTTTGTTTTTGGATGCCTCCATCCTGTCAAGGACATATAGGGTAAACATCCACTTTTTATTCCCAAATAGTTGTTGGAATGCGGATGAATTTTTATCTTTGCAAGTGGAACAGAACCAAGGGAAATATGACTGCACGTCGGCAGAATATGCGCCCCTTGCAAGTCTTGAAGGATTGGGACTTGGTGACAGACGAGGAGAGAAAAGTTGTTTTGCGATTAAATGGAGGAAAATATATGAAAAGATTTTTATTGATTTTATTGCTTTGTGTTCCTTTTGTTTGTAATGCTCAAACAGAAGAAAAAAAGTATTACATCTATAGTATCGTGTCTTTTGAAGGAGAATTCACGAAAGAGAATTTCAAGGTATATTTTGATGATGGTAAAGAGGTGAAAAGGCTTCGGAATGACAATGATAATAAGATGAGATTCACTACTCCTGCTGGCGCATTGATGTATTTCTTGTCACAGGGATGGGAGATGTACCTAAATGGTTCAACTGTTCAAGGTGATTCAGGAATATCGACAACCAGTTCCTATTGGATTCTACGAAAGCCTTGTTCTAAAGAGGAATTTGAAAATGCAGTGAAAGCGGCGACAAAAAAGTGATGAATAAAAGAGAATAGCATAAATAAGCTAAAGGTACAACCTAGGTCGACTGTTCCATCAAAAAGGGAGTGGATTTGTGTTATGTTGCAATATCTGACAGAAAAAATTATGACAAAAGATTTTTACGATAAGCTTCAAAAGATCATTTTTGAGTGTGAACAGCACCCATACGAGGCTTCACAACCTTATTCGTTTGAGAGCGGTTGGGAGGGTAGGATAAGCAAAGAATGTCTTGGAATATGGACAAAAGAGTATTATGACATTTTGCTACATCACAAAGATGAAAAAGTAAATGAAATGTGTGGAAAATCAAGGCTGAAATGCTTTGTGCTTTGCGACAAAAGTGGTTGTATGTACTTGGCTTATCATTAAACAAGGTATATCATTTATGAAAACAGCATTGCATGAATTAGCTCAGCTACAAATTGTGAAGGCATGTAACCAATTAGGGATGCAGGCGCAAATGGAATATGTTGGCAACGGATGGAGGGCAGATGTTTTTATCCAATATAATTGCAAGAAATATGCATTTGAAATACAACTAACCCCGCAGTCTTTGAAAAAAACTCAAGAAAGGCAAGAAAAATATATCAAAGACGGAATCATCTGTTGTTGGCTCTTTGAGAAAGAACCTTCAAGGCAAAGATTGGAACTTGAAGATTTGCCTATATTTAGACTTATACAGGAAGATGATTCATTAATGGTTTCTTTGAAAGGCCGAAAAACATTAGCACTCGACATTTTTGTGAAAGATTTTATTACTGATAAAATAAAATTCTGCAAAACACTCAGACCTTTACCACGCGTGAATGTGGTCTTTGTTGAAATGCCTTGTTGGAAATGTGGAAGTATGAATCATTTTTATTACATAGCACCATTCAGTTCTGCTTGTAATACGGAAATATTTCATGATGAAGCAATGTGGACATCTGATAAATTCTTATTCCGACCAGAAATATTGAGGAAAATACATGAATACGCATCCTCTGATGAAGGAAAATATCTGATTTTGGCTACTATAAAGGAAAGATATAGTAGTGTGGTTGGTAACTCATATATGTCTTTTGGCTGTTCTTGTTGTGATAGTATTTTCGGAGATTTCTACATACACAGTGCCATTGCGGATGCATGGTATGGCGATGGTGTTGTAGGCAAATATTCTTTCGACATCGATTTTGATTTAGATACACGCATAGACCTACCACATTGGTGTCATTCTGGTGAAAATTCTTTTTGTGAATAATTATACTAAAATTTTACTATCAATGAAAAAGATTATTTCCTTTGTTTTATTTTTTTTGCCGTTGTCAATAATGGCACAAACCTCTTTCATTTTGAGTTCTGGCGGAAAAGAAGGCGAACATAAATTCGGTATTGTGGAAAATGGCGACACGATATGGGACGATGCGGCATATAGGAAAATGGCTATAGAAAAAAACAGAGTCTATGAATTTTGTAATATCCCTTTTGGAACATCATACGAAGAGGTTGAAGAAATCCTAAAGAAAAAATTTGGGCAGCCAGATCGTGAACATACTGATAGGCAAGGCATATATTACTCGAATGTCTTTTATGCAGGAAAATTGTTTGACACAATCTATTTCATGTTCCAATCAGATGGCGAAAACAGTTATATGAATGGTGGAAAGTTCATTCTCAAAGCTAAAGGAAAAAGAGCCGCGTTAAGAACGCTTGAGGAATTTAATGACTTAATGAAAGAAAGATACCCTACTGTTGAAACTAAAATAGGCAAGTATAAAGGATATATTGGAGGGCAAGACCCCTTATTGGACGAATCAAAATTTGGTTTTTATATAGATATAATAAGAAATCCCAATATGCCTTATGGCGAATTGAGTTATGAATATTTCGTCAGGTTATGTTATGGTCCTTTCAATTATATAGAAGAAGGATTCTAATTTAACTCACGTTTAAAAAAGGATTTTGTGCGGAATTAATGGAAATAGATGGATGAAGGTCGATAAGGAGAAAGCGTGAGAGGACACCGTCACAGCGACGACATCAAGGAGCTGCGAAGCAAGATATACTAAGCCGCGGCATGGCCTCAGCATAGAAAAGCCCCTGCACATTTCTTTGTGCGGGGGCTTGTTTGTTTTTGGATGCCTCCATCCTGTCAAGGACATATAGGGTAAACATCCACTTTTTATTCCCAAATAGTTGTTGGAATGCGGATGAATTTTTATCTTTGCAAGTGGAACAGAATCAAGGGAAATATGACTGCACGTCGGCAGAATATGCGCCCCTTGCAAGTTTTGAAGGATTGGGACTTGGTGACAGACGAGGAGAGAATAGTTGTTTTGCGATTAAATGGAGGAAAATGATTAAAATGTGAAATTAGATGTGCGCATTGGTGTAATCTTGGCGGCCATTCTTTCTGTGAATAATATGTATGCCAGGTGCAGATTTGATGAATTAAACACGTAAATATGTCTTTATACATTATTATAATACTCGTTCTGATGGTCGGTGTGGTTATCTTCCGGAAGTGGTATAACTCATCGACTCAGAAAGGTGTCAGGGGAGAGGCAAGGGTGCACAAAGTCCTTGCCCGGCTTCCGGAGGACTATCATTTGTTGGAGGATATTGTACTAAAAACAAAGAGAGGGACGACGCAGATAGACCATGTGGTGGTGTCGAAATTTGGCGTGTTTTTGATTGAGACGAAGAACTACAGGGGTGATATTTATGGGAGTGATAATCGGAAGGAGTGGACACAGATTATCCCCACATATGTAAAATTCGGGAATAGTAAGACATACACCTATATCACGAAGAACAGATTATACAATCCTGTCAAGCAGTCTTTCCTTCACCTGTATGAAATCAAGAACAATTTCGATGAATACCCCAATCTAAAGGTGATTCCCATTGTGGTTTTCGTCGGGGATGCGGATCTTTCTCATGTGGAGTCGAATATTCAGTTGTATACGAATCGGAACTTATAGACACCATTAGAAGTTACCGGTCAGATGTCCTTTCTGATGAAGATGTGGATTTTATTGTCAGAAGGCTCATGGGGCGCAATGTCAGGAAGGAGGTGAGTAACAGGAGGCATGTGCGGAACATCAAGATGGCAAAGAAGGAGCACGTGAAAAAAGTGAAGGCGGGAATCTGCCCCAAGTGCGGAGGCCAGTTGGTTCAACGTACAGGTTCATACGGCAGATTCTGGGGATGTTCAAACTATCCTGGATGCAGGTATGCGGCACAATGATGAATATAAAAAGAAGGATTAATTCAACTATGGACGAGAGAGAACTGAAGGAGATGCTGTCTGCGATTGAGGGTGCGGGTTGGCAGACGGAGCTGTGCGACACGCCCGTGCCGGTGAGCTATCATGCGGTGAAGTGCGGATTGCCTGCGGAGATGGGCGATGACTACATTGACGACTATGTGCTGCTGCCGAAGGCTCTGGTGGGCACGCATCCGTATGTGCTGGTGCCTGTGTCGGGCGACTCGATGATTGATGCTGGCTATGAGAATGGTGACAAGTTGAGGGTGCAGCTGGGTGTGGATGCCTATGATGGCGACGATGTGTTTGTGTGGGTGGATGGCGGCTGCACGGTGAAGACGCTTTTCACGGATGAGGATGGGAACCGCTGGCTGGTGCCCAGAAATGACACTTATGATGCTATTCTGCTGACGGAGGATATGGATGTGAGGGTGTTCGGTGTGGTGAGGAGTGTGGAGAAGGTGTCGCCGAAGAATTCGTCGCGTGAGTTGCTGAAGAGCATACGCCGCACGAAGGAGAAGCAGAAGCAGGCGATGAGGATGCCGGCCGAGGTGGTGGACAGGCAGCTGGTGGCGGTGAGCGGCATTGTGGTGCATGCGCGGCAATGGTATGCGGTTTATCGTGCCCTGCTCGACAGGAATCTGGTGCAGGCTGGTGATTATCAGGGTTTTTGCGCGCACGTGAGGGAGCTGGTGCCTGACCACAGGCATCTGCCTGACGCGAAGGAGATTGCGCGAATGGCTGTGCAGAGTTTCTCCAAGCCTGTGACGATGTGGACGGAGAATGATGCGCCTGTGAGGGGCACTCGTTTCCGCGATTATCTGAACATTGCTCTGACGATGGGCAGTCTGCTCTCTAACTCTTAAGGATGAAAGATTCCCGCCCCAATAGGGCTTTTTAGAGTGAAAACTCTCCAAAACTCCCGCCGAAATGTCATTTTTAGAGTGAAAACTCCCACCCAAATAGGGGTTAAGGGGTGAAAACTCCCACCGTAGGGCAAAACTCTACACAAAACTCCCGCAAACTCCCACCCGATGAGGCATTGCTTCATCGGGTTTTTTTATCTCCGTAACTTTGCATTACCAACCAGCAAGGGAAAGGGTCAAGCGTCGGACCGTAGGCCAGTCTCACTTCCTTGCTGTGCGGAGGGACCCTCGTGTGAGACCGAGTTTATTCCCGGAAAGAATTTTGGTTATGACAACGAAGATAACCATTACGGCCTCTCCTTTGAAGTTAGATGTGGAGCAAGGCTTTCACCCGAACACCGACCTGTGTGTCGATGTGAAGACGCTCTTGCGGAGTGACCGCAGAACAAGAATGAGTAAGAACTATATGGGTGTGCTGACGCGTGATGCGGAAGACCATTACACCTTCATCGAGTCGCAACCTTCGACCAACGGGAAGCGCAATCCTCATGTGTTCGTGGGGAGGTTTATCACCATCACCCGGCAGGATGACGGAACGCTGCGCCCGAACTTCAAGCCCATAAAGAAAGGGGCAGGGTGGAGCGTCGAGAGCTATGCCCGAAGTGTGTATGACGAACTTCGCGAGGCTCTGAATGGCCTTGTAGAAGAAGTGTGAGTGTTAACCCGAAACAGTCTCAAGTCTCAGTCTCAATTGCAGAAAATGTCACAATTCATGTCGAAACCTTCTTTTATTGAACTTATAACTTATTAATAATTAGATATATAGATATATAAGAAAGGAAAGAGGGGGTGGCTTTGAAACGAACTGAGACTCTGAGACTGAGACTGCGGAGGGTGGAAAGAATGATTGATTAACTATTTAATTCTCTAAAAAGCAATGAATTATAATATCTTTGACAGAACGGTTCCTAAGATGCCGAAGCCTTCAAAAGGCACTGAAGTATGCAAATTGCTCCTTTCGCAGGCCTCAAAAGACATGCGTGAACCGCTTGTTCCGATGGCGATTCCTGCTCTTGCGGCTCATTTGAAGGATGTGGAGTTCATGTACTCGGACAACAAATACTACGAACTTTGTGGCCAGATGGGGCATCTGATTGGTCCTTCGGGCGTGGGAAAGGCGCAGCTGACGCATCTCGTGGAGGCTATCATGAGGCCTTTTCGCGAGCATGATGAGATGGAGTACAGGAAGCTGGTGGACTGGCAGCGGCAGATGAAGACGAGGGGGGCGAACAAGGAGAAGCCCGAACGTCCTGACGTGGGTTTCTGGTTTCCGCCTGCCGACCTGACGAATCCTGCCTTTATCCAGAACGCGATGGCGCTGGAGAAGATGGGCGGGCGCACGCAGTACCTGAACCTGCCCGAGGTGGAGATGGCGGACAAGATGTGTGGCGGTCACAGGCAGGTGAGCCAGACCATCCGCAACATCTACGACCGCCAGCGTGCGGGTGCCTTGCGTGCCACAGCCGAGGGTGTGACGGGCAACCCGATTCTGCGTGTGAACATCACGTTCAGTTCCACGCCCGACGCTGCACGTGCGTTCTACAAGAAAGACCTCACCAACGGTTTCTTCGGGCGTGTTCCTTTTGCCTACAAGGCGCGTGGCGAGCGCAAGGGGTGCATCCCTCGTCAGGGAACCTACGATGAAGCGTTTATGGGCAAGCTCGACGAGTACATCCTTCGCCTGGGCAGCTGCAAGGGGCGTTTTGTGGTGAAGCCTCTGAACCGGATTGCCGACCAGCTGGCGGAGGAGATGGCTCGTCTGGCAGACCTTGCCGACGACGATATGCTCTTCGAGCTCTCGCACCGAAGCATCTTCGCGGCATGGAAGAAGGCCGCCACGCTTTGGATTCTGAATGACCAGACGTGGTCGCGTTCCATCGGCGAATATATGGTATGGTTCTGCTACTACGACCTGTGGTCGAAGGTGAAGGTGTTTGGCGACATGTTCAAGGGTGGCGATGCTCCGTCGGAGGAGGTGCAGAAGAGTGGTCCCAAGAATATGCTCGATAGCCTCGAAAACGCTTTCAACGAGCAGCAGCTGGAGGCTCTGCGTCTGCAGCTTGGCAAGAGCAAGGAGGGCACCAGGCATCAGCTGAACGTGTGGAAGAACCGTGGGTTCATCACGTATTCAGCACAGACGGGGCTGTACACCAAGACGGAGGAGTACCTTCATAATTGACAATTGATAATTATGGACAAGTTTGAACTTCAAAGGCTTCGCGACCTCCCCATCGAGGGAGTCGCGGAGCGGCTTGGGCTCCAGGTCTCGCGCCACAAGTGCCTGTGCCCGTTCCATTCGGACACGCATCCGAGCCTGTCGTTCTGCGTCAGGCGGAACACCTTCCGATGCTTCGTGTGCGGGGCAGGCGGAGGGACGATTGACCTCGTGATGCGCTATCTCGGCAAGGACTTCCGGGAGGCTTGCCGGTGGCTGGCTGACGGGCACAACGTGATACTGAGCGACCCAAAGCCGTCTGCTACAGAGAAAGCGACTGGAGCGTGGGAGGGTTTCGATGCGGCGAAGTATGAGCGTTTCTTCGAGCATCCGTGGCTTTCGCCCGAGGCACGACGGTTTCTCTTCACAGAACGTCGTCTGGACGAGCGGGTGGTGCGCTGGTGCCGGCTCACCTCGTGGCGCGACAGGCAGGGCGCGGACTGGCTGCAGATTCCTTACTACAATAGGGAAGGGCGGCTGGCGGGCATTCAGAACCGCAACTTGCAGAAGGGTGCCTCGCCCCGATTCCGTTTCCCCAGCGGCTCGAGGTGCGGCATCTACAACCTGCCCGTGCTGAACCTGCTCCAGCCACGCGACGAGCTCTACATCACCGAGGGGGCGTCCGACTGCTGGGCTATGCTCTCGGCGGGGCGCAAGGCCATTGCCATCCCGTCGGCCACTCTGCTCTCGAAGAAGGACATTGAGCAATTGTCGAGCCTCAGTTCTCAATTAGCGATTTCCTTCCACATGTACCCCGACCGCGACGAGCCGGGCGAGCGCCTCTTCCTGCAGCTGCAGCGACTCCTGCCCAGTCTGCAGCACCATCAGCTGCCCTTGGGCTGCAAGGACTTCAGCGAGCACTATCTGGCCACGAAGCGGCAGGAGGATGAATGAACGCTCCGACTGCACCATTTTTATGTCGCACCCTTCATCTAAATTATGATGAGGGGTGTGACCAACCATCAGCCCACGCGCTGGGCGAGGGTTTTCTCTCACGGATTGCACGGATTGAAAGTTGAAAATTGAAAGTTGAAAGTTGAAAGTTGAGAGTTGACCAGCTCACGCGCAGCCCAATTTTCAATTTTCAATTGTCAATTCGTTAACTGTTGTCCGTTGTCCGTTGTCCAAAATAACTTAAAGAAAAAGTTTAATAAAATGGTGAAAAATATTTGAATAACACTTGTATATATGAAAAGATTTTCGTAACTTTGCAGAGAGGTTAGGAGATGAAAAAACGAATGTTTAACACCATTAAAATGAAAGGACGAATGTATGGAAAATGACAAGAAATTTGACTGGAAAATGCTGATCAATCTGCTGAGCACAATCTTGAGCGCGATTGCGGCTACGCTGTGCACTACGTCGTGCATGGGAAAGGTGTTTTGAGAACGGAGTTCTGACTACGGAGGACAGACAACGGACAACGGAAGTTGAAAGTTGAGAGTTGAAAATTGGGTGTGTACGGTTCTGTTGTCCGTAGTCAGTATTCTGTTGTCCGTTGTCTGTTGTCTTATAATTATAGAATTATGGTGATAAGGTTGAAGCGTTATTATGGTGATCACGAGGTGACGAAGAGTGTGATGGAGGTGTGGATGGATGGCGAGTTGGAGCCGCGCATGGTGTGCGAGGCGAGGGAGTGTTCGTATGTGGAGTACACGGAGACGTTTCCTGGTGCGAGCCGCTGCTGCCTGCCGGTGGGCAGGTGGAGGATGAAGGTGGGTCAGTCGCCTTATGGGGTGATGGGTCTGAGGGTGCCTAAGTGCCCTGGTCATCGCCAGGTGTTTGTGGGTCATCGCTGGAGCCGCCAGTGCTTTGAGGGGGAGGTGCTGATTGGGGAGACGGCGGACAACGGACAACAGACAACGGACGGCGGAGGGTGTCGCATCGTGAATGGTGATGTGGTGTACGCGAGGCTGGAGAGGCTGGTGTATGAGGCGTATGGAAAGGGCGAGGAGTTCTGGATGGAGGTGTTAGCGGACGACGGACTACTGACAACGGACAACGGATAACAGACAGCGGACGACGGACGGAGGGGAGATTGAAAGTTGACCAGCCCACGCGCTGCCAGCCCACGCGCTGGGCGATGTTTTGAGAGTGAGAATTGTTTTGTGAAAATGGATGTTTAACTGATTAAAAAGGAAAGGAGAAAGGATTATGGCATTACAGTACAGAAAGGCGAAGATTACGCTGAATTATCGTGAGGAGAAGCCTGAGGTGTTTAAGGCGATGCAGCTGACTTACCCAAAGGTGACGTATGAGCAGCTGGTGGAGGAGATTGCGCAGTCGCGCGGGGTGAACACGAACTCTACGCGTGCCGTGGTGGATGCGCTGCTGAACCGTCTGGTGCACTACATGGAGATTGGTCACGGGGTGAGCCTTGGCTCGTTTGGCTCGTTCAAGCCTGTGTTTGTGTCGAAGGCTGTCCCTACGCTCGACGAGGTGGAGAAGACGATTGGGGGCAAGGGCTTCAAGAAGAAGGTGCGTTTCTATCCTGGCGGCAAGTTTGCGCAGATGCTGAAGGGCATGGCTGTGACTGGGGCTGCTGAGGCGCTGGATGTGGAAGAAGAAGGACAACAGACAACGGACAACTGACAACGGACGGGGGAGGGCGCGCGTGCCTTCTGCTGATGGCTTGAATGTTGAATGTTGGCAAAGAGAAAGCGGAGCTGTCTGACTTGATGGTCGGACGGCTCTGCTTTTATTGATGGGGGGGAATAATTTTCTTTTGTGCAGTATTCGTGTTTAGATGTGAAAAATTTGTGTATTTGGCTGAAACCTTGTAATTTTGCATACTTTTTAACGAATACTAATACTAATTTTTTTTGTATTCCTATTTTTTATGTTTGCAGAATTGTTGAAATCGTCCTATTTTGCCTTGTTTGTGATTGTGGCATTGGGATTCATGTTGGGAAAAATCAAGGTGAAGGGAGTTTCGCTTGATGTTTCGGCGGTTATCTTTATTGCGCTCCTGTTTGGGCATTTTGGCGTGTTCATTCCTAAGGAACTGGGCAACTTCGGCTTGGTGCTGTTCATCTTCACGATTGGCATCCAGGCGGGCCCTGGTTTCTTTGACTCGTTCAAGAATAAGGGCAAGTCGCTGATTATTATCACGTTGCTGCTCATAGGCTCTGCTGCGCTCACGGCTGTGGGACTGAAGTATGCTTTTGACATCAAGACAGAGAGTCTTGTGGGGCTGATGGCAGGCGCGCTGACCAGTACGCCGGGCTTGGCTGTGGCTATCGACAGCACGTCGTCGCCGCTGGCATCGATTGCCTATGGTATTGCCTATCCGTTTGGCGTGATAGGCGTGATCCTGTTTGTGAAGCTGCTGCCCAAGGTGCTGCGCATCGACCTGGTGAAGGAGGCGCGGCTGCTTGACGCGCAGAGGCGGAGCAAGTTTCCCGACCTGCAGACGTGCCTGTTCAAGGTGACGAACGATGCTGTGGTTGGCCGCACGCTGGCGCAGCTGAAGTTTTCGGGCATGACGGGCGCCATCATCTCCAGAATGAAGTCGGGCAACGACATCCTCATCCCTACGGGCGTGACGCCTCTGAGCGAGGGCGACTGGGTGCAATGTGTGGGAACGAACGACGCGCTTTCGCAGGCAGAGGTGCTGCTGGGCGAGCGCGAGGAGGGAGAGCTGCCGCTGGCCGAGACGCAGGACATTCAGTCGCTGCTGCTGACGGAGAAGCGCATCGTGGGCAAGCAGATTGGCGAGCTGAAGCTGCACCAGAATTTCGGATGCACCATCACGAGAGTGCGCCGAAGCGGCATCGACCTGACGCCATCCGAGAGCCTGGAGCTGAAGTTTGGAGACAAGCTGATGGTGGTGGGCGAGAAGGAAGGACTCAACGGCTTTGCCTGCATGATTGGCAACAATGCGAAGCTGCTCTCGGACACAGACTTTTTCCCTATTGCAACGGGCATCGTGCTGGGCGTGATTTTCGGCCAGCTGAACATATCGTTTGGCGACGGCATGTCGTTCTCGCCAGGATTGACGGGAGGTGTGCTCATCGTGGCTCTTGTGTTGAGCGCCATCGGAAAGACGGGACCTGTCATCTGGTCAATGTCGGGCTCATCCAACCAGCTGCTGCGACAGCTGGGACTCTTGCTCTTCCTGGCCGAGGTGGGAACGTCGGCAGGCAAGACGCTGGTGGAGACATTCCAGACGAGCGGGCTGATGCTCTTCGGCATCGGAGCAGCCATCACGCTTGTGCCAATGCTGGTGGCTGTCATCGTGGGACGATGGGTGTTCAAGATTTCCATCCTCGACCTGCTTGGAACAATTACGGGCGGCATGACGAGCACGCCGGGCTTGGCGGCTGCCGACTCGATGGTGGACAGCAACATCCCAAGCGTGGCTTACGCAACGGTCTATCCGATTGCGATGGTGTTCCTCATCATCTTCATCCAGGCTATCGCCCTGCTGGTGGCATGAGAAGCGCAGCCAGGAAATCTCTCTGCAGGAAAAGAGCAGCTTGACCCCCAAAAAAGATGGCGGCTCAGCCTTCAGTATGAACACAAAATAATCTCTAATTATCTGCTATCATGAAGAAACTTTTAGCAACTCTGTTGCTCCTGGGCAGCATCAGCGCAACCGAAGCGCAGCCTCAATTCAGATTTGATGCCGCTCACCCCGACGTGCACGACCCGGTCATGGCGAAGGGAGAGGACGGGCGCTACTACATCTTCGCCACAGGCTTTGGCGTCAGCGTGCTCTCAAGCGCCGACATGAAGGAATGGCGACCTGAACCTGCTGTCCTCAAGGTGATTCCTGAATGGGCAAAGCAGGAAGTGAAGGGATACAACGGACACACGTGGGCGCCCGACATCTATTATCACGAAGGCATGTGGTATCTCTACTACTCGTGCTCCACTTTCGGAAAGAATGGTAGCGCAATAGGGCTGGCCACGAACAAGACGCTCGACCCTAAGTCGCCCGACTTCGAATGGAAGGACCAGGGAATGGTGATTGCCTCACATCGCGGCGAGGATTGCTGGAATGCTATCGACCCCAGCCTCGTGGTGGACAAGAAAGGGCAGCCCTACCTCTTCTACGGCTCCTTCTGGGACGGCATCCAGATGGTGAAGCTGTCGAAGAAGGACTTGAAGACTCCGACAAGCAAGCCTGTGACTGTGGCGCGACGATTCGACAAGAAGTACAAGCTGGAGGACATCGCCTTCACACAGGAGGGAAACAACACCATCGAGGCGGGAGAGAATGCTATCGAGGCGCCTTTCATCTACAAGCATGGCGACTATTACTACATGTTTGTCAGCTTCGACTATTGCTGCCGCGGACAGAATTCAACCTACAAGACTGTGTATGGGCGTGCCAAGAAAGCGAAGGGACCTTACTTTGACAAGGAGGGCAAGCGCATGGATCAGGGCGGAGGAACCTATCTGTATGGCCCCGATGAGACATACTTTGGCGTAGGACACTCTTCGGCCTATGACTTTGACGGAAAGTCCTACTTCATCTCTCACGCCTATGAGAAGGACAAGAACGGAGGCGCCAAGCTGTTTGTCCGTCCACTCGTTTTTGACGAAGAAGGATGGATTGTGACGAAATAGCCAGCTCACCCCTCCCCGAAAAAGCATATCCTTTCGGGCGGCACGAAAAAAATATCCTTTCGGGTGGAACGAAAATAATATTCTTTCGGGCGGAACGAAAATAATATCCTTTCGGACGGAACGAAAATAATATCCTTTCGGGTGAAACGAAAATAAAAATCCTTTCGGGCAGCACGAAAATAAAAATCCTTTCGGGTGAAACGAAAATAAATATGCCCCACATCGGAGAAAACCGGAGTGGGGCATTTTCAGTTCTATAAAGATTGAGTTCACGGAGGATTTATTCGTCCATGAGCTTGCGGTAGCGTATGCGCTTAGGCTCTTCAAGGCCGAGACGCTTTGCCTTGTTGGCTTCGTAGTCGGTATATGAGCCTTCGAAGTAGAAGATGTTGCCGTCGCCTTCGAATGCGAGGATGTGGGTGCAGATTCGGTCGAGGAACCAGCGGTCGTGGCTGATGACAACAGCACATCCGGCAAAGGCCTCGAGACCTTCCTCAAGAGCGCGGAGCGTGTTGACGTCGATGTCGTTGGTAGGTTCGTCGAGCAGCAGCACGTTGCCTTCCTGCTTGAGGGCGATGGCAAGGTGGAGACGGTTGCGCTCTCCGCCCGAAAGCACGCCGCACTTCTTCTCCTGGTCGGCGCCGCTGAAGTTGAAGCGAGACAGGTAGGCGCGCACGTTGATGTCGCGGCCGCCGATGCGGATGCTCTCGTTGCCTCCGCTCACCACCTGATAGACGCTCTTTTCAGGGTCGATATCCTTGTGCTGCTGGTCAACATAGCTGAGCTTGACGGTTTCGCCCACCTCGAATGTGCCTGCATCAGCATTCTCTAAGCCCATGATGAGACGGAAGAGGGTGGTCTTGCCTGCGCCGTTAGGGCCGATGATGCCGACGATGCCGTTGGGGGGAAGGTTGAAGTTGAGGTCGGTGAAGAGTGTCTTTTCTCCAAACGCCTTTGCGACGCCCTGCGCGTCAATCACCTTGTTGCCCAGTCGTGGGCCGTTGGGGATGAAGATTTCGAGCTTTTCTTCCTTCTGCTTCTGCTCTTCGTTCAGCATCTTGTCGTAAGAGTTCAGACGTGCCTTTCCTTTGGCCTGTCGTGCCTTAGGAGCCATGCGCACCCATTCCAGCTCGCGCTCGAGGGTCTTGCGGCGCTTTGAGGCTGTCTTCTCTTCCTGTTCCATGCGCTTGCTCTTCTGCTCGAGCCATGAAGAGTAGTTGCCCTTCCAGGGGATGCCTTCGCCGCGGTCAAGCTCGAGAATCCACTCTGACACGTCGTCGAGGAAGTAGCGGTCGTGGGTAACAGCTATGACGGTTCCTTCATATTGCTGCAAGTGCTGTTCGAGCCAGTCGATGGATTCGGCATCGAGGTGGTTGGTGGGCTCGTCGAGCAGGAGCACGTCTGGCTTCTGCAGAAGGAGTCGGCAAAGAGCGACACGACGACGTTCGCCGCCAGAGAGATTCTTCACGCTCCAGTCGCCAGGAGGGCATCGGAGGGCGTCCATGGCGCGCTCGAGCTTGGAATCCATGTTCCAGGCGTCGGTGGCATCGATGATGTCTTGCAATTCGGCCTGACGGGTCATGAGCTTCTCCATCTTGTCGGGGTCTTCGTAGTATTCTGGAAGGCCGAACTTGTCGTTGATTTGGTCGTATTCGGCAAGAGCGTCATAGACGTGCTGCACGCCTTCCATCACGTTCTCCTTTACTGTCTTTTCCTCGTTCAATGGTGGTTCCTGTGGCAGATAGCCGACGGTATAGCCCGGGCTCCACACCACTTCGCCCTGAAACTGCTGGTCGAGGCCTGCAATAATCTTCATCAGGGTGGATTTACCAGAGCCGTTCAAGCCGATGATGCCGATTTTTGCTCCGTAGAAGAAGCTGAGGTATATGTTCTTTAATACTTGTTTTTGGTTCTGCTGGATGGTCTTGCTGACGCCTACCATCGAGAAGATTACTTTTTTGTCATCTACTGTTGCCATGATAGTATGTTTAATGTTATGCTTAATTCTGATGCTTGAATCTTTATGCTTGAATCTTTATGCTTGAATTCTTAATGCTTGCATTCTTATGCTTAATTCTGATTCTTGCATTCTAATGCTTGAATCTTAATTTTCTTTCGGCTTTATTCCTGCTTTGCTCTTTATTCGAGAGCAGCCAGCCAATCGGCGTTGCTTGCATCGCTTGGCATGTGCCAGTCGCCTCGTGGAGAGAGGGAAAGTGTTCCTACCTTAGGCCCGTCTGGAAGGCAGCTGCGCTTAAACTGCTGGGTGAAAAATCTGCGGCAGAATGTTTTGAGCCACTTGTGTATGGTTTCTTTGTCATAGGTGCCCCGTTCCATGGCGCTTTCGATTGGGTGGGCAGGGCTGATGAATGCCTGCTGCGCGAGGAAATAGATTTTGGCAGGGCTGAATCCTTTGCGAAGGAAGTAGTAGAGGAAGAAGTCGTGCAGTTCGTAAGGTCCTACTAAATCTTCTGTCTTTTGCTTGATGTTGCCGTTTTCGTCAGCAGGAATAAGCTCTGGCGAAATTGGGGTGTCGATAATGTCGAGGAGCGTCTCTCTTGATTCCTCGTCAACTTGCGTCATAGCTACCCACTTGACAATGTGCTTGATGAAGGTTTTTGGGATGGAGGCATTGACGCCATAGTTCGACATGTGGTCTCCGTTGTAGGTGGCCCATCCAAGTGCCAGTTCGCTGAGGTCGCCTGTTCCGACAACAAATCCGTTATGCTGGTTGGCTACATCCATGAGTATCTGTGTGCGTTCACGTGCTTGCCCGTTTTCGTAGGTGACGTCATGGACGTTGATGTCGTGGCCGATGTCCTTGAAATGCTGAATGCAGGCCTCTTTGATGCTGATTTCTTTAATGGTGATGCCAAGTGACTTCATCAGATTTACAGCATTTGTGTAGGTGCGGTCGGTCGTGCCGAAGCCAGGCATGGTGACGCCTATGATGTCTGTTCGTGGGCGTTGCAGCATATCCATCGTCTTGACGCATACGAGCAAGGCCAGAGTGGAGTCGAGTCCGCCGCTGATTCCTACAACGATGCTTTGGGCATGGGTGTGGATGATTCGTTTGGCCAGTCCTTCTGTCTGGATGGAGAAGGCCTCCTCGCATCGTTCATCCAAGTGGCAGGATGGAACGAATGGGTGAGGATGGATGGAGCGTGTGAGCTTGAAATCGGGTGTGCTTCTTACGGCCTGACATTGTATGTCTGTGTGGCTGCAGGCGTTCTGCAATCGGATGTTTTGGGCAAATATGGTGTTTCCGCGACGTTCGTGGCGCAGAAAATCTGTATCAATTTCGGAGATAATCAATTGCTCGTCTAAAGAAAAGCGCTTGCTCTGAGCAATAAGAGCCCCGTTTTCATAGATGAAGGCATCTCCTGCAAAAACGGCATCCTGGGTGCTTTCTCCGAAGCCGCAGGAGCTGTACACATAGCCTGCCAGGCAGCGGGCGCTTTGCTGGCTGATGAGTGACTGCAGGTATTGATGATTGCTGATTTGCTCGTTGGATGCGCTCAAGCTGAAGATGATTTCAGCTCCTTTTAATGCGAGATTGCAGCTGGGAGGAATTGGTGCCCAAAGGTCTGAGCCGATTTCTATCCCAAACGTGGTGCTGGAGGTGTGGAAAATCAGGTTTGAACCTAAAGGTGCGGTTTGGGCGCAAAGGTGGACAGTAGAGCCATCAATGGCAGATGGGGTGGAGAACCAGCGCTGCTCGTTGAAATCTTGATGGTTGGGCAGGTATGTTTTGGGTACGACGCCCAGAATTTTTCCTGTTTGTACAACAACTGCGCAATTCATCAGAAGCGCTCCCTGGGCGACAGGCATGCCGATAATGGCGATAATCTGCCGAGAACGAGTGAAGTCAATGAGCTTTGAAAGGCTCTCTTCACACTTCTGAAGGAGCAATTGCTGGCCGAAAAGGTCCTGGCATGTGTATCCGCAAATGCTCAGTTCTGGAAATACGATGATTTCTGTGTTTTCCTCTTCTGCCCGGCAAATCAGATTCTCTATCTGCTGGGTGTTATAAGTGCAGTCGGCCACTTTCAGCGAGGGAATAGCCGAAGCCACTTTTACAAAGCCGTAATTCATTCCGTATTATATATATATATCTGTAAAACTTTTTCCGTATTGATGTACTTTTCGCCTAAGTTATGATGTGCCTTTCGCCTAAGTTATGATGTGCCTTGCACCTAAATTATGATGTGCCGTACGCCTTAATTTAGATGAAGTGCGCTCGATGGGGGAGGCGGCAGGGCTTCTTTCTGATGGCAGAGACTACATGGCGTTCACGGTGATGGTGGCAGGCTTCAGCCCTTCCCCTTGCACTTTTATGGTCGCTTTGCCTGTTTTGCCATTACTCTGGATGCCGATGACCAGCTGCCCGTGAAAGGCTTTCATGGTCGGCTTTGTGAAAACCTCAAGACTTGTGGCGTCACCATTGCAGATGCCTTTGAATGCGGCTGCTCCTGTCACGCTGACCTTGATTTGCTGATCTGCATCAGGAACGAGGTTCCCCTCCTTGTCGAGTATGTTGACTGTGATGAATGTCATGTCTTCGCCATTAGCCTTCATGTCTTTGACAGGAGCGCCAAGGTCGCCAGTCAGCTGAATGGCAGATGCCTTTCCCGCTGTTCTTATCATCTTGGTTCCGGCTTCCTTGCCATTAGCATCATATACGACAACTTTCAGCTCTCCTGGCTCGTACTTGACATCGTTCCATCGGAGACGATAGCGGTCGATGGCTGGGTCATTTGCATCGGAAATTTTTCCGTCTTTCCCGCTGCCGCTTTTCACATGGGTGTTTTTGGTGATTTTACCTTGTGACTTGCCGTTGACAAAAAGCTCGGCTGTAGGGTGGTTGGTGTAGCAATAGACAGGCGTTGTCTCGCCTTCACGTCCTGGCCAAGTCCAGTGAGGAAGCAGATGAATCGTATCTTCATTCTTGTTCCATTTTGAGCGGTAGAGGTAATACCTGTCCTTGGGCAATCCTGCAAGGTCGAAAATGCCAAAGTAGGAAGAGCGGCTGGGCCAGTACTCGTCATAAGGAGTTGGTTCGCCAAGATAGTCGAAACCTGTCCAGACGAACTCGCCAATCACCCAGGATTCATCATCTTGCAGAAGCCAGTCCTCTTCAGGAATGTTTGACCACCAGCAAGCTTCCATGTCGTAGCTGGAGCATTGCCCATCCTCGTAGGCTTTGCCGTCAACACGCTGGACAGGGAACTTGTATACGCCTCGTGATGAAAGGGTGGAGGCTGTTTCGCTGCCAAGCACAAAGCCGTGACGCAATTTTTCGTAGGCCATTTTGTATTTTTGTGTACGGTAGTTGATGCCTGGAATATCCAGAACCTGTGCATACCCCGTAGAAAGTGCGTTGTCAATGCGGTCCATGCCGGCTGTGACAGGACGGGTCGTGTCTATCTGGCGGATGTAGTTTTGCATTTCACGCGTCATCCTGTTGCCATCCTTGGAGCCTTGCTCGGGAATTTCATTTCCGATTGACCACATGACGGCGGAGGGATGGAGACGATTGGACAAGACGAGGTTTTGGATGTCGCGCTTCCACCAGTCTTTATAGAATCGTGCATAGCCATTCTTGCATTTGGGATAAACCCACATGTCGAAGCTTTCAGCCATGACCATCATGCCGAGAGAATCATACACTTCCATCTGCATCTGGCTGGGAATGTTGTGGGCCGTTCGGATGGCATCACATCCCATGCTTTTCAAAAGCTCGACTTGGCGGATGAGAGCAGTCTTGTTTACGGCTGCACCCAGCATGCCCAGGTCGTGATGCAGGCAGACGCCTTTTATTTTTCTGCTTATCCCATTTAGCTTGAATCCTCCTTCTTCATTCACATCGATGGTCCGGATGCCATATTTTACAGTTTTGGTGTCCAGCACTTTTCCTGTTCCCCCATTGGCAATAATGCTCACTTTCAGGTCATAGAGCCGAGGATTTTCAGGCGACCAGCATTCTACATCGTTCAGGGTCAGCTCTGTGGCAGCTAATGCTCCGCCACGGTCGTCAGCTCTTTCAGGTGTCACATCAATGGTACGTCCATGGGTGGAAAAGCGGACAATGCTATTGCCTTCAAGGTTCCCATCCAGGAAAGCCGACAACTGAATAGTTGCAGTTGTTTCTTCCCAATTCCAATATTGGGTTTCGACATTGATGCCCCATTCTGAAAAGTGGCATTTCCCAGTGGTAATCAGCTTGACAGGACGAATGAGACCTGCGCCTGGATACCAGCGGCTGCTTTCTTCCACGTTCTGCAAGTGGACGGCAAGCGTGTTGGGCGAACCGTCTTTATGGATGTATTCCGTGATGTCTATATTGAAAGGCGTGTAACCGTATTTCCATTCTCCTGCTTTTTTGCCATTGACAAACACCTCAGGCTCCGCCATAGCACCATCGAAATTGAGGATGGCACGTGGGCAGTCCTCTTCGACAGAGAACGTTGTGCGATACCATCCTTGACCAACCCAAGGCAGGGCGCCGCTTCGCCCTGTCTTTTCAGTTGCTTCTTTCTCCCCATTCTGCTCGATGGCAACAACCTGCTTGTCAATATCCTTGTTGAAAGGACCGCTAATAGCCCAGTCGTGAGGGACTTGGACTGTTTGCCATTTACTGTCATCGTAAGAGATCTGGGCAGGAGCATGTGCATCAAGTTCTTCTCCACGAGAGAATTTCCATCCATCTCGCAAGATGATTTCTTGTCGTTGAGCTTGTGCCGCAATAGTTGCCATTGCTGTGCAGAAGAGCAGTAACAGCTTGAGAATGTTTAGGCTGGTCTTCATAGAGAAAGAATCAGATTATTTTTCAGACTTTTCGTAGATGATGTAATCCTTGAGTTTAACCCATGAGGAATTTTCAGAATAAGTGGTTTGGTAGGCACCAATATTGAGAGTAGTCGCATTTACCTGAATAGGCGAACCTGGCATATTATTCCAAGTCTTTCCATCTTTGCTGCTTCGAGCAAATAGCTGGTTCCCGCGACGCTCAAACTGGATGAATGGGTCGTAATTATAACCTTTGTAGTTAGGGTATTGTGGACGTCCTCTTCTGCTTAGAACCGTAAGCATGTTGCCGCAGTTGTATAGTGGGAATGCGCCCAGTTGGTAGAATGTCCCATTGTTCTCGATGAGGATGCCGCCTTCATTGAATCCTGTGACATTGCGGCTCTTCAGTCCTTCCATATCAGCAACAGTTGCCATAACAACAAAATCCCCTGTGACTTTGTGATACATCTCTCCGCC